>BNUT01000130.1 GCA_025997555.1 Spirochaetia bacterium
ACAGCGCAATCAATATGTGCTGGATATGGGCAGGCCGGAAATAGTGGATCATCTTTTTAAGGTACTTTCCGTGATCCTTGAATGTGCGCCCATTTCCTATATCAAATGGGATATGAACCGGTTTATCACCGAACCTTACAGCGTTACTTTGCCCCCGGATCGGCAGGGCGAATTCTTTCACCGTTATGTGCTGGGAGTTTACGATCTTTATGCCCGGCTTACCGGCGCCTTTCCGGAAATACTGTTTGAATCCTGTGCATCAGGGGGCGCCCGTTTCGATCCGGGTATTCTGGGTTTTGCGCCCCAGGGCTGGCTGAGTGATGACACCGACGCCGTAGAACGGCTGCATATTCAGGAAGGGGCCAGTCTTATCTACCCCTTAAGTTCCATGGGGGCCCATGTTTCGGCAATTCCAAACCACCAGACCCGCCGCCTCACCCCGCTGCCCTTCCGGGCCATGGTGTCCTTCTTCGGCTGTCTGGGCTACGAACTTGACCCAACCAAATTCAGCGCCGAAGAACAGGAAGCGGTAAAAAAACAAATTGCCTTTTACAAGGCCCATCGGCGTACTTTTCAGTATGGTAATTTTTATCGACTGCTCAGTCCCCTGCCGGGCCGCAGTGTTATTAACGGGCCCTATCCCCTCAATGGCCGCTTTGCCGCATGGATGACGGTTTCAGAGGATGGCAAAGAAGCAATCGTCGGTGTGTACAAGATCCTTTCAAATCCCAACCAGCGACCCTTCCGCCTCAAACTTGCGGGGCTGGAAAACGATGCGGATTATCAGGTTACGGTTTGGGAAGAAGGGGGCTATTCCGCAGAGGACAAAAACCTAAACTGCGGAGAACGGGGTGGGGATGAACTCATGCAGGCAGGGCTTCTCCTGGAATGTACCGGGCATCACAGTCCAAAAAATGGAGACTTTTTCTCAGAATTATTTCTGTTAAGGAAACAGGGGGCTTAATAATGACCATAGATAATGCGCTGCAAAATCTGGATAATGAAAAAACAGTAACACTGTTTTCTGAAATTTACGGGAGCGGTGAATCCGTTTTTACCGGACAGAAAAAGCGGTACACGAATTTAATCGAACAATTCAGGAAACGTTTTGGGGATGATGATATCCGTATTTTCAGCTGCCCCGGACGCAGTGAGATTGGGGGGAACCACACGGATCATAACCACGGCAAGGTACTTGCAGCGAGCATCCAGAAGGACTGTATCGCCGTCATTTCAAAAACTATTGACAACAATATTTCTATTTACGATGAATGCTATCATGAAGATTACCGTATAGACTTAAAGGGCAGCCTTACGCCAATTCAGAATGAAAAAGGGTCCATCGCCCTGGTGCGGGGTATTGCGGCGGGCTTTGAAAAAGAGGGTTTTACCGCAGGGGGCTTCAAGGCTTGTGTTTCAAGTGAAGTCCTTTCGGCATCGGGGGTAAGTTCCTCCGCCGCCTTCGAGATGCTGATCTGCGGCATATTGAATCAGCTTTACAACGATGGAAAAATCCCGGTTGAACAGCGTGCACGTATCGGGCAGTATGCGGAGAACAACTATTGGGGCAAGAATTCGGGACTCCTTGATCAGATGGCCTGCGCCTTTGGCGGAATGGTGGCGATGGATTTTAACGATCCTTCGGCCCCGGTAGTTAAAGAAATTCCCTTTGATTTTGCCGCCCAAAATTACCGCCTCATTCTGGTTGATACCGGGGGCAGCCATGCCAATTTAAGCGAAGCCTATTCAGCCATCCCCGGCGAAATGAAATCAGTTGCATCCTTTTTTGGAAAAGAAGTGCTGCGGGATATTCCCCTGGAAGACATTATAAAAAACCTTCCTGCGCTTCGCGGTCAATACGGCGACCGGGCGGTGCTCCGTTCTTTACATTTTGTTGAAGAAAACAGCCGGGTTGATGCGGAAGTCAGAGCCCTTGGAAAAAATGATTTCTCCGCCTTTTTACGTTTGGTAAATGAATCGGGGAATTCTTCGTACAAGTGGCTGCAAAACGTGGTTGTTCCCGGTTCAACGGAAGAACAAAAGATACCGGTCTGCCTTGCCCTCACGGAACTTTTCTTTCACCTTCATAACATTGAAGGGGCCTGCCGTGTTCACGGGGGAGGCTTTGCGGGTGTTATCCAGGTTTTTATTCCCGCAGAAAATGTCGGTGAATATACTGCATGGATGCTTCAGGGGCTGGGAGTTTCCGAAGACTTAGCGTCTTCGGAAGGCCCGGTTTTTGTCATGTCCGTCCGTCATCAGGGATTTTTGGAAATAGAACTATAATATACCCTTGCCTCATAGGGCATTATTACTTTCTTCTCCGTCTCTGTGCCATGGTAGTTTCCGATCAAGAGTTTATCGTCATCATTCCGCAGAGCTTCGATATCAATACCGGTAATTCTTTGGGAAGTAAAATTGCACAGTACCAAAAGCCCGGCGCCCTCAAAACGGCGGCGGTACACAAAAAGCCTTTCATCCTCCGGCAGCAAAAGTTCATAATCACCATATACGATAACCGGATGTTCTTTGCGTAACCCTATGAGCCGCTTATAAAAACTAAACACCGATTCCGGATCATGAACCTGGACGGCGGCGTTGATAGTTTTATAGTTGGGATTTACCATCATCCAGGGAGTTCCCGCGCTGAACCCCGCATTGTTACCCTCATCCCACTGCATGGGGGTACGGGCATTGTCACGGCTTAATTTCCGTATACCCTTCATCATCTCCTCATGGGTGAGCAGTTTCTTTTCTGTTACCAGTTCCCGGTAGGCATTGTGGATCTCCACATCATTACATTCCTCAAGGCTGTTAAAAGGATAATTGGTCATCCCCAGTTCCTCGCCCTGGTAAATGTAGGGGGTGCCCTGCATCATGTGGAGGCAGGCGGCCAGCATTTTGGCGCTTAATACACGCAGTTCTTCTGTGGAGTCATTTCCAAAACGGGAAACAATACGGGGTTGATCGTGGTTGTCCCAATAGAGGCTGTTCCAGGCCCTGCCGTGGAGAGCGGTCTGCCAGCGGGAAAGTATCTTCTTTAATTTGGGAAGATCCAATGGCAGGGGTTTCCATTTTCCGAGATCCTTGTCATGATCAACCCAGGTGTGTTCAAACTGAAACACCATATTAAGTTCCTTCCCGTCATTGCCTGCATAGAGGGGCGCGGTTTCCACAGTAACACTGGAAGTTTCCCCCACGGTCATAATGCCGTACCGGGACAGAACCTTTTGGTTCATCTCCTTGAGGTATTCGTGCACACCGGGATTGCCGAAACAGGTTTCCGCCTTCCCCCCGGATACGGCAAGAGCGGAAGCGGGTTTATCAATGGCGTCGATCACGTCCATGCGGAAACCATCAACCCCCTTGTCAAGCCAGAAGCCCATCATATCATACACCGCGTTCCGCACATCCGCATTTGCCCAGTTCAGATCCGGCTGGGCCGCAGCAAAGTTGTGCATATAGTACTGCCCGGTTTTTTCATCCTTCGTCCAGGCGGAGCCGGAAAAAACGCTGCGCAGGTCATTGGGCAAGCCACCCTCCGGGTGGCAGCCGCCCTTAAAACCGTCCCGCCAGATATACCAATCCCGTTTGGGATTATCAATAGATGAGCGGGATTCGATAAACCACGGGTGCCGATCCGAACTGTGGTTTACCACCAGATCCATGAGTATCTTGAGGCCCCGCTTGTGGGATTCAGAGAGCAACTTTTCAAAATCTTCCATGGTTCCAAACTCGTCCATGATCGCCCGGTAATCACTGATATCATACCCGTTATCCACATTGGGGGATGCGTACACCGGCGAAAGCCAGATCACATCAACCCCTAAATCTTTGAGGTAATCCAGCCGTTGGGTAATACCGTTAAGGTCCCCCACGCCGCTGCCGGTCGAATCCTGAAAACTGCGGGGGTATATTTGATACACCACCGCCTCTTTCCACCAAGTCTTTTTTTCCATACCGGTTTTCCTTTTCGCGATAATTTTACCGCGATGATTTTTTTATTACGATTTTACCGCGCCGTTTGTTACGCCCGCTATAATCCACCGCTGGAAGAAGATGTAAACAAGCACCACGGGGAATAAAACCAAAATATAAGAAGCAAAGGCCAGATTGTAGTTTGTTGAAAACTGTGTCTGGAACACATACTGTGACAACTGGAGGGTCTGGTTATCCGCCTTGGTGAGCAACAAGAGAGGCATAAGAAAATCGTTCCATGTCCACATGACGCTCAGAATTGCTACCGTAGAATGTATGGGCTTCATAATCGGAAATACAATTCTGATAAAAGTCTGAATAGGATTTAGTCCCTCGATTAAGGCCGCTTCCTCGATTGATTTCGGAAGGCTCCGCACATAGCCGCAATACAGAAAGGTATTCATGGGCAGCCCAAAGACGATGTACAGAAAGGTAATGCCCAGAATATTATCAAGATGAAAGAAACTGGCCTGTTTTACCAGGGGCAGCATCAATACCTGGAAGGGAATAAACATGGCGCTGATAAAGTAGTAATACACCAGATTAAAAAATTTGCTCTTTTCGCGGTTCCGGGTAATGGCATAAGCTGCGGCGCTGTTGGTAATAAGCGTAAAGGGCAGACAAATAACCGTAATGATAAGGGTATTGATAAATTTACGGGGATAATCGGTCATCTTCCAGGCTTCTGCAAAATTTTGAAAAACAAAGGGATTCGGCAGACTGAGTACACGATCCATCTGTGTGGCGTCTTTCATGGCGACCACCAGGGTAATATATAAAACCCCAAGGATAAAGATTATCGCCCCGATAAACAACAGTACGGTAACCAGCCAATTACAGGATTCTTTGGGCTTCCCCTGAAGCTGAATTGCAGAACTACTCATATTTTTTCTCCCTCCCTTCCAGGACTTTCATCTGGAATAAGGATATGGCGACAACAACGAGGAAAAGCACCGCCGCGTTTGCGCTTTGGTAGGCGAATTGCCCGCCGTTAAAGCCCCGTTTGTAGATAAGCACCGCAATGGTTTGGGTTGTGGTGCCGGGGCCGCCGTTTGTCAAAGCCAGAACCTGGTCGAACATCATCAGAAAACCCTTCCCGCATAAAACCATGTTGATGGTAAAAAAGGGAGCGATCAGGGGGAAGGTGATTTTCCAAAAAGTCCGCAGTCCGGTACAACCGTCAATGGACGCAGCTTCGTAGACATCCAGGTCCACGCTTTGCAGCCCGGAAAGATAAATAATGGTGTTAAAAGCCAGGGACTGCCAGACGGTTACAAAGAGTATCCCAAGCCATGCGTTATTGGTCCCCAGTATATTGACCGACAGGGCGGGAATACCAAGGGACCTGCCCCATACGGGAATGACGTTGGCAAATATTTGTTTGAAAACATAACTTACCACCAAAGACCCCAGTATGTATGGCAGGAAGAAAACGGCCCGTAAAAAATTTTTGTATCTTATCTTTGCGTTCAGGCCGCAGGCTATGGCCATGCTGAGAATATTTACCAGCAGGGTAGCGCAGATAGTAAACTTGAAGGTAAAAAGATAGGCTTCCGCAATACGCGGGTCCCTGAACATCTGGGTGTAATTATGAAGCCCGGAAAATTCCCAATTCCCGAATCCCTTCCAGTTGGTAAAGCTGTAGAACAAACCCTGCAAAAAAGGAAGGGTATGGAGCGCAAAGAAGACAACTACCAACGGCACAACCATCAAATAGAAATAGATTGAAATTTTACTTTTCACAGCCATCCCCCTTCTTTTATCATTAGAGTTGTTCGAGAACCAATCGTGTTCTCGAACAAGTCCATTATTGCAGGGCGTTATATTCGGTGTCCGCAGCCTGGAGCGTTTCCCTGATATTTTGAGCGCTGTCCATTTTGTTGGTATAGTTCAAGGCGAATTTGGACAGGATTGCCGCGAGGTCAAATCCCGCAGGATAACTGTGATCGATAAAGTCCGACACACGGCCTGCGGCAATGGTATCCTTAACGCCCTGTACCGTGGGATTATTCTGCTCAACCCCCTTAACGGCGCTGAAGGCAAACTGCTCATCAACATACTGCTGGGCAATTTCAGGCCTGGTCATGAACTCAATAAACTTCAACGCCGCATCCTTATTCTTTGTAGTGGCGGATACCGCAAAGCCCACGTCAATGCCGGAGGTAATAGTGTTTCTGTTTTTGTCGTTGGATGAGGGGAAGGTCAGCATATCAACGTTCATGCCGGGGTTTGTCTTGAGAAATTCCGCGATGGCCCAGTTGCCGTTGATCATCATGGCAGCCTTGCCTTCGGCAAAGGCCTTGTTACCATCGTCATAGCCGGTGCCCATAAAATCGTTCCCGCAGAGATCGAGGAGCTGGATGTATTGCTCCAGAATTTTCTCATGGGTGCCGGAAAAAGTTGTTGCGCCCTTTGCACGGTCAATACCGAAGTTCGCCGGGGCAAGCACCGGGGCCATGCTGTTCCAGCTCGGAAGGGTCGTCCAGGAGTCCCCAAAGGTAAGCAGGAAGGGATTAACCCCCGCCGCCTTAAAGGTCTTTGCCGCCGCAAGCAGGGCGTCCCAAGTTTCGGGAACCGCCACATTATATTGGGCAAAAATGTCCCTGTTGTAGAGAATCCCTGAACCGTTGGCCGCATAGGGGATACCGTAGGGAATCTTTGACTTGTCGGTGTGCAGATCGTAGAGCATCTGCTGATAGCTGCCGTTAATCCGGGAAAGGAATTCCTGCCCGGAAAGGTCCATCAAAACTCCGGCATCGGCAAGATCCCGGTAAGTTGCGTCGCCCCCCAGGGCAAGCAGATCCGGTATGTCATTCTTGGTTAAGCGGCTCCGCAGAACCGTACCCGCATCGGGAAGGTTCATCAGGTTCACGGTGATATCCGGATTTTCCGCTTGGAAGGCGCTTATCAGCCTCTGATAGGTTGCCTGGTTCTCGGGTTTTGTCGAGAAGAGTTCAATGGTGACTTTGCCGGGGGCAGCAGAGCCGGGTTTCTTTTCGCAGCCGCTCGCCAGCAGAACCGCGATAACAAGTACGGAAAACAGTGTCTTTTTCATAAAAAACCTCCTATTCAAACATGGTATTACGTAACACTTTTTTAAATGCCTTTTTCTATAATTTCATTGTAGGTTATCATCAGGATAATGTCAAGTGTTACGTAACACTTTTCTTTAAAAATATAAAAAAACTTATTTTTTTATATTTTAGCTACACTGTCCCGGATGCTTAAGCTTACGGGCAGGCGGATCTGGTTCTGTTCGGGCTTTTCCTTACGGATCAGGGTGAGCACCTGGTTTACGGCCAGAAGGGCCTTTTGGGACACATCCTGCTTTACCGTGGTCAGTTGGGGCCGGACCTGGGTGGCAAAAATATTGTCATCGAAGCCGGCGACCGATATATCCTGGGGTATCCGTATCCCCTTATCCTGAAAGAGGTTCACGGAATCAGCGGCCAGATAATCGGAGGCAAAAAACAGGGCGGTATAATTGTGCAGCCTGTGGGCGGCAAATCGGGTCAAATCCCGGTGGCGATCTTCGCTCAGGTAGCTCGCGTAAATACAGTCTTCGGGCAAAAAAGAAAGTCCATGCTCCGCCATGGCGGTCTTGCAGCCCTGGAGACGTTCATGGTCCAGGCCGACCGGCGTCTTTTCATCGGCTACAAAGGCAATCCGTTTATGGCCCTGGGCTATCAAATATTCGGTCATCATATAAGCGCCCTGCCAATCCTGCAGCCCGATATTGTTGTATTGGATGCCCTTATGTTGTACATACTGATCGATAAAAACCACGGGAATGTTGGTACGCTGCATAATGGTACGGCAATCATCGGAACCGCCGCCAAGCACGACCATCCCTTCTATGTTCCATGACATGGCCATCCGCAGACTCTCTTCCACATCCGCCGAAATATAAAGCATCATGAAATAACCCTTGGTACGTATTTCATGCTCCAGGGACCCGATAATCTCGGCAAAAAAGGGTGCCTGCATGGCATTGAATTTATCCCGGCGGTCATAGATCATTACAACGCCGATAATTTTTGACCCGTATTGCCCCAAGGTTCTGCCGCTCATATTGGCGACATAGTTATTATCCTTAATGGCCCGCTGCACCCGTTCCAGGGTCTTGGTTGTCATTTTTTCTACCCGGCCATGCAGTACATTGGATACGGTGCTCGGACTGACATGGGCGATTTCCGCAATGCGCTTCATGGTGATCATGTTGTTTGTATTACCATAAAAACATTGAAAGGGTATA
>BNUT01000131.1 GCA_025997555.1 Spirochaetia bacterium
GCCGCCGCCGGAAAGAGCGCGAATATGAACGCCCAGAGCCTGGTGCGGGAACTTGAGCGTATGACGAATTACGAAGGGCGCGCGTATTATGAAATACCGGCGGTACCGGCGCGTTACGGAAAAGAAACGCCGGAGGAACTGCAGCAGCTTATTTCAAATTATCTCATACTGCTCGCGGGAAATGCGGAGAACAGCTTTTCCAATGATCCCCTTGAGCCTACCGCCATAGAAACAATAGTACTGGTGAATAGCCAGTGGCAGGCGGACGCGCAGAAAGTTACCCACGCAATCAACGATTACGCGGCCGCACATTTTCCTGAAAACGTGCGCGTACTTGTCGGAGGCGGTGCTGCCCAGGAAGGGGCGCTTGTCCGTCTGGTCGTGCAATCCCAAACGGTCTCAATTTTTGTCTCGGTGCTTATGGTGCTGTTAATCGTCGCGTTTTCCTACAAGTCCCTTGCCGCGGGTGTTATCGCCGCCTTACCCCTGGCCATCGCGATTATGTGCAATTTCGGCATCATGGGCTTCTTCGGTATCACCCTCAATGTATCAACCGCAATGATTGCCAGTCTTGCCGTGGGCATTGGAATTGATTACACAATTCATATCATCGAAGCGGTTAAAAGGGAATACGCCGCGGGCGACGATTATATGCGCAGGGCTTTTGGAGATTCCGGCAAGGCGATACTCATCAACGCGGTTTCCGTAGGAACCAGCTTTGGGGTGCTCTTTTTTTCCCGGTTCCGTATCATCGCGCAGTTTGGCGCTCTTATCTCGCTGAATATGCTGCTAAGCGCCGTGGTAAGCCTGACGGTGGTTCCTGTTTTAATAACTACGGTGAAACCTAAGTTTATTTATGGGCAATATAAACACAAGGAGTGTTAAATGAAAAGAATTGCGATTTTTGTAACATTGGTTTTCGGCGCTGTCTTTGCGTACGCACAGGATGCGGCGCAAAATGCGGCGCAAGATGCGGTTTCCATTGTAAGGGCGGCGAATGGCCGTATTCAGGCGGACACCACCTCAAGCCGTTCACGCATGGTTATCACCGCGAAGGATGGTTCCACCACAGAGCGGGTTATCGATCAGTACTCAAAAGACGATGCAAAGGGTATGGCCCGGACGGTGATTGTCTTTCAGAGTCCGGCAACGGTGAGGGGGACACGTTTTCTTACCATTGATAACGTCCAGGGCAAAAGCGACCAATGGATTTTTTTACCCTCCCTCGGCAAGGTGCGGCGTATCGCATCGTCCGAAAGCGGCGGTAACTTTATGGGAACCGATTTTTCCTATGATGATATGTCGAGCATGGACCGGGACGCCGGTCTCGACACGCACTCGCTGCTGCGCGAAGAAACGCTCAACGGCGCTTCCTGTTATGTTATTCAATCCCTGCCTAAGGGAAACGACTACCAGTACTCTAAAACGGTCACGTGGATAGACAAGACGAGTTACCGGATCTACAAACGGGAGCTTTACGACAAGCGAAGCGCCCTTGGCAAGGTGATGGAAATAGCGGCCTACAAAGATATTCAGGGGCGGGACACCCCAACACAGATAAAAATTTCCACCGTGGCCGCAGGCACTTCGACAACGATCTACATGGACATCACAAAATATGACGATCCGATTCCTGAAGGGGTGTTTACTACGGCGTACCTTGAGACCGGGAGGGCAAGATGAAATTCCTATACATGATAATGGCCTGCCTGCTATTGGCAGTAACACTACCCCTTGCCGCTCAGGATGAATCTGCCGCGCAAGACTTGAGTTTTGGTTTTGGTGAAGACCTTATTTCAAGCGGAAGCGACGGAAGCGGCGCAGGACTGGCGGTTTCCATAAGCGGCGAGGTAAAGGCCTCTGTGCCCGGTTTTGTTGACGATTTCGCAGACGGCGCTGATCACACGCGGCTTGGGGATATTTTTTCCGGGAGACTTACCTTTACCGCCGAAGGCTCCCGCGCCGCGGCGGTCATCAATCTAAAGCTCGCGCCCGGCCTGATCTATTATGGCGAAAAATCGCCGGTCTACCTTGATGAAGCCTACATAGCAGCTTATTTTGGCAAGCTCGACATTGAAGGCGGACTGCGTAAGCTCACCTGGGGCAAAGCGGACAGCATGGGGCCGCTGGATGTTATCAACCCCCTTGATTATTCAGATTTGTCCGATTTAAGCGATTTGATGAACCTCAAAATCGCCCGGCCTCTTATCCACGCTTCACTGCGTTTTGGCCGGTTCTCAAAACTGGAAGGCGTTTTTGTCCCCAACTTCGAACCGGTGCGTTTTGCCGAAAGCGGACGCTGGGCTCCGGCGCAATTTGCGTCCTTGAGCCAACTTCCTCCGGGAAGCATTATACGCCCCGACACAAGAAGCCTTAACTACGCACAAGGGGGTTTACGTTTTACCACGACCATAGGCGGCGCGGCAGACATCGGCCTTCAGTATTACTACGGACGGCTTACAACACCGGCTGTAACTATGACGGCGGCAATGCCGCCTATGGTCACCTTTGCGTACAATCCCTATCATCAGATCGGCCTTGATTGGGCTATGGTTTTAGCCGGTTTCAATCTCCGTGCAGAAATTGCCGCCAACATTACCGGCGACCTTAAGGGCAACGACGGCGCGGTATACAACCCGTCCCTCGCCTGGTCTCTCGGCTTTGACCGCGATCTTGTATGGGGCATCAACTTGAACCTGCAATGCAACGAAACGATACGCCTCCTTGACAGTAAGGTAGGGGGCAACGCACAGACGGACATTGAGGCGGGAACAGATGTAACGGCCACCCGTATCACCGCATCCCTCTCAAAAAAATTCTTACGGGACGAATTGGAAATTAAAGCTTCCGCCATTTGGGAAATAGAGAGCAGCGCGGCTCTTGTCATGCCCGCCGTCACATGGACAAAAGACGATGTAGCGGTAGAATTATCCGGCGGCATCTTTGTGGGAGATACTGGGGGACTTTTCGGACAGTTCCACGACAACAGTTTCGTGAAGGCGGCTATCACCTACACGTTTTGAAAGGGGCGTATGCACTGGGCTTGTTATTCCATCAAGGCCCATGTTAACTTCTTCTATAATTAAGTGGAGGCGTACTATGGTTTCTGAAGCGTTAAAAGGCAGGTCCCTCTTAACCTGGCTGGACTATACGGAAGAGGAAATCCGCTATCTGCTGGATCTTTCCAAACAGCTCAAGACAGAGAAAAAACAGGGCAAAGTCCACCAGCGCTTTTTGGGAAAGACCATCGCCCTGCTCTTTGAAAAACGATCCACCCGGACACGGTGCGCCTTTGAAACCGCCTTTGGGGAAGAAGGGGGGCACCCGGTGTTCCTTTCCACTCAGGACATCCAGATGGGGGCCAAGGAATCCATTGAGGACACCGCCCGGATTCTGGGCCGCATGTTCGACGCCATCCAGTTCCGGGGCTTCAAGCAGTCCACCGTGGAAACCCTGGCCAAGTACTCCGGCGTGCCGGTCTACAACGGCCTGACCGACGACTTCCACCCCACTCAGGCCCTGGCGGACATCCTTACATTGGAAGAAAATTTCGGCCCTTCAAAGGGAAAAAAGCTCTGTTTTGTGGGTGACGGCCGGAACAATGTGGCCCGGTCCCTGATCGTGATCTGCGCCAGGCTGGGGGTCCACTTTACGGTGATCACCCCCCCGTCCCTTAACCCCGATGCCGCCCTCCTGGCGAAATGCGCCCCCCTGGCCGCCGCGTCGGGGGCCAAAATCAGCGTCACCGCCGACACCGCCGGGGTCAAAGGGGCGGACGCCCTCTACACCGACGTGTGGGTTTCCATGGGGGAGGAAGCCAAAAAGGAAGAACGCCGCCGGCTCCTCTCTCCCTACCAGGTGAACCAGGCCCTGATGGACAGGACGGGCCGCAAAGACAGCATCTTTCTCCACTGCCTCCCCGCAGTCAAGGGCGAAGAGGTCACCGCCGATGTGATCGACGGCCCCCAAAGCCGCGCCTGGGACGAGGGAGAAAACCGCAAGCATACGATAAAGGCGATTATGGCCGCAACCCTTGGGGTTGCCGTGCCGGGGGTTTAAATTTACACCGGGGACTTTAGTCCGTATTCAGTAAACATCTCGCAGAGTTCTTTTTTATTCGTATTGAGGGATCAAATACTCCGCTGCTTGCGGCGGGGTATTTGATCCGGTATGGGGTTTGTCCGATAAGCGCCAATAAGTCCCCGTGTTTTCTCATGGAACTGCGTCACCTGTCCTGTCTCGCCGGGTATAATACGTGTAATATAAAAAGGGCTTTACGCAAAGCCCCTCTCTCATTATACTTAAGAGAACATTACGATAATTTGGAGGATTGACATGAAAAAGCTTATTTTTTCTGTAATTGTTCTGGCGGCCCTTTCTGCGCCGCTATTTGCCCAGAAGATTTCCGATGGCAAAGAATCGGAATATTTTTATGTCAGCGTGCCCATAGAGAAGATCTATCCTTACAGGAAGGGATATGTGGTCCAGTACCGGAAGGGGGTCAACCGGATGGCTCAGGTCTATCTTCCCCAGGAATGGTTTATCGGTGTTGGGGACGCGGCCAAGGGGGAGTTGGTCTACCAGGAGTCAGGAACGGCCTGGCCTTCTATGGCTGTTTACTACAAAGGCGGATCATTTAGTCATGTCCGTCTCTATATCCGCAGAAACCAGAGCCACGAAACTTGGGGGACTATCTCAAGGGGGACTAATATCGACGATCGTTTTGAAAATATCGAGGACTTAAAACTCGAATTTTAACGGAGATTTATGGCAAAACCGGTTCCGGTTCCTGCGGAAATTATCGATTTTATTAAAACAGGCTCAAAATTTCTCGTGGCGGGGCACAAAGAGCCTGATGGTGATTGTGTGGGGAGTCAGCTTGCCCTTGCATCGGCGTTGCGGCGGCTGGGAAAGGAGACGATTCCCTGTTCGGCAGGGCCCTTTAAGCGGACCGAGATTATGCCCTATGCGGCTCTATTTATTGCTGCGCCGGGAGAAAAGGAGCGGGAAGGGGCACGGGTCATTGTAACGGACTGTTCCGGCCTGCACCGGACCGGGGATCTGGAACCCTGCCTAAAGGGCCTCCCCTTGGCGCTTATCGACCACCATGCAACAGGGGATCATCTTTCAGAGGAAGGAACCCTGATTTTTCTGGATCCCCATGCGCCATCGGTAACCTTTATGATCCTGGCCCTTATTGAAGCCTTGGGTCTGACCCCCACTCATGAGGAAGCGGACTTTCTGTTCTTCGGCCTCTGCACCGACACAGGCTTTTTCCGCCATGTGGACAGCCGGGGGGCGGAAACCTTTGCTTATGCCGGACGCTTAATTCAGGCTGGGGCAAATCCCAAAAAGACATTCCAGGCAATCAACGGGGGAAAGTCCCTGAATTCCCGGAGACTCATGAGCCTGGTCCTTTCCCGTGCGGAGGAACACTTTGAGGGCCGCCTGATCCTCAGTTCCGAGGAATACGAAGAAACCCAGCGCTTTGGTCTTGAGGGCCGGGATTCGGACATGATCTACCAGTTGCTGCAATCCGTGGCAGGGGTGGAGGCGGTTGTTGTTATCCGCCAGGAAGATCCGGGAAAATGCGCCATAGGGTTCCGCTCACGGGACCGGGTTGACGTGTCCGCTGTTGCCGCTTCTTTTGGCGGCGGGGGGCACAAAAACGCCGCAGGACTTGCGGTTCCGGGAACCATCGCAGAGTGGAAACCGAAAATTCTTGCCGCCTTTGAAAGGGTCTTCTGTTAAAAAAACGAAAATTTAGAATTTCTTACGAACTTATTATGACATTTGTCATATAAATCGATCCAAAACTGTATTTTGATGCCCTTATTCCGATATACCACGGAGGAGGAACATCACATCATGCAGGAACTTTCATCGCTTAACAATCTGTTTAAGCAGTATGCAAAGGGCATTCTGGAAAAAAGGGACTTTGAGGGACTTATCTTTAAAATAATCCTAAAAAATTCCCGGTACTTTTATCTTTTTGAAGGGGATGAGGAAGAGACCATTGATTATTTATGCTGGCTCTATCCGCGTTTGAGTGCGGCTGTAACAAATTACCGGGAAACGGGGGCTTCTTTTTCTGCCTATATCTCCGCACTGGTCCGTTGTTCCGTCAGGGAATACCTTTCCCGGCAGACGGCTCATCATATTACCGAATATGCCGCATGGACGGCACAGGCGGCGGACATGGAGGTCCACGAAAGCGAACCGGAATATCCTGAAAAAAGACCGAAACCCAAGGTCATCCTGAATCCCCGGCAGGTTTTGATCCTGCTCCTTAAATCCTACTATTTTGTTTCCGATGATTTTCTGGACCGGATCGCCCCCTCCATTGGGGTCGAAAAGGAAAAACTCAAAAAAATGATAGATGACCTGCGGGATCAACGGACCCAACGGGAAGAAGAAATCCGCATCCTCAAGGAACGGATACACTGCCAGTTCTACCGGTGCATCGCCTTTGAAAAAAGACTCAACGCCGTGACTCCTGGTTCCATCTATTATGAAAAGATGAAAGGCCGCCTTGAGCGGGGGCGCTTAAGGCTTGCGGCCATGAGGAAACGGCTTGCGGGAATGCGGCTGGACGCCACCAATAAGCAAATCGCCGAAGTTCTGGGGATTTCAAAGGGAACAGTCGCTTCAGGGCTCTTCGCCCTGCGGACCCGGCTGAAAATTAACGAGGGGGCTGCTGCAGCCAATGCGGCCCAAACAGCCGCTGAATTGAACTGATGGGATAAAAAAAGTATCATGGACACATGCTCAGTTACCGTCATGGTTTTCACGCGGGAAATTCTGCGGATGTGCTCAAGCATACCGTCCTGATTTTCTGCCTTGATTACCTGGCCCAAAAGGAAAAGCCCTGGTTCTGCATCGACACCCATGCCGGAGCCGGTTCCTACCCCCTGCTCGAAGGCTTTGCCGCCAAAAACCGCGAGTGGGAGAAGGGGGTAGCCAAACTTTCCGGCATGAAAGTGCAGCAGATACCCGCCGCACTGACCCGTTACCTGGAACTCACCGGTCCGGACGGCATGTCTTACCCCGGCTCCCCGGAAATTATCCGAAGGCTGCTGCGGAAGGATGACCGGGCCTGCTGTTTCGAGCTGCATCCGGAAGATTTTGCTGCCCTCAAAACGCTTCTGGGCGGCGACCGGCGTTTCGGTCTCCGCCATGAGGACGGTTTTGCGGGACTTAAAAGCCTTCTCCCGCCGCCATCCCGGCGGGGCCTTATCTTTATCGATCCGGTCTATGAGGTAAAAGACGACTATGCTCTGCTCCCTCAAGTTCTTTCCGATGCGCTTAAACGTTTTTCTACCGGAACCTATATCATCTGGTATCCCCTGCTGCACACCGATCCCAGGCCCGCCGGGGCGGAGATGCCGGGGGAAGCGGCCTCCTTTCGGGAGACTTTATTAAACCTTTACGAGGGGAACCGTCTGGGCGTTGAATTTTATACCGCCCAAAAAGACAGCCCGCCGGAGAACTCTCCACGGGGCATGTACGGCAGCGGCCTCGTCATTTTCAATCCTCCGTGGACCTTAAAAAATGCGCTGGAAGAAACCCTTCCGTTTTTGGGACTCGCCATGGGTATTGGAAAAGACGGCTGGTTTCTTTGCAACCATGAAGCTCCATAAGGGTCTCAAAAGAAAATGCGAAACAAAGTTTTGCTTCGATTAGACTGTGCGGCAAAGAACTCGCCTACGCGAGGGAGGCACTAAAGAGGAGTTATGCGTAATCCGGAAAAATTTTATGCTATTCCTTCTCCCCTGCCCTTTCAGACCCCCGGAGAGGAGATAGCCAATTCCATTTTACACGGTCTGGGAGCCCTGGTGGCCATTGCGGGACTAACGTTCCTCTTGCTTCGGGCCAATGGGTATCTGGGCGGCTCAGGGGGCGGCTCGCTGGCGCTTATGTCCTTCGGCCTCTTTGGTGTTTCCCTGATCATCATGTTCTTGGCTTCCACCCTGTACCACGCCATCCAGCATGAGGGGGCAAAGCGGGTCTTCCGCATCCTGGACCATTCGGCGATCTATTTTCTTATCGCCGGGACCTATACCCCCTTCAGCCTGCTGGGTTTCCGGGGTGCATTAGGCTGGGTTTACTTCGGTATTGAGTGGGG
>BNUT01000132.1 GCA_025997555.1 Spirochaetia bacterium
AATTTGTCAGAAACTTTATTACCAGATGAAATATTAAAAATTAAAATATTAGAAGTATATCCAGGGAATAAATATGAAGACACATGTGTAAATATAATATTAATGGATGGAAATAAATATTAAAAAAGCAAAAAACGGCGCATAACATACGGTTTGCGGTTCGGGGCTAAAGCCCCTCCGGGTTCCGTTCGCCTAGGTCAGTCGCTACGCTCCTTCCCACGGCTCACTCCACCCACATTTTTGTTGCCCTGGTCTTTGCTACGCAAAGCCCTTATTCGGGCAACAAAAACGTCGCAAACCTTTCACGTTATACGAAATGCGGTGCAATTTTTTTGTTAAATAATTTCCTCATTATTCTTTACTAAAATATCATTTAATAAATTTGTTGAAAAATATCTGTCATTTTCTATTAATTTTTGAAAATATGGACGAATCTCGTTTATTAAGCCGGATTGTTTTGCATCAATTAAAGTAGCCAAAGTTCCAATAAAAATGAATCAGCATTCATCTCTTTATATAAAATCACCGCTTCTGATTCACCATCATCCATAATATTTGATAAATAATTTTCAGAATTAATATACTTGATATTATTTTTAAATTGTTTGACCTTGGGAACATTCAAAACATCTGCATATTTCACAAGTTCTTCCCATACTGCATTCGGTATATAGATTTCGCCATATAATTATGACAGCATTTAAGTTTATCAATTATGGCCAATGATATAATCGGACCTGTATCAGCAATAATTATCATTGCTTTACCTTTTTAAGGGCTGAAATTTTTTGTAAATCATTTTGAATATCATCATAACTCAAAAGCGAAATGGGGATTTTATTTTTTGATAAATAAATTTCAAAATTAACTTTGTCCATTCCTGCAAGTTCAGCAGCCTTTCCAATGGTTATTTTTGACTGGGTATAATATTTTATGGCAAAATATCGGTTGATTTCATGTTGTATATCATTTATAGAATCATCGACCAAATCAACGATTTCCGACGGTAAGTTTATCATAATTGCCTTGTTTTGCATTTCTAAAGCCATATTTTCCTCCAAAAAATAATCATAATATACTATAATTTAGCATATGTCAATACATAAAAAATTGACTGGTAAGGCACCGCACATCACATCACATACGCTATGTGCAATTTGCCCTAAGATTATTGGAAAATTTAATACTTTCACACCCTTGACATACTTGAAAAAATATATAATGATTAAAAAATGGATAGGAAAAAGCCGCCAAAAATAGCCATAGTAAATACTCCGCTGCTGGATAGGCTGAAAGAAGAGATGGATATGAGTTTGAAAGGAGGCATTTATCACATTACCCAAATACAATTATGTTATAATTCAAATCGTATTGAAGGCAGCAAATTATCTCTGGATCAGACGAGGTATATATATGAAACAAATACGGTTGATTCTGAAAAGGGAAAAGTATTAAATGTTGACGATATTGTTGAAACAATCAACCATTTTTCCTGTTTTAGATACTTATTGAAAACGGCAAAAGAATCTTTAAATGAATTTATTATAAAAGAGTATCATCGAATATTAAAAATGGGAACATCCGATTCCCAAAAAGATTGGTTTAACGTAGGGGAGTATAAAAAACGTGAAAATATGGTTGGTGATAGAGAAACTACTTTACCGGAACACGTATCAGAGGAGATGCATGTTCTTCTTGAGAATTACCGGCAAAAGAGCATTCATACGGCCTGTACAATCGAAGATATTATAACATTTCATTGCAATTTTGAAAAGATACATCCTTTTCAGGATGGGAATGGAAGGGTAGGCAGACTAATAATGTTTAAAGAGTGTCTGAAGAATAATGTTATACCATTCATTATTGATGAAGAACATAAACTATATTATTACCGAGGTTTAAAAGAATATAAAAAAACGCCGGGATATTTAATGGATACTTGTTTATCGGCACAAGATGCATATAAAGAATATTTAAATTATTATAAAATATCATTTGCAGAAAACGGCAGTATTGAGAATTGAAGTATAGTAGAACCGGAATAAATAGTGTACGGGCAAACTGCACATAACATACGGTTTGCGGTTCGTCGTTTCACTCCTCCGGGTTCCGTTCGGCCAGGTCGACTAAAGGCTCCCACGCCTCACTCCGCCCACATTTTGCCAGCTCTGGTCTTGCTGCGCAAGACCTTATTCGGACTGCCAAAACGTCGCAAACCTTTCACGTTATACGAAATTCCCCCCGTATAACCGAGACATCGGTAACACATTTGCAGTGACACCATAGGTAACACTTTCAGGTAAAATTTAACCCGGACTAACAATAGGAGGCCGACAAAACACAGTTTTGTAAGGATGCCCTGGAAGGAGACCGGAAAAATGGACGGGAAGAAGGATTTTGTCTTAAAATCATTGGACAGACAACTGGTATTCACGCAATTGTGTCGTGAATATGGAATCAGCCCCATGACCGGTTACAAATGACGTGAACGGTTTTTGACACAAGGCTATGCGGGCCTTGAGGAAGAAAGCCGGAAACCGAAAAACAACGGGAAAGCCCTGGAGGAATGGATCAGTGTTGAACTCCTGCGGATAAAGAAAAAGCATGAGGCATGGGGAGCGGGAAAAATACTGAACATCTACGCGCGGAATAATCCGGGGAAACATGTGTCGGCGCGAAGCACGGCGGAGCATCTGTTTGACCGCGCAGGATATGTGTATCACCGGCGGAAGAAACGCCTTTGGGACGGGCCGTGCATCCGGTAGGCCGCTTCCGGAAAAGCAGTTTATCATTGTTTCCTGCCTCGTTTCTTGCTATATTTAAAGTATGTCAAATATTTTCGATTACATAATATGGCGTGGTGATTTGACTTTCAGCCAGTCCCCTTTTAACCCGGTGGATAACATCATCCTTACCCATCTTTCCTACCTTCCCTTTGACAACATCGTCCCCTCTCCTGACAAAAAAAATACCATCACTATTGCCGAAGCGGCGGAAAGGATCGCCGCGGTTCTAAAGCATAAACCCGAAGCCTTTGGTGATGCCTTGATATGCAAGGAAGACCCCGCCCTGCTTGCCGCGCTTGGCGCCTGTGAACGGTACAAACATTTGAAACTTGCGGGCTTCGTGAACCACATTGATCTTAAACAGGAAAAACAATTTTCCGCCCTGACCATTATGACCGGCGACAGGTCTTTCCTTGTTGCATACCGGGGAACCGACAACACCCTGGTGGGATGGAAAGAGGATTTCAACATGAGCTTCAGTACCGCGGTCCCGGCCCAGTTGGAAGCGGTGTCCTATCTTGAAAAAATGGCGAGAAAGTTCCGGGGGAACCTGCGGATCGGGGGCCATTCCAAGGGAGGAAACCTCGCAGTCTACGCTGCCGCCTTCTGTGATAAAAAATTCCAGCGCCGCATTAGCGCCATATACAGCAATGATGCGCCGGGGTTCAACCGGGAGGTGATCGCGAGTCAAGGCTATCGGGCCATCAAGAAAAAAATCCACGCATTCATCCCCCAGTCTTCGATCATCGGTATGCTCTTTGAGCACGATGATGATTACACCGTGGTTAAGAGCACCCAGACCGGCATCATGCAGCACGATGTCTATTCCTGGGAGGTCAGCCACAACGATGTGATCCGGCTGGACACGGTGACCCAGGGAAGCCATTTCATTGACCGTACTTTAAAAGAATGGATCGGCGGCATGAACAGGGAACAGCGGCAGCGCTTTACCGATGCCCTCTACGACATTCTCAGTTCTACGGAAGCCAAGTCCCTGCCGGATCTTACCATGCGCTGGTTCAAAAACGCCGGCCTCATGATCCAAACCTATAAAGACATTGACGATTCCACTCGTGACATTATTTCCCAAACTATTTCCGCCCTTTTCAGATCGGCAAGGAACAATATCTACACCCTCCTGCCGGAACCGCAAAATAGAAAAGAGAAGAAAAAGTAATCCTATTTTATCAAAAGTTCCGGTCCTTTTGGCCCCGGCGCCATCCGTGCCCGTGTGGGCCGCATCTTAACGAGGGCGGCAAAACTTTCAATGTCCATGGCGTCTTCGCTTAATACTGCTTCCGGCTCATAGTTAAAATTGATATCCGTGGACAGCCCTTCCGCCAGGGCCCGGCCCCATGCGCCGTGATAGCGGACGATGTCATGCACCGCCGGAATAAGCTTTTCCTTTTTTTTCTGCCTATAAAATTTTTCAAGAAAGGCAAGCTGGAGTTTTTCTATCTCGACAGAATTACCAATGACAGAATCGTTAACCGCATCAGTATCGTCAATGAATATCCCTTTTTCCCTTAGCCATGCGGCAAATTCATCCAGAAAAATTGAGGGCTGCATCTTCAAAGGATAGAGAACCTGATTAAACCAGGCAACGGCCCTGCCCCGGTTATAAAAAATGTCCGCCCCCGCTGACAGTTTTTCTGCTTTTGCGAGATCAACGGCGGAAAAATTCGGCGTTGAGATCACCATATAGGGCGCTTTACCTTCGGTCTTTAAACCATATTCCGCCATCTTTTCAAACAGGATAGTACCGGGGAGCACCGACAGGCGGAAGAGGTCAAGGTTATTAGGGTACAGTGAAAGCGCAAAGTCCAGGCTCTTCCGGTAACCGGCAAGGGTATCGCCGGGAAGGCCGTAGATCAGATCCAGGCCGAAGCTGATTCCCTCTTCGTTGAGGAGATTTATTTTCGAGGCAAACTTTTCCCGCTCAAGGCTGCGGTTTATCAATGCCGATACTTTTGGGTCGGCAGTCTGGAGCCCGATCTGGAGGGATGCCCCGAGCCGGGCAAAACGCCGGGCCTGTTCACGGGTAAGCAGTTCCCCCCGCACCTCAAAGTGCCAATGAATGTCCTGTGAAACAGTATTACTGTTGATGATCATGTCCAGAATACGAATGGCCCGCCGGTTATCTGTGTTGAAGGTTGGGTCCAATACAAAAACGTAGATTCCCTCAGTTCCTTGGCGGACAGCACTTTCTTTAATAAAAAGCTTTAGTTCTTTTTGCAGCCGCTCTTCTGAAATATACCGGACATGATTATTGCCCTTCGATTCGTAACAGTAGGCACAGGAATAAGGGCAGCCCCGTGCCAGTTCCCAGAGTATTCCCGGCCGATCCCGCACGGCAAGGGTTCCGTCCAGCCAGGGCGATGGCAGTGATGCAAGTTCCGCTTCGCTCAAGACCGCAGGCGGCTCTGTCCCCGTAACAGGCCCGGCCCCCGGTGCCGGCGAAGCGGCCGGTTCACAAAAAAAACGCCGACCGATGAATTCCACCGCCGCAAGCTCACCTTCACCCCGGATGACCGCGTCAAAGGGGCCGCCATCGGATATATGCAGGCCACCGGGAAGGGCGGTCGCCTCGGGTCCGCCGCAAAAAAGAAAAATGTCCGGGCGATCCCGGCGGATCTGCGCCGCCGCTTCAAGACAGACTCCACGGTTCCAACTGTAAAGGGAAAAGCCAATAGCATTAATGGTATCGGACGTATCAATAGTATCACTAAGTGTTTGGGCAAATATTTTTTTGATTAAGGCAGCGGCCCCTTCGGCGGCGAAAGTTTCAGCCAAGACAACCGAAATACCGGGGACAGAGCTTGCAAAGGCCGCCTTCAAGGCGGATGCGATGCAGGCCGCGCCCAAGGGAACCGCCTCGGGGCCTTCTTCAAGATAGACGGCGGCGAGGACGATGTTAAACTTTGATTTTGCGTTTTTCAAATTCGTCAATCAAAATACCAATATCCGGCGGAATATGAATCGGTTCCCCAATGGGCCCCGCATTCGCCGCAGCCTGCTGGGCAGAGGCCACATCCTTTAAGCCGTTCCCGGTCACCACCGAAACCACGATTGCATCTTCGGGGATAAGCCCCTGTTCCGTCGCTTTTTTAAGACCCGCCGTGCCGGTCACTCCCGCAGGTTCACCGAATACGCCGCTCGTGGCGCCGAGGATCCGCATGGCGGCGAGTATTTCTTCATCGAAAACATTCACCGTGATCCCCTTGGATTCCCGGATCGCCCGCAGGGCCTTCTCCCCGTTCCGGGGCACCCCAACAGCAATACTGTCGGCGATGGTATTTTCTTCCATCCGCTCAATGGGCTTGCCGGTTTCGATGGCCCGATTAATCGGATAACAGCCGGAAGCCTGAACGCTGATGAGCCGGGGGAGTTTGTCGATAAAGCCGATTTCGTAGAGGTCTTTGAAACCCTTCCACACACCGGCTATCGTACAGCCGTCACCAACGGAGATTGCCACATAATCCGGGGCTTTAAAACACAGTTGTTCCGCGATCTCCAGTGATACTGTTTTTTTGCCCTCCGACAGATAGGGATTGATGGCGGCGTTCCGGTTGTACCAGTGCCATTTTTCAATCGCCGCCGCAGAAAGTTTAAAGGTATCCTCGTAGTTTCCCTTTACGCTGATCACCGTGGCGCCGAAGATCAAAAGCTGGGTAAGCTTTCCCTTGGGGGCCCGCTCCGGCACAAAGATGAAGGATTTAAGGCCCATTGCTGCGGCGTTCCCCGCAAGGGAAGAAGCGGCGTTCCCCGTGGAGGAACAGGCCACGGTGCTCATCCCCGCATGTTTGGCCCGCACCACCGCGATTGCCGAAGCGCGGTCCTTGAGGCTTGAGGTGGGGTTAAGCCCGTCATCTTTAATGTAAAGATTTTTTAGCCCCAGGATTTTTCCCAGCCGGTCCGCCTTGTACAGGGGCGAGCCGCCCACCCGCAGCGGGGTAAGCTCGGAGCCTTCCTCAATGGGGAGGAGTTCCCGGTAACGCCAAAGTGTCGGGTCTTTCCGGGTAGCTAGTTTTTCACGGGTCAGCTGTGTTTTGATATAGGCGTAATCGTATTTTACTTCCAGAATACCACCGCATTTTTTGCAGGTGTAGGTGTTGTCATTTGCCTCGTGTTCCGTGCCGCAGTCAATACAAACCGCATTTAGTACATTTCTCATACAAGCCTTTCTCCGTGCCGGCAAATCCGCGTCACAGTAATCCTGTGTGTTTGTTAAAATCATCGATCAGGGCGTCGATCTCATCGGCCTGTTTTTGCACGGCCAGGAAAGTTTCATCCTGATTGTACCACTGATCGTTCAGTTCTTCCGCAGTGCGGCCCTGCTGTTCCACCCAGGTGTAGTATTTGAGGTTGTGTACCCGCTTGCGTTCAGGATAGGTGAGTTCCAGCATGTTGTCGGTCCCCTCACCCTGGAGGCTGGCGGCAAAATCCGCGGCGGCATCAATACTGCGGTATTCGCCTTCCTCCTCGCGGAGCTCAACGATGCGGGAGCGGTACATTTCCACAGAATCGGTGAGCACCGCGGCCACCACATCCTGCCCGGTAAGCTCGTAGTATTTTGCAAACTTGATTGCGGAAAGCATGTTTGAAATGCCGGAGATTCCCATGTAAGAGAGGACATCAACCTCTTCCGGTTTAAGCCCCGCTTCCTTTATCAAAAATTCCTTCCCCGCATCTTCGTTGAAAAGCCGCAGCAGGGCCATGGAATCGTTGTCGTCAATGGCGATTGCCATATCGGTATTCTTCACGTTGTGAACCCAAGGGATATGCTTGTCCCCGATGCCCTCAAGCCGGTGCGCGCCGAAGCCGTTGTTGAGAATCGTGGGACATTGCAAGGCTTCTCCCACAGCGATTCTACTCTGGGGGTAACGCTGTTTTAAATAGTCGCCGCTTGCCAGTGTCCCCGCTGATCCCGATGTGAAACAGACCCCGGCAAAATTCCCGTCCCTGCCCTTGATGTTTTCAAAAGCCTCGGCAATGGCACTGCCAGTGACGTTGTAGTGCCAAAGGTAATTCCCCATTTCCTCAAACTGATTGAAGATCAGCACATCATTGCGGGTCTCTTTAAGTTCGTGGGTCTTGTCGAAAATTTCTTTTACGTTGGATTCGGTGCCCGGTGTGGCGATTACCTCCCCGGCGATTTTGGAAAGCCACTCGAAGCGCTCCCGGCTCATGCCTTCAGGTAGTATTGCTACGGACTCGACCGCGAGGAGCTTGGAGTTAAAGGCACCCCCCCGGCAGTAATTACCGGTGGAGGGCCACACCGCTTTTTGCGCGGTGGAATCGAATTGACCGGTCAC
>BNUT01000133.1 GCA_025997555.1 Spirochaetia bacterium
GGGTTTTCGTGGAAATTTTTTCCTGTTGTTTTTGGGGGGTTTGGAATTGAAATTTTTTTTGTAAAAAACGGTTATTTTTCTAAAAAAATTTTTAGTTTTATTTTTATTAAATGGGGGGGGGTGAGGGTAGTTCCGGCGGGGGAACAAAAAAGGCAAGCTAACCAGGTTGTTTTGGGCCGATTTTTAATGGTTTGCCCACCCCCCCCCCCCCCCCCATGTAATTCCTTATATTATAAGGAATTAGCAGTATCAATCGATAATTTAATTTCTCAAGACAGGCCGGTTCCTATAAGGGATTACCGGTTTTTTTATATGCCCCTTTCGTCTGTGCGAAGGGGATTTGGCTTTTCGGAGCCCTGACAGCGATCGGATTGAAGGTTCGATGCTGTTTCGGCGCACGAACTATTTATTCGATTTCATTTATATAACAAAGGCGGGTACAAGAGGCGTACTGTGCAAGGGAGAAGATTTGCCCTGATGAGCGCTTCGGCGGAGCCGGGGGAGGGGAGTACGGATGTTTCTGGATTCATTCAGGAAAAGTGTTATTAATTACATTATTGCGGTGGAAGACGGCAGGGAACTGCGTACTCCCCTGGGGTCCTATTTCCGTGCTTTTACCGGTGCGTTCTTCCCTGACATGCCTTTTACCTTTTATTTCGAGGCTCAAAATAAACCGATTATGTTTGTCTATGATGCGACCCCCATTGACCGCCGTTCCGGTCATGCCTTATTTATTGCCCATTGCGACAGGATAAAGGCAAACATTCTGCCCATTACCGATTTTATACAGGAACTTGCCGACGCCGGTTATATAACTGTAAGTCCCGTAGATTTCCGTGACCGGCCCGCGCTGCCCCCTGATTATGCAAATCATTGGCGCAAATACAAACAGTTTTACAATGATATTATGATCGGTTTATCCTTTGTCTGTTGCGCCCATATAGAGCCGACGCAGAAATTATACGATGTGTGGACTAAATTTAATGCCGACAGGCTGGTAAGTTGAAAGGCATCATCCTTGACGGGGTTTCAGCGGGACCTTGCGGGAGACTGCCGCTAAAGTCGAAAAGTCCAGGGGCGGGCGGAATTATGAGGGGCGGTAGGAAAAGGATAAGTGACTTGCCCATGAGGTGAATAAGGGCTATAATGGTATTAATGCGTATAAACGAAGCTGAAAAAAAGGTCTTAACTGAAGCGATACAGACCGCAGACTCCGGCGCCAGGGTTTGGCTTTTTGGTTCCCGTACTGATGACGCCAAAAAGGGCGGTGATATTGATATCGCTATCCTTTCCAAAAAAATTGGAATTTCTGAACGCATGAAGATACGGCGAAGTATTATCGATATTCTTGGAGAACAGAAAATAGACATCGTGGTTTCTGCGGATGGGTTGGAGCCTTTTTTCCGCCGGGCCGTAGAGACGGGAACCTTATTATATGGGTGATGCTGCCCTTGAGACCCTTAAGGTCAATGATGAATTAATTCGAAAATCTCACTTCCCGTTATGCCCGTACAACAGATTTGTTGGTTAATAAAATACTGCGCAGTCTTGATGCAGTAGAATTGGTTGACTCAGGCAGTGTTATTGATGCCGCCAACCACGCTGAAAAACGTGGAATTATTACTGCGGAAAGTATTCCGGATAGTTTTACTCGTCCCTTCAGATATAGATCCCCTGTTGGGCAGTTAAAAAATCTATAATGTCGATATGCTTAATCCCATCCCGGCTCATATAAAATTCGTCCATTGAAAGTACGTATTAGGAACCTCCCAGGCTTATCGGGAAAAGGGATATAATGGAGCAAATAGCAGGAACATGGTAAACATCACCGTAGTTGGAACCGGCTATGTAGGGCTTGTATCAGGCTCTTGTCTCGCAGATTTTGGTAATTATGTTACCTGTGTCGATACCGATACCATCAAAATTGATAATCTCAAAAAAGGTATAATCCCCATTTTTGAATCAGGACTGGATGCAGTGGTGGAACGGAATACGCATGCCGGGCGGCTTTTCTTTACCACGGAATTGGCGGCGGCCATGAAGAACAGTGCGGTTGTCTTTATCGCTGTTGGTACTCCGCCTGCCGAGGATGGCGGCGCGGATCTCCGGTATGTTGAACAGGTTGCCCGGAAAATTGGGCAGCATATCGAAAAATATACCATCATTGTAGACAAGAGTACGGTTCCCATCGGGACTGCCCGCAAAGTAACACAATGGGTACAGGATGAGCTTGATAAACGGCATACCGCCGTTGCTTTTGATGTCGTCTCGAACCCTGAGTTTCTGCGGGAAGGGACAGCGGTCTATGACTTTACGCATCCTGACCGGGTCGTAATAGGAACAGAAAGCGTGTCTGCACGGAAAGTAATGAAAGAAGTATATCGTGCCCTGTATCTTAACGAAACACCTTATATTGAAACCAATCTTGAATCGGCGGAAATGATCAAATATGCCGCCAATGCGTTTCTGGCGGTAAAAATCGCCTTTATTAATCAAATCGCCAATCTGTGTGAAAAAACCGGCGCCAATGTTCAGGATGTGGCGGCTGCCGTGGGCAGGGATGGCCGGATTGGATCAAAATTTCTGCACCCCGGACCCGGTTATGGCGGGTCCTGTTTTCCCAAGGATACTCAGGCACTCGCCAAAATCGGCCGGGAACAGGGCGCGCCTATCTCGATAGTTGAGACAACCATTGAGGCGAATAAACGGCAAAAACAATTAATGATAGATAAAATTGAGCGGGGATTTGGCGGCCCCGGTGCGCTCCCGGGGAAGACTATCGCCGTATTGGGGCTTGCCTATAAGAACAACACCAATGATATGCGGGAATCACCGGCGATTATAATTTGCGAAGGACTGGTTGAGCGTGGCGCACGATTACGTGTTTGGGACCCGGCTGCCATGCAGGAAGCAAGCTGGCGGTTAGAGGCGATAAAAAGTTCGGTATATTTCGCGGATAGTGAATACGATGCTGTACAAGGGAGTCATGCATTGGCACTGGTAACCGAATGGAACCAATTCAGGAATCTTGATTTGGCTCGGATAAAAAACACCCTTTTGTCTCCCAATTTTTTTGATTTACGAAATGTATATAAACGGGAAGAAATAGAGGCCGCCGGGCTGCGGTATTTTGGCGTTGGTAAGTAAGCATATGAATAATACCAGTTCCAAGCCTATAACCATAATAAAACCCCAAACAAGCCTTTTGGCCCTCAATATAGGCGCCTTGTGGAAATACAGGGACCTTATACGGATGTTTGTGAAACGGGATTTTACAACGTTTTACAAGCAGACCATTTTGGGCCCCCTCTGGTTTATAATCCAGCCGCTTTTTACCTCTTCGATGTATATGCTTATATTCGGAAGGCTTGCGAATATTTCGACCGATGAAACCCCGCAGATGCTTTTTTATATGTCGGGGGTTATAAACTGGAATTATTTTTCAGAGTGCCTGGTCAAGACCGGCAATACCTTTTCGGAAAACAAAAATCTTTTTGGTAAAATTTATTTTCCCCGGCTTGCGGTTCCGCTGGCCGATGCCATAACCAATATGGTCAGATACGCAATTCAGTTTTCGCTCTTTCTGGTTTTTTATCTCTTTTTTTATTTTAATCATGCCCCGCTTGCGCCTAATTGGCTGATTGTTTTTACACCGCTTATCCTTTGTTATCTGGCCTTGCTCAGTCTTGGCTACGGAATGTGGATATCGGCCCTGACCGCGAAATACTGGGACCTGAAATTTGCGCTTCCCTTTGTTGTCCAGCTTTGGATGTACGCGACGCCGGTGGTATACCCTCTTTCGCTTATTTCGGATAAGTATAAAATCCTTATGATCCTTAATCCGATAAGCCCCGCCATTGAGCTTTTCAGAAAAGCCTGGCTTGGGGCCGGGACCATTAATCTGCTCCACGTTGGGTTAAGCGCGCTCCTTGCCCTGATAATTGTGGTTTCCGGAATCGTTGTTTTTAACAGGACTGAAAAAACTTTCGTGGATACGATATGAGTGATATAGCCATTAAGGTAGAACATCTCTACAAAGAATACAAGCTGGGCGTAATAAGCCATGGCACGCTCTACCGGGATATGCAGTCATGGTGGGCAAAAGTACGGGGAAAGGAAGATCCCAATTCTCTTGTTTCTTCCCATCACGGAGAGCAGGCGGAGAAGGACAGTTTCCTTGCCTTAAATGATGTCTCTTTTGAAATAAAGGAGGGTGATCGTGTCGGGATTATCGGCAGAAATGGAGCGGGCAAATCAACTCTTTTAAAAATTCTTTCTCGGATAACTTCTCCCACCAAAGGAAATATCGTAATTCGGGGAAGGGTTGGTTCGCTCCTTGAAGTAGGTACGGGTTTTCATTCAGAGCTTACCGGCAGGGAAAATGTTTTTCTTAACGGTTCGATACTCGGCATGAACAGACATGAAATCTCTCGTAAACTTGATGAAATTGTTGACTTTGCGGGCATTGAAAAACATCTTGACACGCCGGTTAAACGTTATTCCAGCGGTATGACGGTACGCCTTGCCTTTGCGGTGGCGGCTCATCTGGATGCGGATATACTAATTGCCGATGAAGTCCTTGCCGTGGGAGATGCGGAGTTTCAGAAAAAGGCATTAGGGAAAATGCAGGATTTGAGTACCAGTGAAGGCAGGACAATCTTGTTTGTGAGCCATAACATGGATGCGATAGGAATATTATGCGCAAAAGGCATATTGCTTGAACAGGGCACAATTAAACTTTTTGCAAATAATGTAGAAGATGTAATTAAACTATATTTATTTACTGATAGTAGTCTAAGTACTTGGAAAAATAGTGATCATTCCTATAGCAATCCATATTTTTTACCTATGGAATTCTTTATTGGCGATTGTGCGGCTAATAAACTTTCAATGCCTGTGCGTAATGATGATGACTTTTATGTCCATATTAGCGGACAGATAGAAAATCTTGATCCTGCTTTACAAATTGGGTATGCCATTTATGATGAAAAAGGCAGTTTGTTATATTGGACTTGTTTTACCGATGGGAAAAAAGAAAAAATGCCTGTTCTTATAATTGGGCATAATCATATTTATTCAAAAATACCGGAACGATTTTTGAATGAAGGTATCTATAGAATTGAAATGATAGTTGCGCTTTATTATCGAGAATGGATTTGCGAACCAACCAAGCATTCTCCTGATATAAGATTGGAAATAAGCGGCGGATTAAGTGAATCACCATACTTCACAGTCAAACGTCCCGGTATTTTATCACCAGTAATGCAGTGGTTTCAAAAATAACGATTGGTTTTAGGAGTAAATAATGGGAGCTTATTATTTTGGAATACCGGAAGATTTGGCATTATTTTTTTATAAAAATCACAATGCAAAATATTTCGTAGAGACCGGTACATATATGGGGGGTACTGCATATTGGGCAAGCAATATTTTCAAAAATGTTGTTACTATTGAGATAGTTGAGGAGATATACAATAAAACAAAAGAAGCATATAAAAATGTAGCAAACATACGGTTTATGAATGGCAAAAGCACTATTATATTGCCAGAAATAATTACACAATTGAACCAAGAATTACTTGATGATGAAAGAATATTGTTTTGGTTAGATGCACATTATTCAGGCGGGGTAACCGGCGGTGAAAATCTACAATGTCCTTTGATTGAGGAAATAAATTTGATTTTAAAGCTTAACTTTAATTCTATCATTATGATAGATGATGCCCGGTTTGTTTTGTGTGCCAATCCTGATAAAAATATACTTAGCGATATGCCTTCGTATGATGTCATACTTGCCGCCTTAAATTCGCACGGCAAAAGATATACAATTATCTGGCGTGATGTTGTCGTTTCTGTACCAATAGATATAGCCGAAAGTGTTTATAGATTTTTCCAACCAACGGTAGGGATTCAAGGGACTATGTTTTTAGACGAATATATTGAAAGGTCAAAATTAAGTATTCAAAAAATACATTATAAAATTAATAAAAAGCTAAGGGCTATTATAAAAAAAGTATGATTTAACAGAGGAACTTTATAATGCGAATAAAAACTATAATCAAAAATATCCTGCCCTTCTTTGTTGTAGAATGGATACGTGGGGGGGTGGGGGGGGGGGTAGAATATACCCCCAGAGCTTTGAGGAATTTAAGCGAAATTTCAAAGAAAAAGTAAAAGCGCTGACCGATAACAGATTTTCCTGTACATGGGAAGATAGATTGCCTTGTCTGGAGGATAATACAACCAATACCGAATTTGAACCGCATTATACTTATCATCCGGCCTGGGCAGCCCGTGTTTTAGCAAAGACCATGCCAAAAGAACATATTGATATTAGTTCGAGTATATATTTTGTTACCTATATTTCAGCGTTTGTTCCCATAAAGTTTTATGATTATCGTCCTGCTAAAGTTAATCTAACAAATTTGCAATCCGGATTTACGGATATTACAAAATTGCCATTTGACGATAATTCCATAGAATCCTTGTCATCTATGCATGTAGTTGAGCATATTGGACTGGAACGGTACGGCGATCCCTTTGATCCGCAGGGCGACATAAAAGCCATGCATGAACTTGAACGGGTTCTAAAACCCGGAGGAAATTTGCTTTTCGTTGTGCCTATCGCCGGAACCATGCGTATTCAATATAATGCGCACAGAATCTATACATATAAAAACATTATCCGGTATTTTGCAAATCTCCAACTCGTATTGTTTAGTCTAATAACAGACGATGCGCAGTTTATAGAAAATGCCGATGCCAAAATAGCTGCTAAACAGAAATGGGGCTGCGGTTGTTTTTGGTTTACAAAAACAGCAAACTAAATATTTCTAAAAGACCACTGGCAAAAGGAGAATTTTTATTATATGAGGCAGTTAATATATGGACGGATTAAGAAACTTTTAAAGGCGCCATTTTATGCAATAGCGGGAAAACAGAAATGGCAATCATTTTTTGAAAAAATGTACCATTTGTCACTGCGGGGTATGCATATTGGCTTAGATGGCAGCTGCGAAACATCCGGAGAAACATATTGTTTACAATATGTTTTAAAAAAATGCCAAGGTACAGATACTATCGTAGTTTTTGATGTCGGCGCAAATTCAGGAAATTATACCAGGATGATTTATGATGTTTTGGGAGAGAAAGCGCAGATATATGCATTTGAACCTTCAAAAGAAACGTATCGTAAAATGATTGATAATACGCAGGAAGTCAAAAATTTACACCCCTATAATTTGGGGTTTGGAAATGAAAATAGTGTTATAACCTTGTATAGTGATGCCGCAGGTTCCGGGCTGGCAAGCCTTTACCAAAGAAATCTTGAACATTTTTGTATTGAGATGAACAAGGAAGAAACAGTAGAAATAAAAACGCTTGATAGTTTTTGTTTAGAAAACGCAGTACCCCCCCCCCCCCCATAGGAATTAAAAATTGAGGGAACATGTTTATGATTTATTTGCCATTTTATATACAAATTCCTCAATCTTTTTTGAAGGATCAATACGTATTTTATTTTTGGATGGATATACTTCAGATATGCATGATAAATATATTTTATAGTTGTAATAAATTTCATTTTTATATTTTACTATTAAATATTTATACGTTCAGCAAAAAAATTGCTGTTCATAAAACATTCGTACATTTCCCGGTATGCTTTTATTTCAAACAGTCCGTCTCTTATTATTCTGTAAATACGATACCTGTCCTTTAAGGCATAAAAGAAGTCCTGAAAATAAGTCCTTGAATCAATATTACACCCGCCGAATTCAAATTGGATAAAATCAATATTACCGGACTGTATCATATGTTTTGCGCCTTCCAGTACCTTCAATTCATGCCCTTCTACATCAAGTTTCAGAAAATGAATATGGGGGGGGGGGGGGGTCTTCTTTTTTCAAAAAAAAAATTTACAATTGTTTTTATTTTAAATTTTTTTTACTTTCTTAACTCATATAAAAATATTTAAAATTTTTTTTGTTAACTTTTTGCCACTCCTAACCCCCGGGGCTCTACTTACACGGTACATAACTTATTTCTCATCCCAATCCCAACATATATCGGTTTATATTT
>BNUT01000134.1 GCA_025997555.1 Spirochaetia bacterium
GCTGCGGCGGTCCCGGAAATGACCACCTGCCGTTTTGAATTGATATTGGCGGCATACAGTCCTGCCAAACCCGCTGTGGTCCACTCGGCGATAAGGGCCTCAACCTGTTCCGGCGGCAGCCCAATCACCGCCACCATTCCCGGCGCATCCTCCGCCCCGGAGCGGAGCCGGTCACATGCTTCCTGCATAAACTCCCCGCGGGCTTTCACCAGGCGGAAGCACTCTTCCGTGGAAATCACCCCGGAAACAGCCAGTGCGGCATATTCCCCCAAGCTGAACCCGGCGCAGGCAATTGGGCGGATACCCTGTTCCGCAAGATATGCCGCAGCGGCAAGGTTCGCCAAGGTGATGGCGGGCTGGGAAACATCGGTACGCATGAGGGTCTCCGCATCCGTATCCCGGAGTTGGGCCTGCATGTCCTTTCCGACAGCCGCAGAAGCCAGATCAAAAAGATCCTTTACGGCGGTACTGCCGGTCTCAAGAAAATCCAGGGCCATACCCTGATACTGTGCGCCCTGCCCCGGAAAAATAAACGCATAGCGCTTGTTTGTTATTGCCATATTATCACCATACTATAAGATTTCCCCCATAGGTGAGCCCTGCACCGAACCCTAGGGTCAAAATCAGGTCTCCCCTGTGCAGTTTCCCGCCCCGGTTCAGTTCATCCAGGGCGATGGGAATTGATGCGGCGGAGGTATTGGCGTATTCCTCGATATTGAGGAAGAATTTTTCCTCCGGGATGCCCAGCCGTTTCCCCGCCGCCTGCACGATCCGGGCATTGGCCTGGTGAGGCACAATCCAGGCCAGGTCATCAACGGTGACCGTAGCGCCTGTCGAGGCGCTCTCCTCGGCAAGCAGATTGTTGATGGTTTCGGTGACCGACTTGACAGCGAAGTTGTATACCGCCCGGCCATCCATTTCAAGATGAGGCGGGATAGTAACGGTTTCTCCGGCTTTCCAGGGATTGCGGGTACCCCCGCGCCGGGTCAGGAGAAATTTCTCCCCGGCGCCGTCCGCACCCAGAATGGTCCGCAGGAGGCCTCGCTTTCCCGGTCCTTCCGATGGGCTGCCGGTTTTTTCCACCAGCACCGCCCCGGCGCCGTCCCCAAAGAGGACGCAGATGCTCCGATCATTCCAGTCGATAATTTTACTGATTACCTCGGAACCGATTACCAGAGCCCGTTTGCGGCTCTTACTGATGGAAAGCAGCCCCGCAGCAGTTTCAAGGCCATAGACAAAGCCAGTGCATCCGGCGCTGATGTCCATAGCCGCCGCGTTTTTTGCCCCAATTTTCTCCTGAACAACACAGGCCGAGGAGGGACAACCGTAATAATCCGGGCTGGCGGAGGCAAGGATGATGAAATCCAGGGAAAGGGCCGTTACACCGGCCATTGCAAGGGCCTGTTTACTCGCTTCCAGGGCAAGATCGCTGCAAGCGGTATCCTCGTCGGCAATATGCCGGGCGCCAATTCCTGTGTGGGACCTGATCCACTCATCGTTGGTATCGATTTTGGCCGCCAAATCATCGTTGGTGACCCGTTTTGAGGGTACTGCTTTTCCGGTTGCTATAATCTCAATGGCCATAAAAATCCTTTGCATGACAAAATCTTTTACTTTGTCATTTTCATCATATCATATTTTTTTAAAGTGTCAAGATTCTATGGGAGTATAAACACGACAAACGCATGAAAGGAAAGAGATATACTTTTTCATGCGTTTGTCGTGTTTATACCGTATTGCCATAAAAACACCGGCCCGGTACAGTCGTATTATGAGTGAGTACCTGATCGAAGGGGGAAGGCCGGTACGGGGCGTTATCCGGGCAAGCGGGAACAAAAACGCCGCCCTGCCCTGCCTTGCGGCCGCCCTTCTGACCGATGAGCCCGTAATTCTACGGAACATCCCCGATATTGAAGATGTCCAGGTGATGATGGAAATCTACACCGCTTTTGGCGGAGCGGCGGAATCCATCGGCCCCAATGCCTGGCGGCTTACGCTAAAGGATATCAAAACATCGGAGATTCCCCTGGAACAGGCCCGGAAAATCCGTGCCTCCATTCTGTTTGCGGGACCCCTTTTGGCCCGGACCGGCAAGGCGGTGCTGCCCCCTCCCGGCGGGGATGTAATAGGCCGCCGCCGTTTGGACACCCACTTTCTTGCCCTTACCGAACTGGGCGCAAAAGTTAAAAGTAACAGCGCATTTGTGTTTACTGCCAAGACCTTAAAAGGGGCCGACATCTTTCTGGACGAGGCCTCGGTTACCGCCACGGAAAACGCCATCATGGCGGCGGTACTGGCCAGGGGCGAAACCATCCTGACCAACGCCGCCAGCGAGCCCCATGTGCAGGACCTCTGCAATATGCTGGTCTCCATGGGGGCCCGGATTAATGGCATAGGCTCCAACATTCTCACCATTAATGGGGTGAAAAAACTTTCCGGCTGCGATTTTGAGATCGGGGCGGATTTTATGGAAGTGGGTTCCTTTATCGGCCTGGCTGCGGCCACCCGTGGGGAAATTACTATTGAAGGAATCAGGCGGCAGGACCTGCGCCCTGCGAAGCTGGCCTTCGGCAAGCTGGGAATCAAGTGGGAACACGAAGGGACCACGATTCACGTGCCGAAGAGACAGGCCATGGCGGTAAACTGCGATCTGGGGGGTATGATTCCCAAAATCGACGATGCCCCCTGGCCGGGCTTTCCCCCGGATTTAACCAGTATCATCACCGTGGTGGCCACACAGGTCAAGGGCACGGTTTTGATCCACGAAAAGATGTTCGAGTCCCGGATGTTCTTTGTGGATAAACTCATCGGCATGGGCGCCCGAATCGTCCTTTGCGACCCCCACCGTGCCGTGGTGACCGGCCCCTCCCGGCTTACCGGATCGGAACTGCACAGCCCCGACGTCCGGGCCGGCATGGCCATGATCATCGCCGCCATGTGCGCCCAGGGGAAAAGTGTGATCCGCAACATCTACCAGATTGAACGGGGCTACGAGCATATTGTGGCGCGGTTATCTTCGTTGGGGACGCGGATAGTCAGCAGATAATATTAACCCTGCTGGGATGCGAGCATAACCAATGACAAAACGAATAGCACCCCTATTCCTGCCGCAAAGATCGCCACGGCGCTTGAAAAGCCCAGGGTAAGGGTGGCCCAGATTCCCAGGGTGTTAAGGATATACCGGTAAAAATGTACCAACCCGTTAAAAACCAGGGGCAGCACAAAGAGCATGGGCATGGCAATATACCGGGGCCGTTTTTTTGCCCGGAAGCGCCACCCGATGATGATGATGAAAATCCCCATGGGCAGAAAAATCAGGGGTTCGCAAAGCCGGTATATTGCTTCGGATTCAAAAACCTGGGGAATATACCCATAGGGACCCAGATTTTTTGCGGCAGTAAAGAGTTCCACGATGCTGAGGTTGTCTGTTCCCCGTTTTACCCGTGAGAGGAGCAGGAAGTCCTCATAACTCATGTCCAGGATAAGCTCGGTATCCCCGGCGGGCTTCCCTTCGGGAAATTCCCATGTTGGTTCCCAGCGTTTATTTTTGTCATAGCGATCCAGTGCCCGCATCATCACCACAATCCGCCGCTGCCCATCCAGAGTCATGGGGATTATCTTGGCGTAAGGAGCCCTGAATCGGGAGTTCATCCGGGTTCCCGCGTCAAAAGAGATAAACTCAAGACCAAACCCATAGGACACATCGGAAAAGCATGAAATTGATGAGAACCGGATCACCCCCCGGCCTACGCCCCCCGGATCGGGGCCGGATCGGGGCCGGAGGGTGATGGAATATACCGCACCGGTAAGGGCGTCCCCCATTGCCAGGTCCATTTCGTCAGTAAAGAAGGCAATTTCATGGGTTCCCGCATCGCTTTTGGCAAGAAAATTCGCCACATCCGGGTCTGCGGGGGTTAATTCGGAAAGTTCCAGAAAAATATAATATGCCCTGATCCACTCTCCGGCGACCAGTGCCTCGTAGCCGGATTGTTTCAGGCGATAAAGGGAGTAGCGTTTTTCCTCATAGGCGCTGGGAGCCAGGGAGGTCTGGTCATTCCACGCCTGAGCCGCCACACGGGTGGCTTCGGCCTGTTCGGGACTGCCCGGCTTTGCCAGCCGGCTCCCCAAAGTCGCAAGCCAGTGGGCGTCATAGTAGCGCGCTTCTTTTCGGGCGGCTTCCGCCATGGAAATGGCCTCCTGAGCGGAAACCGGCTGCCGCTGCCCCGGCATTCCCGTATGGGCCGTATCCGGTTCTACTATCGCCGCATCTTCCTTATCTTGGAGGATGCGGAACTCATCCGTTTTGATTTCCACTTCGATTTTGAGCCGCTCAAGCCCCGGACTGCCGGGCCATATCCCTTCACAAATGGTGATAAACTGGGAAGCCTGGGGCCATTCCTCCAGGGCGGCGTGTTCTTCGGCCCGTTCTTTAGACAGGTGGTAGAGCTGGCCCTGAGAACGCAGATTGGTCCTGAAATCCTCTGCCTTGGGCTGAACCAGAAAAAACAGCAGCCCGTAGATCACGGTGGCGACTATGGCAACGATGATAGATCCTGTAAGGCGTTTAAAGAATGCAGGGGAAAACCTGACAGTACCTTCTCCGGGCTCCGCCTTAAGGCCAAAGGGAATAACCAGGGCGGTCATGGCAAGGGCCGGGTAAAGGTTCAAGAGCGTGAATGCCCCCTGGATAAGGCGCCATTGGCGGACAAAATAAGGGATCGGCGGCTCTTCACCCTGAAAAATATAGCGGAAGATCATAATCCCTAGGGCGGAAAGTATCATATAGTAGACAAAAATCGCCTGAGGGGAAAAGAAATGCGCTTTTTTAACGTTAATCGCCATCGTTTGCCCTTTGAATGTTCATTGTCAACCAGTTCAGGATGGTATAGAGGCATATCAGGATAGCAAGGACGCAGAAGGCCAGGGGAGTGATGTAGGGCGCGGGAACAAAGTCTCCCAAAAAGCTCGCCAGGAACTTCTGCATATCATCCGCATTGAGAAAGGTTTCCAGAGCCAGAATGCCCCGAAAGGCCAGCGCCCCCAAAAAGAGATTTGCCAGGGGCCAATTACTGAAATTCAGAATAAACCGCAGACATGCCAGAAGGAAGATAAGGGGGACTGCATAAAAAAGGAATGCTTCCCTCCCGCCGCTAAAACGGCGCTCAAATTCCCGGCCCGTAAGGGAAAAGTCGATGGTAAGACTCTGTAAGGACCAGTCCATAGAAGCCCGGAATGGCACAGGGGGCAGAGTTATGATGGTATTATCCGGCCCGGTGGGCGTCTCCTGGTAGATCAGGGGCTGTCCCGGCAGGGAAACTACCCGTGAACCCGATACTTCTGCCGGGTCCCGGAGAAGCACCATGACATTATCCGCCTGGGACAGGATAAGCCCCGGACTGCCCAGTTTTTTGGGCGTCTTTTGTTGGAAAGAAACACGGGCAAGGCCGCTGGACCCCTGGAAAATTCCGACACTAAAGGCGCCGGCAAGGGCAACAAGGATGATAATTGACAGGATGGCGGGAACACGCCGCCTGACGGAATAACTCAGGCCCAAAAGGAGGCTGAAATAGACCGCTACCGGAAGCGCCCATTGGATCGCGGTAAAGAGCTCCTGCAATGTGTTTTCCGGCCTTGATGGGAGGAACCGTACCGCATCAATTTTGATATGAAGATACTGTACAATAGCCGCCGACAGGAACAGGGCGGCGAAGCAGAGGCTGAAAAAAAGCGCCAACCGCAGAAGGTTCTTCACATCCTAAGCCTAACATGGGGGAAACCGCTATTGCAAGCATGACCCAAGGGCGCTCAAGATTTATAAACAGGTTTTCCACAGCCAAAAAGGGACAAAAAAAGCCGAATTTATGCATTTTTGCCGTTTTTTGGAGACAGGGGATCGGAAAAATATCCTAATTCTTGTAAAATAACACCGTAATTCTATATGGGATAAAGAATTACGGTGTTATTTCCCCGGACTTTTGTATGAAAAAAGCTTAACCTGTATAAAAACAGATACACTCCTTCTTTTTATACAGAACTATGAACAACTTATCCACAAGCTGTTATTCAGCAGGCTTTTCGGGTAATGCCTTCATTTTTTCTTTCAGATCCGCCAGTAGCCGATCCGCAGAGTTATCGGACTTTTCCAGCTCCGCAAAGCGTTTTTCCAGGCTATTATTGGAAGAAAGGTCCTCCAGCTCAACAGCGGCATCAGCCTGGGCCTCCATCTGATCGACTTTTTGGGACATTCGATCAAAGGCGTCAAAGGCATTGCGGTTTCCCGACATGGAGGACATGGTATCCTGGATTTTCTGCTGGGCTTCGGCCCGTTTGGCGCGAGCCACCAGCAGATTCTTGTCCCGCTGGGCCTTTTCAAACTTGTTTTGCAGCTCCATAAGGGATTTTTTCAGCTTTTCCACCGAATTTTTCTGGGCTTCCCACTGTTTTTGGTATTCCAGGGCATCATTATCGGTTTCCTGTTTGCGGAGCAGCGCTTCCTTGGCAAGGTCGTCCTTCCCCGCCTGGACCGCCAGCACGGCCTTTCGTTCCCACTCCTTGGCCAAATCGGTCTGCTTCGCCACTTCCCGTGCAAGCCGTTTCTCATCCGCAATAGCCATGGCCACCGCTTTTTTGGATTCGATAAGCTGTTCGCTCATATCGATGATGGCTTGATTAAGAATCTTCTCAGGCTTTTCGGCCTTACTGATAAGATGATTCACATTGGAGGAAATAAGTGTTTTAAATCTTGAAAAAATACCCATATTATTTAAACTCCCCGTTTATCAGTAAGCCTAGCCCAGGAAAACCTGTCCGGCATTATCAATGGCAAGGATCGACTTGCACTCGGAACAGCGGAAACGCCCCGGTTGCAGGGCCTTTAGCTTCCCGGAACAGACCGGGCAGATGAAAACCTTCGGAAAAAGGGCCCCCGGTTCCGCAGAGGAGCCCCTCCTAAAAAAATTAAGCGCATCTTCCAGATTATCTTTGATATTAAAGAACCGGGAAAACCCCAGGAGTTGGAAGACCTCAAAGACCCTGGACTGTATTTCCAGGAGCACCACGTCTCCGCCCCGTGGTTTTACCGCTTTAAGGAAGGTGGTAAAGGACCCGATACCGGTAGAAGAAACATAGTTAAGCCCGCCGCAATGAAACACAAGCCTGATGAAATCGTTATCTATAACTTTTTGAACCCGTTTTTGAAAATAATTGGAATTGTAGGTATCAATATAACCATTAAGGTAGAGGACAAGGCATCCCTCCGCCTCATCTACATTTTGGAGTTTTATTTTGAGGCTGTCATCTTTTTCACTGTCAAACCCGGAAATTATCTCGTTGTTTGTCACGACATTCCTTTGTCCATAACAGGGATTATAACTGAATTTACCATGCCGTGTAAACTACCGCAGCCCTCCTGCAACCCGTGCCTCCCCACGGGCACAGACACGGCAATGGGAGGGCGTCCCCCGCCCTTCCACCGCCTACCCGTGATCGTTTTGCCATAGGGAAGCGCCCGTCACAAACTCCGGTTGCAGGGGGGCTGTGCGGGATGTAGGGAAGCGCAAATTGGCCTTTTTTTCCTGTTGAGGCATAAAAAAGCCGCACCCACTCAAATACACAGTTGAGTAGGTGCGGCCCCTTTTCAGGATGCTTTAACTATTCGGCATCGTCCAGGATGATCAGCTCAATGTCGTCAAAGTCAATGGTATTTTCTTCACCGTCAACAGATTTCTTGGACTCAGATCCAGTCCAGCCAATAATAATGCCGCCTTTATTGACAGCAAGGACCGTAAGCTTTCCGTCCTTAACAGTTGCGCCGAAGCCTGGAAGATCCTCGTACGTACTT
>BNUT01000135.1 GCA_025997555.1 Spirochaetia bacterium
AGAAGCCTGGCCGGTTCTGGAAAAGGCCATTACACGGGCGGACGCGAAAACGCCGGGGCTGCTCGTTTTGAGCGCCGGAAAAAATACCCTGCGCCTCGTTCCGCCTTACATTATCAGCGATGCTGAAATCGAAGAGGGATTAGAAATACTCAAAAGCATCCTTTAGTTTTGCATCTGTCTCAGGATCGCCGGGTCCTTGATCGTCCCGTCTTCGGAAAGGCCAGGAAATGATACCTTTTCAAAAGAAATGTAACCAATAGAGTTGTTCAGAAACTTCAGTTTCTGAACAACAACCGCTTAAAAACGGCAAAATGCGGAGCATTTTGCAAGACTTGTTCAACAACCAACCGGGTTGTTGAACAAGTCTAATATACAAAACATGATGACTTTTAGCATAACAAATATCCTTTACTTCTAAAAAAAGGGGACCTATCCTCAAACTACAAGGAGAAAGCCATGATAAAGAAGTCTTGTGTTTTATTCGTATTGAAGGGGTCTAATACCCCGCCCTTTAGGGCGAGGTTGTTGATTTTGAACAACTCTATTGTTCCCGGCGTTCTTATTACAAGAAAGTAAATGATGAGTAACTTTTTAGGGCGTTTTTTCTCTACCCCGCATTCATGATCAGCATTTGCAGGCGGTTTTCGATATTGGCAAAACTGCTGTCGGGGTCGTAGTCGAGGGGCAGTACCTGAATGTTCGGGAATTCCTCTTTTATTCGTTTGATAACGCCCCGGCCGCAGATGTGGTTGGGAAGGCATCCAAAGGGCTGCAAAATGATGAATGATTCAATGCCTTCCTTCGCATGTGACATTATTTCGGCGGATATTAAAAATGCCTCCCCTGAATTAATTGAATGATGCATTACCGGATCGCTACGTTTTGCGGAGACAGGCAGGCGCTCTGTTTTTTTGTACAGCGGATGTCTCTGCGCTGTTTTTTCCATTAAACTTATTGCAAAATCAAAGAAGGTATTTGACGCAAAGGCGGTAACTGAATCGGTAAAGGAATGGCGGACTTTAAAATCTTTTACATCAGAAATGGTGTGCAGCATATATTTTCTGAACACATCGTACATTTTTGCAAACTCAACTTCCATGTTGTTTTTTTCAAGGTATTTCTCGATGTAAAAATTGCAGTCAGGATGATAATTGGCAATGTATTCACCAATGACAAAAACAACCGGTTTTGGGGTGGATTTGTCATAAGAAACTTTGCATATATCATCTACCCCTTTTTTGTACGCCTGATATGCGGCCCGCAGCCCGTTCTTTTCCATGGAATTTACGATGGCATCCGTTGCCTCTTCGAGGACCCTGTTTGTCCCGCCGGGAACCGATTCATAGGGCCTTATTTTGCGCGCCAGATCTTCCAATATTTCCGCCATGATTAAACAAAATGCGGCGCGCATAAAGGAAATTGGTTTTAATTGAAATCCGGGATGTATATTTTTTGAGTCCTTTAGATCGGTTGTTATGATCGGCACCTTGTTAAAACCGGCGTCATCAAGGGCTTTGCGCAGCAAATAGGTGTAATTGGTAAGGCGGCAGTCGCAGTTGAATTTTGCCATGCCGACTGCAACTTTATCCAGGTCGTATTTTCCGCTTTGCAGGCTTGCAATTGCCTCCCCTATAACAACCTGCGCCGGGAAACAAATATCGTTGTGTAAGTATTTTTTACCCGCAGCAGAGCCGGCTTTCCCGCAAAGAGGCAGGGCCACTGCATTATTTCCCTGTTTTCTGATAGCCGCCGAAAGAATTTTATTAAACATGGGAGAAGTATTGGGTACCAAAATTGTTTTATCTTTGGCGTCATTTTTATTATATTTTACCCCATAGGGATTTGCCAGCGGTCTCTGCGTTTCATCGCGTGAAGATGCGATCTGCCGCCGCTGCCTGACTGTTTCTATAAACGAGCGTATGCGTATCCGCAGGGGACCGGCAACTTCACTTTCGTCAAGCTTTAATATCAGCGGCGATTTTCCTGATATCTCATCCATCACACGGGATACTTCGTCGGTGTAAAGCGCATCATGGCCGCAGCCGAAACTGTAAATTTGGACATATTCCAGCGCGGGATTTTTGGCGGCGATCAATGCGCCGGAAACAAGCCGCGCATGGTTGTTGTTCGTAATCTCCAATTTGGATTTTGAAAGATCGGTCTTTTGAATTCCCGGCAAAGCGTCAACGGTTAATACCGGTATACCCAATCTGGTAAAATGGCTTGAAAGATTGTGGTTTACAAATTCGTCAAACTGATAGTGGCGTCCCGCAAGCACAACGGCAAACTCATTTTTTTCTTCGACCGCGGCAATGATCCGCTCCGCTTTTTTCTCCAGCTCCCGCAAAAACAGGTTTTGCGCTGCCTGCGCCGCAATGATCGCCTTTTGCGCCTTGTTCCTGTTTATGCCGAATGTCCCCTGCATCCAGTTACATAATTGCCGGTACATGTCTTTATCGGTATACCAGTGAAACACCGGCGTATCAAGCGGAATATTACTGCGCCGCTCCGGGTTATCGGAGTATTTTACCACAAGCCCGTAACCTTTTAAAACAGGGCATGTGTAGGTGCTTTCCGCTTCGGTATTGTCGGAAGGCAGGCGGTTAATAAGCGGCAGGAAGATTCTGTCCACGCCCTTTTGTATTAAATCATGAACGTGGCCGTGTACCAGTTTTGCGGGGAAACAAACCGTATCTGATGCAACAAAATGTAAACCGCTTTCGAATAGTTTTTGTGAACTCCTTCGTGATATTGCAACATTAAACCCAAGGGTACGAAAAAATACCGACCAGAACGGCATATTGCGCCAGAAGTCCAGGACACGCGGCAAACCAATGGTTTTGTTGTTTTTGGGAAGAATCTGTTTTACCGGATACTCTTTAAACAAAAGTTCTTCTCGGATTTTTATCATGTCGGGGACAGATTCAATTTCCTGGGTAATTTGACGGATCTTTTCGCGTAAGGCGCTGTCGTTTTGATCACCGGTATACTCGCCGCGCTCACAGCGGTTGCCGGTAACCCAGGTGGTACCGTTGGAAAATGTAATCAACGTGCGGTTACAGTTATTACTGCAAAAACCGCAGGGTACGTTTGTTTGCTGTGTGTAATCAAATGTTTTAAGCGCCTCAAATCCGATAAAGCGTGTTGTGTGTGAAGCCGGGGTGTGCGGAGAATCATAACCGTATTCGGCAATGTGGCGCCTGGTTAAAAGGGCAATTCCGATAGCCCCCATTTCACCGGGATAGGGGGCGCGTATAACCGGTTTTTCGATATGCTGTTCCAGCGCGCGCAGTACCGCATCATTTTTAAAGGTGCCGCCCTGTGCAACGATCCTGTTGCCCAAAGATGAAAAATTTGATATGCGTATAACTTTGGTAAATACATTTTCGATGATTGAACGGCAAAGCCCCGCCATAATGTCATCGGCCTGCTTGCCGTTTTTCTGCTCGGTGATGATTGTGCTCGTCATAAATACGGTACAGCGGCTGCCAAGTTCCGCGGGATTTTTTGCGTTAAAAGCAGCTTCCGCAATACCCTCGACGGGGATATTTAGTGTGGAGGCAAAGTTCTCCAAAAACGAACCGCAGCCGGAGGAACACGCCTCGTTAAGCGTAATATTTGTTACAATACCGTTGGAAATGGTAATCGCCTTCATATCCTGGCCGCCGATATCCAGAATAAAACTTGCCTCCGGAATATATTTTTGCGCGGCTGCGGCATGGGCTACGGTTTCAACGGTGTGATAATCGGCACCGATTGCCTTTGCAAATAACAGCTCGCCGTAACCGGTGGTTCCCACGGCGGCGACATCAAGGGTGATGCCGAGGTCCTCATATTTTTTGTACATATCAAGCAGGGCAGATTTTATGACCAATAAGGGCTCGCCCTTATTGCTTGAATAAAAGCGGTCCACAATATTTTCATCTTCATCCAGGAGCACAAATTTTGTCGTGGTCGATCCGGCGTCAATACCAAGATACACACGGATTGTCTCTCCGCTCTGGGCCGTATATTTCTGCACGGGGGGGGGCAGCTTATGCTGTTCATTAAAATCTGTGCGTTCCGCATCGGACTCGAAATACTTCTGCGCCTTTTTATTTTCCGATTGGCCCAGGTATTTTTTGTAATCGGTGAGTTTTGCAATAACATCTGCGGTGTCAATAACTTTGGAGGTCAGGCTGAACATCTCGTCAATGGAAAGGGCCGCGCCGTGTGCAATGAGGGTTTCGCTGCGGGCCGGAATGATTATGTCGGCGCCGCTCAGTGACAGCCGCTCGGCGAACACCTTGACAAGATGCGGATTAAAGGTGAAAGGGCCGCCCTCAAAGATGATCGGCGGCGTCAGCTCAAGCCCCTGTGAAAGGCCGCCTATTGTTTGTTTCGCTATGGCGTGAAATGCCGAGAGCGCAATGTCCTCTTTGCGGCCCCCCTGATTTAACAGGGGCTGAATATCTGTTTTTGCAAAAACGCCGCAGCGGCCGGAAATGTCGTAGACCGTTGTGCCCTTTGCGGCAAGCGCCCCGAATTCTTCGACCGGTACACGCAGCAGGGCGGCAATCTCGTCGATAAAAGAACCGGTGCCCCCGGCGCAGCTTCCGTTCATACGCATATCCGATGCGGCAAGCTTTTTGTTCACCTCATCGTAGTGAAAGAACACAATTTTTGCATCCTGTCCGCCCAGTTCGATGGCGACACGGGCCTCTGGATAAAATGTACGGACCGCCAGGGAGTTCGCCACAACTTCCTGAATATACGGCGCATTGAGCATTTCAGCGATAGTTCTGCCCCCGGACCCGCAGACGGCCATCCTGAATTCCGCATCGGGAAATTGCGCAAAAATTTCCTCCAGCACTTTCTTCACGGTTTCTGCCTGATAGGCATTGTGGCGTATATATTTTGACAGGATTATTTCTTTGGTTACGCTTTCCATCACCACGACTTTTACCGTTGTCGAGCCGACATCTATACCGAGGTGAAGTGACTTTTTCATAGAAGGTATAATGAACAGTTCAGGCGATTTTGTCAATTGGTTCCTGTTTTACAATTTTTCAAAATCCGCCGCCCCGTGTTTACAGAGGGGGCAGACAAAATCCGGCGGGAGTTCATCCCCTTCGTACACATAGCCGCAAATTTTACACACATAGCCCCTCTTCTTTCCGGCCGCTGTCTGCGGCGTCCCATTCTGCGGCCTGGGTTTAATGTGATCAAAATAATACTGGTATGTTAATGACGGTGCGGCGCCCAACACGGCAGCCTCGGTAACATCGGCGACAAACAAGGTATGGGTTTTGTAATCGCCGGCGCTGATAACCGTACCGGAGATAAAGCTATTGGCATAGCGGCCCTCATAAATTATGCCGTTGGCGCTGCGCTTTATCTCTGCCGCCCCGGTAAACTTGTCAACATTCCGGCCGCTCTGAAAGCCGAAATTCTGAAAGACAGAAAAGGGCGTTTCAACACTGAGAACAGAAACATTAAGAAGGCCCGTTTTAAGTATCATGTCGTGGGTAAAATTGTTCTTGTTGACCGCAACAGAAATACGTTTGGGCGTATCCGTTATCTGGGTAACGGTGTTGATAATACAGCCGTTATCCTTACTGCCGTCTTTTGCCGTTAAAATGAAAAGTCCATAACTAAGCTTGAAAAATGCGTTATTGTCAATACTGGTCAAATCCGGCATATCTGCTCCTTATTATCAATATAGACATATTTGACAAAAATTGCAAATTTTCTTATACTGGTATAGTCAGTCGGTTCGGTAAGGAAGTAAACAGATGACGGATATGTCGATTGAGCCTGCTGTGGTAAAGCTGATTGAATATGCAAAGGAAAAGAAGAATATTTCCTTTGATGAGCTTTCTGATTTTTTACTGCCTGAGGACATTGCAAATCCTGACAAAATGGAACAGGTTCTTGCCCTGTTGAACACAAATCATGTCCGGCTCCTTGAGGAGGATGTTGAGGACCCGGAGCCGTCAGGCCATGGAAAGGGCGGGGTGGATAAAAAACGCCTGGCGAACAACGAGAAGGAATCTGCTGTAGACGACCCCATGCGGATGTACCTGCGGGAAATCGGGAAGGAACACCTCCTTACCGCCGAGCAGGAGGTGGAGCTTTCCAAGCAGATAGAAAGCGCCGAGCAAATCATCAACGGGGTCATCAAGAAGTCGGGGATGGTTATTTCGGAATTTTACCGGATTTACCACGAGGTTTTTTCCAAAAAGGACCCCCGGCAATTAGGTTTAACCCGGAAGGAAGCGGTCGAATACTTCGCCGAGTGCCGTCGCCTGAACCAGAGCTACCGGGAAATTTTTAAGGCCCTTGGGGGGGACCTCAGGAGCTACATTGAAGGCAAGCGGCAGATCGTCAAAGTCGGGGGGGATATTCTTGAGGACCAGGAACTTTGCGGGCTGCGGAAGCGAATCCTTTCGGCGATTGAAGGGGCGGAGATACACCCCGATGAAATAGCCGCCTTTTCGGAGAAGTACCTCCTGACCGCAAAGAAAATAAAACGGTACAGGAGTGAGCAGGAACGCCTTGAAAAGCGGCTCCGGGTGGGTTCCACCAGGGAACTGCGGACCCTGGGCCGCTTCCTTACCATCAGGGAAGAACGGGAACGGCTGGAAGTAGACCTGGGGCTCAGTTCAGACGAAATCAAGGAGCTTATCCGGCATATCCAGATTACGGAAAAAAAGCTCCTGTCCATAGAAATGGAGTTTGAGGAATCCGTAGAAAATATCAATCTGCAGGCACGGGAGATAAACCGGGGCCGGATGATGATGAAAAAAGCCAAGGACCGGTTCACCCAGGCAAATCTCCGGCTGGTGGTTTCCATCGCCAAGCGCTACTCCAACCGGGGGCTTCTTTTCTTCGACCTGGTGCAGGAGGGGAATATCGGCCTTATCAAGGCGGTGGAAAAGTTCGATTACCGCAAGGGTTTCCGGTTTTCCACCTATGCGACCTGGTGGATCAGGCAGGCCATAACCCGGTCCATCTCGGATCAGGCCCGGACCATCCGGGTGCCGGTCCACATGATCGAACAGATCAACAAGGTGTCACGGGAATCAAAAATACTCCTGCAGGCCCTGGGCCGGGAGCCCTCGGATGAGGAACTCGGCGAGCACCTGGGCTGGACAAGTCAGCGGGTAAAGATGGTGAAAAATGTGGCACGGGAGCCCGTCAGTCTCGATACTCCCATCGGGGAGGATGAGGATTCCATGCTGGGGGACTTCATTGAGGACAAGGATGTGGAAAACCCTGCGAATCAAACGGTCTCTACGCTGCTCCAGGAACAGATTGCCGAGGTACTTTCCACTCTGCCCCTTCGGGAACAGGAGATCCTCAAGATGCGTTTCGGCCTGGATGGCGGATATTCCCTCACCCTGGAAGAGGTGGGTCTCATCTTCGATGTCACACGGGAGCGGATCAGGCAGATTGAGGCCAAGGCCCTGCGCCGGCTGCGGCACCCCAGACGGAGCCGGAAATTGAAGGAATATCTGGATCGCTAAAGAACGGGTATGGACCATCGGCCATCAATCGTATATTTTGAAAACATGACACGCAACCGATCCCAGGCGCCGATCGCTTTTACCGGTGGAGGTACCGGCGGGCATATTTATCCCGGTCTTGCGGTGATCTCCTGCTTACAGCGGGCAGAATTTCAGTCACGGGTGCAGAAAGGCGATAGCCTTTCTGCTAAGCAACCGGGCTCTGCCGGGTTGCACATCTTCTGGATGGGTTCCAATACGGGGATGGACCGG
>BNUT01000136.1 GCA_025997555.1 Spirochaetia bacterium
GTTACGTGGGCGAGGACGTGGAAAATATCCTCCTCAAGCTGATACAAAACGCCGGGGGCAACATCGCCGCCGCCGAGCGGGGCATTGTTTATATAGATGAAATCGACAAGATCGCCCGGAAGGGTGAAAACGTCTCCATCACCCGTGATGTGTCCGGGGAAGGGGTCCAGCAGGCCCTCCTCAAAATCATCGAGGGGACCATCGCTTCGGTGCCCCCCCAGGGCGGCAGAAAGCACCCGAATCAGGAGATGATCCGCATCGACACCACGGACATCCTCTTTATCTGCGGCGGGGCCTTTGTGGGGCTGGAAAAGTACATCGAACAGCGGGTGGTGCAGCATCCCATGGGATTCGGCGCGGATGTAAGGGTAAAAAGCGCCAAGGACCTCAAGGAACTGTACGATGCCCTGCACCCGGACGACCTTATCCACTTCGGGATGATACCCGAGTTCATCGGCCGGCTCCCAATCACGGTGAGCCTTGAGGAACTCAAGCGGGAGGATCTTAAGCGGATCATCACGGAGCCGCGGAACGCCATTGTCAAGCAGTACCAGGCGTCATTGGCCATTGACGATGTGAAGCTGGAATTTACCGAAGGGGCCATCAACGCCATTGCGGACACGGCGATCAAGCAGAAAACCGGGGCCCGGGGCCTGCGGGCCATCGTGGAAAAACTCATGACCGATATCATGTTTGAAATCCCCTCCATGGAGGGTAACAAGCTGGTTACCATAACCCAGGACGTGGTGGAAAAATCCGAACTGCCTGAAATTCATCCTGTACAGAAAAGTGCCTAGAGATGCGCCTGGACGGTGTATCAAAATTCTTTAAAATCAGGGGCTTGAAACGATCCCCGCCTTCCGGTCTGTTTGACACGGAGGCCCTTGCGGAGGAATTTCCCCTGCTCCCCCTGCGGGATCTGGTGCTCTTTCCCAATACGGTTATTCCCATATTCATCACCTACAGATCCGGCGTCAATGCGGTTGAAGAGGCCCTGCGCCGGGATCGGCGGCTTTTTGCGGCGTGCCTGAAACCCGAAGGCGGGGACACCTATCCCACGGGCAGCGTGGTCCGCATGGTTCAGCACCTGCGGCTCCCCGATAATACCTTTAGGGTGGTTTTGCAGGGTGAATACCGGGCCGCGATTGCATCCCTGACCCAGCATGATAATCTCTCCCTGGTCAAGGTGGAACCCATCAGAATTACCGGCCTGGATGAGCTTTCCGCAGGGATTATGGCGGAAGGCTTGGCTGAAAGCCACGGGGAAAATCCGAAAATGGCGGCCCTTCTGCGATCTGTACAGAAGTCCTTTGCCCAATACGCGGAATTTTCAAAAAAAATCAGCACCGATACCCTTACGGCGGTTGAAAAAACCGAAAACACCGAGCGGCTTGCCAACCTGATCTGCAATTCCATCGCGGTAAAGGCGGAAAAAAAGCTTGAGCTCCTTGCCATCGGCGACACGGTCAAACGGCTTGAAAAGATCCTTGAAACCCTGGAACGGGAAAATGAAATTTTCGGCATCCAGAAAAATATCACCGGCAAGGTCAAGAACCGGATGGATAAAAACCAGCGGGACTACTACCTCCACGAGCAGCTTAAGGAAATCAACAAGGAGCTGGGGAAGGACAGGGACGCGCCGGAGCCGGATGAATTCGCCGACATCGAAAAAGCCATCGAGGAAAAACATCCTCCCCAGGAGGTGCTGGCCAAGGCCCGGAAGGAGATTGCCCGGCTGCGGAAGCTCCAGTCCATGTCCCCGGAAGCGGGGGTGCTCCGGGGTTACCTTGAGTGGATCGCGGACCTCCCCTGGAGCGAATACAGCCCCGATTCGGTGGACCTTGCGGAGGCGGAAAAGATACTCGATGAAGACCACTTCGACATGCGGAAGGCCAAGGAGCGGATCCTGGAATTTATCGCGGTGAGGCAGCTTACCGCCAGTATCGGGCACACCGACCCGGCCGGTTCCGATACCCCATCGGCGGAAGAAAAATCCGATGCCGCCGGAGTAGCGGCCTCTGCGGTCAAGGAAGAGGGCAATGTCACCAAAGCAAAGCCCGCCCCTGATGATACCAAAGCGGGAACCCCTATTCATTCCCCCGAACAGACCGGCATCAAAGGGCCGATTCTCTGTTTCGTGGGCCCGCCGGGAACCGGAAAAACCAGCCTGGGTAAATCCGTGGCACGGGCACTGGGGCGGCGTTTTGTGCGGATATCTTTAGGGGGTGTGCGGGATGAAGCGGAGATCCGGGGGCACCGGAAAACCTATGTGGGGGCACTGCCGGGGAAGATCATCCAGTCCATGCGGAAGGCGGGCACCATGAACCCGGTATTTCTTTTAGACGAGATAGACAAGCTTTCCAGCGACTTCCGGGGCGACCCTGCATCGGCCCTCCTTGAGGTGCTGGACCCGGAGCAAAACTCCAGTTTTACCGATCATTACATGGAGGTCTCCTACGACCTTTCCAAGGTCCTCTTCATCACCACCGCCAATTCACTCCATACCATACCCTACCCCCTCTTTGACCGGATGGAAATCATCGAAGTCCCCGGTTACGGGGAAAACGAAAAGCTCGCCATTGCAAAACAGTTTCTGGTGCCCAAGGAACTGGCGGAAAACAGCCTCGATTCCGCGAAGATCACCTTTCAGGATGATGCCATACGGGAGATCATCCGCCACTGGACCATGGAAAGCGGGGTGCGGAGCCTTGAGCGGGAAATTGCCCGCTGCATCAGGCGGATTGCACGGGACGCGGTTAAAAAAGACTACGGCAGGGACCCGGAAAAACCGGTGAGCTCCTTCAAAAAAACCGTCCGGCAGGAGGACCTTGAAAAACTCCTGGGCAGGCGGAAGTACAAGAACGACGTGGTCTTTAAGGAGGCCCGGATCGGGGTCACCTACGGCCTTGCCTGGACCGAGGTTGGGGGCACCATGCTCCCCGTGGAGACCATCCGCTTTGAGGGGAACGGGGACCTTATCATGACCGGAAACCTGGGGGATGTGATGAAGGAGAGCGCCCGGATCGCCCTTTCCTGGCTCCGCAGCTCCCATGAGCGGTACAACTTCCTTGTTGAGGATGTGGGCAAGACCGATTTCCACATCCATGTCCCCGAAGGGGCCATCCCCAAGGACGGCCCTTCCGCGGGTATCACCCTGGCGGCCTCCCTGCTTTCCACCCTCTGCCAGGTGCCGCCCAAGCCCGGCGTCGCCATGACCGGGGAACTCACCCTCACGGGCCGCATCCTCCCCATCGGGGGGCTCAAGGAAAAGCTATTGGCCGCCATCCGCAACGGCATGGAACGGGTGCTCCTCCCTGAGGACAATCGGGAGGACTGGGCGGAACTGGACAAGGAAGTGCGGGACGCCATCGCTGTGGAATTCGTGGAAAACGCCGACGACGCCTTCAAGGTCCTCTTTGACGGGGGGATAGAGCGCAAGGGGAATGGATTGCGGCGCAAGAACGCCCCGAAAAAATCCGGTAAAAAGAAAAGCAATAATAAGTGAGCCGGTTCCAAAATTAAGAATTTAACCACGAACCACACAAAAAACACGAACTAAATGATCTTTTTGGTGTGGTTCGTGTTGTGCCACCAGTAGGCGGCTTGTGGTTAATTAATTTCTATTTTGGAACTGCCTCCCGCTTCAAACCAATGCCCTTTCAACAGCGCGGCTTATAAATTCCGAACGGTTTTGTGTCACGGTATCAAGCTGAGCCAAAAGCCCTTCGTTCATCATGATATTAATGCGGCGCGCCTTCGTCGTAACCGGAACAAGCTTTGACGATGCGGTACGAAACGCGCACGAGATTTTAGCATATTATGCACAGACGGCAAAATTACCGCCGCCGCGAACATTAGAGCAGATCCTTCAGACATGGGAAGACTGGGGTGAATGGCAGGCAAACTACCATTTTATTGTTACTGCTATTGCGGTTGTTCCGGTTACGACGAAGGCGCGCCGCATTAATATCATGATGAACGAAGGGCTTTTGGCTCAGCTTGATACCGTGACACAAAACCGTTCGGAATTTATAAGCCGCGCTGTTGAAAGGGCATTGGTTTGAAGCGGGAGGCAGTTCCAAAATAGAAATTAATTAACCACAAGCCGCCTACTGGTGGCACAACACGAACCACACCAAAAAGATCATTTAGTTCGTGTTTTTTGTGTGGTTCGTGGTTAAATTCTTAATTTTGGAACCGGCTCACTTATTATTGCTTTTCTTTTTACCGGATTTTTTCGGGGCGTTCTTGCGCCGCAATCCATTCCCCTTGCGCTCTATCCCCCCGTCAAAGAGGACCTTGAAGGCGTCGTCGGCGTTTTCCACGAATTCCACAGCGATGGCGTCCCGCACTTCCTTGTCCAGTTCCGCCCAGTCCTCCCGATTGTCCTCAGGGAGGAGCACCCGTTCCATGCCGTTGCGGATGGCGGCCAATAGCTTTTCCTTGAGCCCCCCGATGGGGAGGATGCGGCCCGTGAGGGTGAGTTCCCCGGTCATGGCGACGCCGGGCTTGGGCGGCACCTGGCAGAGGGTGGAAAGCAGGGAGGCCGCCAGGGTGATACCCGCGGAAGGGCCGTCCTTGGGGATGGCCCCTTCGGGGACATGGATGTGGAAATCGGTCTTGCCCACATCCTCAACAAGGAAGTTGTACCGCTCATGGGAGCTGCGGAGCCAGGAAAGGGCGATCCGGGCGCTCTCCTTCATCACATCCCCCAGGTTTCCGGTCATGATAAGGTCCCCGTTCCCCTCAAAGCGGATGGTCTCCACGGGGAGCATGGTGCCCCCAACCTCGGTCCAGGCAAGGCCGTAGGTGACCCCGATCCGGGCCTCCTTAAAGACCACGTCGTTCTTGTACTTCCGCCTGCCCAGGAGTTTTTCAAGGTCCTCCTGCCGGACGGTTTTTTTGAAGGAGCTCACCGGTTTTTCCGGGTCCCTGCCGTAGTCTTTTTTAACCGCGTCCCGTGCAATCCGCCTGATGCAGCGGGCAATTTCCCGCTCAAGGCTCCGCACCCCGCTTTCCATGGTCCAGTGGCGGATGATCTCCCGTATGGCATCATCCTGAAAGGTGATCTTCGCGGAATCGAGGCTGTTTTCCGCCAGTTCCTTGGGCACCAGAAACTGTTTTGCAATGGCGAGCTTTTCGTTTTCCCCGTAACCGGGGACTTCGATGATTTCCATCCGGTCAAAGAGGGGGTAGGGTATGGTATGGAGTGAATTGGCGGTGGTGATGAAGAGGACCTTGGAAAGGTCGTAGGAGACCTCCATGTAATGATCGGTAAAACTGGAGTTTTGCTCCGGGTCCAGCACCTCAAGGAGGGCCGATGCAGGGTCGCCCCGGAAGTCGCTGGAAAGCTTGTCTATCTCGTCTAAAAGAAATACCGGGTTCATGGTGCCCGCCTTCCGCATGGACTGGATGATCTTCCCCGGCAGTGCCCCCACATAGGTTTTCCGGTGCCCCCGGATCTCCGCTTCATCCCGCACACCCCCTAAAGATATCCGCACAAAACGCCGCCCCAGTGCCCGTGCCACGGATTTACCCAGGCTGGTTTTTCCGGTTCCCGGCGGGCCCACGAAACAGAGAATCGGCCCTTTGATGCCGGTCTGTTCGGGGGAATGAATAGGGGTTCCCGCTTTGGTATCATCAGGGGCGGGCTTTGCTTTGGTGACATTGCCCTCTTCCTTGACCGCAGAGGCCGCTACTCCGGCGGCATCGGATTTTTCTTCCGCCGATGGGGTATCGGAACCGGCCGGGTCGGTGTGCCCGATACTGGCGGTAAGCTGCCTCACCGCGATAAATTCCAGGATCCGCTCCTTGGCCTTCCGCATGTCGAAGTGGTCTTCATCGAGTATCTTTTCCGCCTCCGCAAGGTCCACCGAATCGGGGCTGTATTCGCTCCAGGGGAGGTCCGCGATCCACTCAAGGTAACCCCGGAGCACCCCCGCTTCCGGGGACATGGACTGGAGCTTCCGCAGCCGGGCAATCTCCTTCCGGGCCTTGGCCAGCACCTCCTGGGGAGGATGTTTTTCCTCGATGGCTTTTTCGATGTCGGCGAATTCATCCGGCTCCGGCGCGTCCCTGTCCTTCCCCAGCTCCTTGTTGATTTCCTTAAGCTGCTCGTGGAGGTAGTAGTCCCGCTGGTTTTTATCCATCCGGTTCTTGACCTTGCCGGTGATATTTTTCTGGATGCCGAAAATTTCATTTTCCCGTTCCAGGGTTTCAAGGATCTTTTCAAGCCGTTTGACCGTGTCGCCGATGGCAAGGAGCTCAAGCTTTTTTTCCGCCTTTACCGCGATGGAATTGCAGATCAGGTTGGCAAGCCGCTCGGTGTTTTCGGTTTTTTCAACCGCCGTAAGGGTATCGGTGCTGATTTTTTTTGAAAATTCCGCGTATTGGGCAAAGGACTTCTGTACAGATCGCAGAAGGGCCGCCATTTTCGGATTTTCCCCGTGGCTTTCAGCCAAGCCTTCCGCCATAATCCCTGCGGAAAGCTCATCCAGGCCGGTAATTCTGATGGGTTCCACCTTGACCAGGGAGAGATTATCATGCTGGGTCAGGGATGCAATCGCGGCCCGGTATTCACCCTGCAAAACCACCCTAAAGGTATTATCGGGGAGCCGCAGGTGCTGAACCATGCGGACCACGCTGCCCGTGGGATAGGTGTCCCCGCCTTCGGGTTTCAGGCACGCCGCAAAAAGCCGCCGATCCCGGCGCAGGGCCTCTTCAACCGCATTGACGCCGGATCTGTAGGTGATGAATATGGGAATAACCGTATTGGGAAAGAGCACCAGATCCCGCAGGGGGAGCAGGGGAAATTCCTCCGCAAGGGCCTCCGTGTCAAACAGACCGGAAGGCGGGGATCGTTTCAAGCCCCTGATTTTAAAGAATTTTGATACACCGTCCAGGCGCATCTCTAGGCACTTTTCTGTACAGGATGAATTTCAGGCAGTTCGGATTTTTCCACCACGTCCTGGGTTATGGTAACCAGCTTGTTACCCTCCATGGAGGGGATTTCAAACATGATATCGGTCATGAGTTTTTCCACGATGGCCCGCAGGCCCCGGGCCCCGGTTTTCTGCTTGATCGCCGTGTCCGCAATGGCGTTGATGGCCCCTTCGGTAAATTCCAGCTTCACATCGTCAATGGCCAATGACGCCTGGTACTGCTTGACAATGGCGTTCCGCGGCTCCGTGATGATCCGCTTAAGATCCTCCCGCTTGAGTTCCTCAAGGCTCACCGTGATTGGGAGCCGGCCGATGAACTCGGGTATCATCCCGAAGTGGATAAGGTCGTCCGGGTGCAGGGCATCGTACAGTTCCTTGAGGTCCTTGGCGCTTTTTACCCTTACATCCGCGCCGAATCCCATGGGATGCTGCACCACCCGCTGTTCGATGTACTTTTCCAGCCCCACAAAGGCCCCGCCGCAGATAAAGAGGATGTCCGTGGTGTCGATGCGGATCATCTCCTGATTCGGGTGCTTTCTGCCGCCCTGGGGGGGCACCGAAGCGATGGTCCCCTCGATGATTTTGAGGAGGGCCTGCTGGACCCCTTCCCCGGACACATCACGGGTGATGGAGACGTTTTCACCCTTCCGGGCGATCTTGTCGATTTCATCTATATAAACAATGCCCCGCTCGGCGGCGGCGATGTTGCCCCCGGCGTTTTGTATCAGCTTGAGGAGGATATTTTCCACGTCCTCGCCCACGTAAC
>BNUT01000137.1 GCA_025997555.1 Spirochaetia bacterium
CTTGAGCAATTACCAATCCATTTATTAAAGCAATCATAACAAGAAATATTAATTTATTTTTCATACAATCCTCCTGTATAATAATATTGTAGCAAATATCTAAAAAAATGTCAAGCAAAAAATGGCGCATAACTCCATGTTTGCGCAGGCGTCAAATCTTTTTGCCCCCGCATTTTTATATTTATCCGGGACATACGCCCCGGGCATCCTTCCGCATCACAGGACGAGGAAGGAATCAACAACCTCGCCCTAAAGGGCGGGGTATTAGACCCCTTCAATACGAATAAAGCCGAAACAAAATACCCCCCCCCCCCCCGGAATTCCATTAGACATGGGATTTCGGGGGAGGGGGGGTAAATGCGTTGCTGTTCGTTAATCCGTTCATCATCAAGGCAAAACATCCTTCATTTGGCAATGTTATGAAATAGCTTAGCCTTTACCCGCTTTCTATGTCAAATAGTAGTTTTTACAGGGGATAGACCATGCCTTGCATTTGAGCCGCAAGGACAATATACTCCATGTAAATAAGGAATATCCAATTTCCCGAAAATTGGGTGTGTAACTTAGGGAGCCGCCATGGTCGCCGGTGAAGCCGCTCCGGTCCCGGTTTTCCGGGGATTCCTCGTCCACGCTTACGCTGATAACCGCAAAAACCGGCTCTACTTTCTGGGCCGCCTTGAGGATGGCCGATCCTTTGCCGTGGTGGAATCAGACCTCCATCCCTCTTTCCATGTGTACGAAAAGGATATTGAGCGCTGCGCCCCCCTGCTTTCTTCTATAAAATACGAAGTTAAGCCCGCCCGGCTGGAATCTTTCGCCGGAAAAGAAGCGCTGTCCCTGCTTGAGTTTTCCCGTACCGGCGACCGGACCGCCGCCTTTAACAATTTGGCCCGCGGGGGTATTTCCGGTCCCGATGGGGATATGAAGATACCCGACACCTTCCTTGCGGATCGCCGGATACGGCTCTGGATGGAAATCCGGGGCCCCTCCCGTCCGGGCCGCCTGGTGGACCTAGTGTTCCCCGAACCGGAGTTAGTACCGGTCTCCGAAATTGAAAGGGCCGGGACGGTCCCGCCCCTGCGAATCGCCTCCATCGACATTGAAACCGATACCGAAAAGGGGACCATCCGCGCCATCGGCATCTCCTGGGCCGAGGCCCGGTCCTTTACCGGGGATACATCGGCTTTCAGCGGCTTGGTGCGGGTATTGGGAACCGGCGAAGCTCCGTCTCCGGCGCCTCCAAATCAAGTTCTGTCTCCGGTGCCGCTGATCTTCCATCCCGATGAGCCTTCCCTCCTTCGGGCCTTTATCGACGATATCCGGACCGGGGACCCGGATGTGCTCACGGGCTGGAATTTTTTGGACTTTGACTTTAAGCACATCGCCGAACGATGCGCCCTTTTGGGCATACCCTTTGCCATTGGGCGGTCCGGGGAGGATGCGAAATTTTTCTCAGGCGAAGCCGGGGATGGGGGGCGTTGGGGGGGCCGCAGGTCTGCGGCGGCATTGGTTCCTGGGCGGCAGGTAATTGATGCCCTGCGGGTGGTCCGCGCCGGCGGGCGGGGCCTCGTGGCCCAGGGCGAAGGGGGGCAGTTTTCCGATTTTTCCCTGGAGTCGGTGTCACGGGCGGTGCTGGGGGAGGGAAAACTGGTGGCCTTTGAAAAAACCTACACCGGCAACAACGCCGGTGAGGAAAAGATCGCCCGGCTGAACCAGCTCTATGCTGAAGCCCCCCGGACTTTCGGCGAATACTGTTACCGGGATGCGGAACTGGTACAGCGGATACTTGCCGTGACCGGCCTTTTCGCCCTTACCGTGGAGCGGGCCAGCCTTACCGGGGTCAGCCTGGACAAGGCCTGGACCAGCGTGGTCAGCTTTGAGCGGATCTACGGCATGGAACTGCGGAAACGGGGCATTGCCCCGCCGGGGGAAGATAATACTCGTTCCGTTTCCGGCGCCGCCGGTGGAACCGTGCTCGATCCCCTGCCGGGTTTTTACCGCAATGTGGCGGTCTTTGACTTCCGCAGCCTCTATCCCAGCATCATGCACACCTTCAACATCGATCCCCTCGCCCATGCGAGGGCAGCTTTATCCCTTACGGAAAATGCCCCAATAAAAGCCCCAAATGGCGCGGCCTTCTCCCGAACACCGGGAATTTTGCCGGAACTGATCACCGGCTACTTCGCCGCCCGCCGGAAAGCCTTGGATGCGGGGGATGAGACCGCCTCCCAGGTGTACAAAATCCTGATGAACAGCTTTTACGGGGTCCTGGGGACCAGGGCCTGCCGCTACGGGCGAACCGAATTAGCCGGGGCCATCACTTCCTTTGCCCGGAAGTGGCTCCTCTTTTCGCGGGACTGGTTCACCGGTAAAGGCTTCAAGGTACTTTACGGCGATACGGATTCCCTCTTTGTGGAAACCGCCCTGGAGGATACCGCAGGCTACGATGATTTCCGCATCTTTTGCGGAGATCTGGCTGCGGAGCTTAACCGTTTTCTGGCCGAAAAAATCCGCGCCGAATACGATTTGGAATCCTATATCGAACTCCGTTTTGAAAAGCTCTACCGCCGTCTGCTGCTCCCCTCCCTGCGAAGCGCCGCAGGGGGAATGGATGCCCTTGAGGATGACAATGGGAACCGGGCTGCCCTGCGGGGACGGGCTAAAGGTTACGGGGGCTTCCTTATTGACCCCAAAGGGGGAGGGGAGACCGTGGAGGTAAAGGGCATGGAGGCGGTGCGGAGTGACGCTACCCCCCTGGCCCGGCGGCTTCAGCTTGAATTATTGGAACTGATTTTTCGGGACGGTACGGAGGAAGAATTCCGGGAAAAAGTCCGGAAATGCCTGCAAGAACTGCGGGAAGGTAAGCTCGACGGGGAACTGATCTACCGGAAGCGGCTTTCCCGGCCCCCGGAATCCTATACCGCCTCTACGCCGCCCCAGGTGAAGGCCGCCCGCGCCCTGGGCTGGAAGGGCCGCCGGGGCGCGGTGGAATTTGTCTGGACCAATATCGGGGCGGAACCGGTCTCCCTGCCCCATGCTCCCCTGGATTACGAACATTACGCCAATTCCCAGGTTTTACCCGTGGCAAAGTCCATCGCCGACGCACTTCATTGGGATATGGATTCATTTTTCAGGAAGGGAAAAAACCGTTCCTCCAAATCTTCCGGTGCAGGGCAGATGGAACTGGACTTTGATAAGTAAACTTTAAAGGCCTTGCTCTGCGTCCCAGCCCAGTTCCCGGGCGGCCTTGACGCTTATTTCCTTTAAAAACCGGCTCACTTCTTCGATTTTTTGTTTATCCATCCGGGTTACCGGGGCGGAAACGCTGATTCCCGCCACTACCTGGCCCTGAAAGTTCTTTACCGGTACCGCGATACACCGCACCCCGACTTCACATTCCTCATTATCCATGGCAAAGCCAAGTTCCCGTACCTGCTCAAGTTCCCTTTTTAGATCCTTCAGATTGGTAATCGTATGATCCGTGTATTTTGGGAAGCCGAATTTTTGCTCAAGCTCCTCAAGCCGGGCATCTGAATAGTTGAGCAGGTGCAGTTTGCCCACCCCGGTGGCATGCATGGGGGCGATATGCCCAATCCGGTGTAAGGTCTGGAGCATCCGGCCCGGCCCTTCCTCGGTGGCGATGTAGACCATTTGCATATTCTGTTCCACGCAGAGGGACGCCGACTCGCTGAAAGCCGCCGCCGCCTGTTTCACATACTTTGAAAGGGAAGCCTGAAAAGGATAACTCCCGCTTGCCCGGGCTCCAAGCTCCACCAGTTTGAGGGTCAGGAAATAACAGGACGTATCCGGGTCCTGTCCCACGTAGCCAAAATCAATAAAGGTATTGAGAAACCGGAGCAGCGTACTCTGGGGCATCCTGAGACTCGCCGCAATATCCTGTAGCCGCGCCGGAGAGTTGATCTTCGTCATTCCTTCCAGTATCTGAAGCGCCTTTCTCAATGACTGATTTTTTTTAATGCCCTCACTGGGCGGTTTTGCCGTTTTCTTCTGCATCATTCATCCTGTTAGATAACTATACCGGAAAAAGGATGAAAAGTAAACAAAAAACGCAAAGCATCTATTTAATCGTATACCCGCCGTCCACCAGAAGATTGTGCCCGGTGATCATTGCCGCAGCATCGCTGCACAAAAAGGCGATGATCCCGGCGATTTCATCGGGCTCCGCGAAGCGTTCCGCAGGAATTTCTTTTTTGAAGGCATCCCCTACGGGCCCGTCCCAGGCCTGGTGTCCCAATTCGGTCAGCACCACCGTGGGGGACACGGCGTTTACCCGGATGCCGTATTTGCCCCATTCCAGGGCCAGTACCTTGGTCATGGAGATGATGCCCCCCTTGCTGGCGCAGTAGGCTACATGCCGGTCCAGCGCAATCACCCCGGCCTGGGATGCCATGTTGACGATGCTGCCGGGCCGCTTGTTTTCGATGAGGTATGCGCCGAAAACCTGAGCCATCCTGAAACCGGCGGTAAGATTGATGCTGATGGTCCGATCCCAAAAATCCTCGCTGATGGATTCGGCCTTTTCAAGGGCCACGATACCGGCGCTGTTCACGAGAATGTCCGCGCCCCCAAAGGTTTTCACCGCAGCGTCAATCACGCTTTTCCGGTAGGGGCCTTCGCATACATTTCCGGGGACCCCGATATTTTTGCTCCCCAGCTTTTTGGCAATGGTATCGACTTGGGGGTTCAGGTCCGCAAGAACCAGGTTAACCCCCTTTTTGGCAAAGAATTCCGCCGTTGCATTCCCGATGCCCGCAGCGCCGCCGGTGATGATGGCGGTCTTGCCCTTCAGTGAAAAATCCGTATCCGTTCCATGGTAGGAAATCATATATTCGCCCCCTGTATTATTTAGTTAATAGAATTTATAATATATTTTGGAGCGAAAAAACAGCGGGTACGGATAGATTAAGGGAGGGCAAGGTGGAATACGTAACTGTACAAAACAAAAAAATTCCCATTGTCGCTGATGTGGATGTGTTTGTTGCCGGGGGCGGCTGCGCCGGTTCAGGGGCCGCCATTGCGGCGGGCAGGGCGGGGGTTAAAACATTTGTCGCGGAACGGCTCTTTGCCCTTGGGGGAACCATGACTTCCGCCCTTATGAGCAAAATAGCGATTTCATTTAGCAATCATGGAATCGCAGAAGAACTGTTGAAGCGGCTTGACGCGTTTCAACACTCGGACTTTCTTGCGGGCAGGCACGAAGTGCCCATAGACCCGGAGCTTGCCAAATGGATGCTGGATGATATGGTTGTCTCCGAGGCGGGTGCGGAACTGCGCTTCGGCGCAACCATTACCGGAGTGATCAAAGAAGGGCGGAACATAAGCCACGTGATCATTGACGGCCTTAACGGGCCTGAGGCAATAGGGGCAAAATATTTCATCGACTGTACCGGTGACGGGCAGCTTGCCTTTAATGCGGGGGCTTCTTTTCTGGTGGGTAATGAGCAGGGCTATAGTTCTTCTCCGACCCTTATGTTCAGAATCGGAAACGTGGATATTGAAAAACTTATTTCCGAAATGGAAGCCCACGCCGATGTGTATGCTTCCGAACAGGATACTTATTCGAACCACAAGATAAGCCCGGCGCAGAACCGTAAAAATATTGCCAACGACAAGTACGCGCATTTTGCGGATTTTATTCCCCTTATCCGGCAAAAAATAAAAGAGCATCCTGATTTTCTCACCCCCTGGGAATCGGAGATGATGCTCCAGCGGGGATTGATTTTTATGAACCAGCCCCAGGGCCCCCACGTGCTGGTTAATTCCACCCGGATTCCCTATTTCAGGGGAGACAACGGGAAGGAACTTACCGATGCGCTTATTGCGGGACGGAAACAGGTTCACGCTACTTTTAAATTTATGCGGGCCTTTGTACCGGGATTTGAAAAATCATTTCTTATGGATACGGGAAGTATGCTGGGCATACGGGAATCCCGGCGGATCACCGGGGATTATATTTTTACCGATGATGATGTAAACAACCTGCGTAAATTTGATGATGCAATTGTCAGTAACTTTGGCGGTATCGAGATCCATTCTGCGGACGGAAAATCCACCCGACATGATGAACTGGGGAGTGGTAATTATTATCATGTTCCCTATCGCAGTATCATTGCCAAAGATTTTGACAACCTCTACATCGCAGGCCGCTGTTTCAGCGCAAATCACGCGGCCCTGTCGGCGTCCCGCAATATCGCCTATTGCATGGCCCTTGGCCAGGCCGCCGGGACCGCCGGGGCACAGCTGATCAAAGCGGGAAAACAGAATGTCCGTGACATTGATATAAGGGCATTGCAGCAAAAGCTGGCTTCCATCATCTAGTGTGCTGTCTACAAAAACGCCAGAATACCGTCGGCCATTGCGGTAAGTATGAGCTTGCAGGAAGTGGCCCCCGCGTCATACACGCCCTTTGACCGTTCCCCAAGCCGGGCGGACCTGCCGAACTTTGCTTCCAGGTCTTTGGTGGATTCCCAGCCTTCCTCCGCCGCTTTTTTCAGTTCTTCCAATGCGGCGGCAAGGTTCGACTCGGCAAGGTCTGTCCCTTCTTCTGCGGCACGATCCATAACATCGCAGACCGGGGCCAGGGTGTCCACCAAGGTCTTGTCTCCGGGGCGGGCTTCAACAATATCGTAGAGCGCAAGGAGCCCGGAGCGGAGCATGGCCGCCAGTTCCGATGTGCCGATTTCCCCATGTTCCGCACCGGTCTCGGCCATTTGGGTAAAGATCGTCCCGTAGATGGGTCCCATGGAGCCGCCGATCTTGCTGAACAAAACAGAGCCCAATTCATCAAGCCCCTCAGTAAAACTGATGTCCCGGTTAGCGATACTGTCGGCAAACATGGTAAAGCCCTTGTTCATATTCATGCCGTGGTCCCCGTCACCGATAAGGCCGTCCACTTCGCTCAGGTAATCTTTGTTCTGCTGTACCGCCAGCACGATTTTTTCCAGTACCGGCTTTCCGTCTTTATTATGAAACACCTTCGCCATGATTTTCTCCTTATCGCTGCTTCAAACCCATGCTGTAGCAGGGCATGTCGATCAGGGTTTTAAGTTCGTCGTCAAGTTTCATCACCGTCAATGTGGCGCCCATCATCTCAAGGGAGGTAAAATAGTTCCCAACGTAAGGACGGTATATTTTGATTCCCTGTGCGGTAAGAATTTTTTCGATTTCATCGTAGAGCACGTAGAGTTCCATCACCGGGGTGGCCCCCAGCCCGGAAACCAGTACCACTGTTTCATCCCCCGCCTTAAAGGGATAATCGCTTGCCACCACGTTGACCATCCGCTTCGCCATGTCTGCGGCGCTTTCCAGGGCGCAGACTTCGATCCCCGGTTCCCCGTGGTGGCCGATGCCCACCTCCATGGTCCCGTCCGCAATTTTGAAATTGGGATGCCCTACCGCAGGCAGGGTGCAGGGGGTAAGCCCGATTCCCACACTGCGGGTATTGTCGATGGCCTTTTGCGCTGCGGCGATT
>BNUT01000138.1 GCA_025997555.1 Spirochaetia bacterium
AAGCCGGGTGCAGCGGGGGCATAACTGCTGCACCCGGCTTTCCAGGGAGGGGCTCATGTTGTCCCGGAGGTAGTCAAAGCCGAATTCGTTGTTGGTCCCGTAGGTCACGTCGCAGGCGTAGTTTTCCTTGCGCCGTCCATTGTCCATGTCCGAGAGGATGGTTCCCACGGTGAGCCCCATATAATCGAAGATGGGCTGCATCCACCGGGCGTCCCGCTCGGCGAGGTAATCGTTGACCGTGACCACGTGTATGCCCTTGCCGGGGATGGCTAAAATCGAGGAAATTCTACAGAAGCGGAACCTGATCAAGGGCGCCATCGTTGACGAGGAAAACTTCGAGTACCTCCACTATTTTACCCAAGCGCTCCGGGCCCACAAGCTCTTTAACATTGATGTTGATTATGTGGTCCAGGAGGGGCAGGTCCAGATTGTAGATGAGTTCACCGGACGCATCCTCCACGGCCGCCGCTATTCCGACGGGCTCCATCAAGCCATTGAGGCTAAGGAACGGATCAAGATTGCCCAGCGGAACCGTACTTTGGCGACCATCACCTTTCAAAATTACTTTAGACTGTATGAAAAAATATCCGGTATGACCGGCACCGCAGATACGGAGTCGGTGGAGTTCGCCAAGATATACAACCTTGAGGTGGTGGTGATCCCCACGAACCTCCCGGTGGCCCGCGACGACGAAGACGACGTGGTCTACCTCAATGAGAATGAAAAATACAACGCCCTCTGTGAAGAAATTGCCGCCGCCCACAAGAAGGGCCAACCCATGCTGGTGGGCACGGTGTCCATCGAAAAGTCCGAGAAGCTTTCCGCCCTGCTGACCCGCAAGGGGGTCCGCCACGAGGTGCTCAACGCGAAGAATCATGCACGGGAAGCGTTAATCATTTCAGAAGCCGGAGCCAGGGGATCGGTGACCATCGCCACAAATATGGCGGGCCGCGGTACGGACATCAAACTGGGGGGCAACCCCGAATACCGGGCCCGCAAAAAGGCCGGTACCGATGCAAGCCCCGAAGCCTACGCAAAGGCTTACAGCGAAGAATACGAAAAATGGAAAAATGATTATGAGGAAGTAAAATCCCTGGGCGGCCTCTATGTGATCGGTACCGAGCGGCACGAAAGCCGCCGTATCGACAACCAGCTTAGGGGCCGGTCCGGGCGGCAGGGCGATCCGGGGCGGTCGAAATTCTTCATCTCAATGGATGACGAACTAATGCGCCTTTTCGGCGGGGACAAGATCAAGGGCCTGATGTCCCGGATCGGCATGGTAGGCGGAGAACCCATCTATCACCCCATGTTAAACCGGAGCATTGAACGGGCACAGAAAAAAGTCGAAGAACGGAACTTTGAAATCCGCAAGCACCTGCTGGAATACGATGATGTGCTGAACCAGCAGCGGAAGTTTATCTATGAACAACGGGACGCGATCCTGAGCGATGCGAACCTCAAGGTCCGTGTCAACGAAACTTCCCGCGAAATGACCGAAGATATGATGGAAGTTTTCATGGCCGCCCAAAAGAAAGACGAGGCTGCGGCGGTAAAGGAATTGACAGAATCACTGCGGATCAAATTCAATTATCAGCTCAAACTTGAGCAGGACGGCGCGGAGTTTAAAAACCAAGGGTTTACTAACCCGGAACTCCTGGAAAAAAGGATCATCGCGGACCTTGAAAAGGACATAGATGACAAGGAAGCCATTCTTCCCCAAAATTACCTTAACCTGATCATCCGGGAACAGTACCTCCACGCCATTGACCGCAAGTGGCTGGATCATCTTGAAAACATGGAGGGCCTGCGGGAGGCGGTGTACCTCCGCAGTTACGCGCAGAAAAATCCCCTCACCGAATACAAGGTTGAGGGCTTCCAGATCTTTGAAACCATGATTGATGAGATCCGTCAGGAAATTGCCTCCCGGCTGCATTTGATCCGGATACAGGTAAGCGAAAACCGGGATGTGTCCCGGACGAACCGTCCCGCCGCAGTGGCGCAATCAGCCAGCCACGGCAGTATCGGCGCATTCGCCGGCGGTCAGCAAACCGCAACAGGCAGTTCCGCCTCCCAGCCTGATTCGGCGCGGGTGGTCCGCGCCTATCCCAAGGTGGGCCGCAACGACCCCTGCCCCTGCGGCAGCGGGAAGAAATACAAATTCTGCCACGGCCGCTAATTCGACTTTACAAAAGCATCCCCATACCCGCTGCGCTTGAAACGCTGGAGTAGTGCGCCGCTTTCGCCCAGGTTGACCGGACCAATCAGGAGCCGGTATGTGGGTTTATCGGCGCTGCCCCCGGTTTGAATTGCAAGAGGATAGGATTTGTCTATTTTTGTTAAGGCGTCTTTCGCCGCTTCAGAGTGGTTAAAGGTCCCAAGCTGCAAATAGTATTTACCACGCTCCAGCTCACTGATACTGGGAACTGAAAAATGAGACGAAACCGCATCAATAAAAAGGGATTCATCCAGGTGGGCCAGGGCAGTCTCCCCGCCTTCGCCGGGAAGGGCCCTGGCAGACTGCGCCTGAACCGGATTACTTTCGATTGGGGCAATGAAAAGGGATTCATCCAGGTAAGCCGTGGAGGGCGGGTCCGGGGGCATCCGGGCCTGGGCAGAAGAAGGCCGCTCAATGGGGGCAATAAAGGCTTCAGGGGGAATAACATAATCGGCGGGGGGGGCCACCGGGGGCCGGTTTTCCGCAGGGATCATGGACAGGGGAACGTTTCCCAGGCCATTAGGGGGGACAGATTCTCCCGACGGAATATAAACACTGCCCGAAGAGATGGATTCGATTCTTCCGTCCGATAGGGATATTATTTCAGCGTCGCCCTGCCCTAGTGCCTTCACAATATCCGAGGGGATAGACCCATCATCAACATCCGGGCCGTCAATTACACCAACCGAACCGCCCCGTGCCCAAATGGGATACAGGGTAGATTCAGGGGAATTATTTTCAGCGTCCGCAAGTGCGGGTTTGCTGTTTTCAGGGAGAGAATCCCAGTAAGAGTCCCAATCAGTATCTTTCCCGGTTTGTTCAGTATTTTCTGTGTCCGGAGACAGACTGGGGCCGGGGTAGGCATTGGGGACATCTACAATAATATAATCACGATAGGGGTAAGTCGCCGGAGCCGGTACGGCAGGAACCGATGCAGATGGCAAGGGTATTGATGCCGGAGCTTGCTGCGGAAGTTGGGTCTCTGCGGAAAGCCCCTGAGGGAGGTTTGGGCCGGGGTTTCCCTTTGTATCTGAAGATTTTGCATTATTTCTTTCGGTGGTATCGGCGGTTACCATGGCGCGGGGGTTGTAATCCGGATCCCCACCGGCGCTAATCCCTTCGGTAAAGCGGGAAAAGGCTATGGGGTCAGAGGGCGCTTTCATGCTGATCCTGCCGATGGACTTTGGCTGCAAACCGATGCTTTTGGCGGCATCCTGGGAGAGGATCGCCAAAAGGCCGGGACTGTCGAGCCCGGTGGACACGATTACCCGGATTGATTTTCCTGTTTCCAGGTTTGTGACATCCACCACCGTGTTCCGGGGAAAGGAATTGGTTGCCGCATAATACCCTTCCTGGGGAAGTTCTCCCAGGACCGCCGCTACTGCTGCCGAGCCTTCCCATACGGAAGCGTTGGTAAATACCGTCAGGGCTGCAAAAATAAACATAAAATTCCGTATATTTTTCATAAGCCTTTCCTTTCCCATTTATCCCTTCAAATAGGGCAGTAATCTGCGAACCGTCTGTTTAACACGGACAAATTCATCATTCATGTTATTATTGTTTCTCCCGGCATACCGCTCTTCGTAGAGAAACTCATAGGGCCTGGTTTTATAGAGCCTGAGGGATATATCTCCGGGCTTCCGGATTTTCCCGCCTGCCGTGGCCGGAAAATCCAGCATGGCAAGGATAAAATAATCCACACCCCCCTCTACGGCCCCGGAAAACTCCCCCGTGGCCTCGTCGGGGAATTCCTTGTCTGATTTTTCAGCCAGCCGGAGAACCGGAGAGTTGCTGACAATATGGCCTTCCTCAAAAAATACTTCCATAAGGCTGTTTTCCCAGAGGCTTGAATATTCATTGGCCTTTGCATCCTCCCACAGCCCAGTCTCTATCACCAAAAAAGAGATCGTGGCCCCATGAAGGGGCAGCGTCATGAGGATCAGAAAAAACGGCAGCGCCAAAAGACGTTTCAAAATTGTGGTATCTCCCTCATTTCATATCGGCGAATTTCTCATGAGTAATTAGCAGGAAGCGGCGGATAATTTATTGGACTTGTTCGAGAACCCGGTTGGTTATCGAACAACTCTATTATAGAAAAAGCCTTTTTATTAGTGTATATTCAGGGGGATGAATTACTTTGCGATACAGGTAAAAACACGGTCAGAGGAAAAGTACATCAAACTTTTCAGGGCGCTGCACCCGGAAGTCAGGATACCCATCCATTTTCCCCAGCGAAAAATGGATATACGCAAGGGGGGCAGGATCATTCCTGCTGCCTCCGGGATTTTTCCCGGTTATATCTTTCTGGAAGTTGAAGATGATGAGGATATCTTTAAGCATCAATGGGAATTCCGCCGGACAGACGGTTTTTTCCGCTTTCTGAAGTCCAATCAAAACATTACCCCCCTGACGGACCGGGACCTTGAGATCGTCCTTCACTTCATCAAAAAGGTGGGGCCTGTGGCAGGGACCTCCAGGGTCTACTTTAACGAGAATTCCCGCATCGTTGTGGTGGAAGGACCCCTGATGGGACTTGAGGGGAACATCATAAAGGTCGATAAAAGAAAGGGGAGAGCGAAGATCAAACTGGATCTGTACAATGATTCCTTTTCTATCGACCTTGCCTTTGAGGTAATCGGTGCGGCGGCGCGCCCCGGGTCGATATTATAAGTTCCGGAAATCTTCGATAAAAAACAATGACCACAAAAAAATCGGGACGTTTGTACATTATCGGGGCGGGGTTTGCCGGGCAGACCCTGGCCAATGAGATCAGGGCCAAGGCCATCTTCGGCGAAGTAGTCGCCTTTCTGGACGATGACCCGGAAAAAATCGGCCGCCGTCTGGAGGGCATCCCCGTGCTGGGGCCTATCCGGGATGTTGCCAAACTTCTGCGGATGAACCCTGCAGACGAGGCGATCATCGCCATACCCAGCGCCAGCCAGGAATACCTTAAGGAACTTTACGGCATCCTCAAGAAGGCGGGTTTCGAGAAAATCCGTATCCTGCCGGGAATTTCCCAGATCATCGAGGGCGATGCTCACCTGATCCAGACCCGTAACATCGATCCCCAGGACCTTCTGGGCCGCACCCCGGTGGCCATCAATTTAAAGGAAAGCCTTGCCTACCTGCGGGGCAAGCGGGTACTGGTCACCGGCGCGGGGGGCTCCATCGGCAGCGAGCTCTGCCGTCAGCTCCTTTCCGGGGGGGCGTCCCGGCTCTACCTCTTCGGCCACGGGGAAAATTCAATCTATCAGATCGACAAGGAACTGCGGCTCCTGCAGGAAGAGGGGGTCGGCGAAAAGGCCACCCTGGTGCCCATCATCGGGGACCTGAAAGACCCAGACTACATGGACTACATCATGGGCCACCTCAAGGCGGATGTGATCTTCCATACTGCTGCCTACAAACACGTGCCTATGATGGAAGAAAACCCCGTGGCGGCCATCGAAAACAACCTCTTTGGTACGGAAAACCTTATCCGGGCCGCCCGGAAGCATGGGGTCAAGCGCTTCGTCCACATCACCACCGACAAGGCCGTGGAGCCGGTCTCGGTGTACGGCGCTTCAAAGTACCTCTGTGAACGGCTGGTTTTGGAGGAAGCCACCAATGCAGCATGGGCAGAATCCGTTGCAGCGGCTACTGCCGCAACTTCAAGTGAAGTTACGAGCAATAAGCCTGAAGACTTAAAATTTATGGTCGTCCGTTTTGGGAATGTTTTGGGCTCACGGGGCTCCATCGTGCCACTTTTCCAAAAACAGATCGAACGGGGCGGCCCGGTGACAGTCACCCACCCGGACATGCGGCGATGGTTCATGACCATCCCGGAAGCCTGTTCCCTGGTGCTCAAGGCCGGAGGGGTCGGGGAAAACGGCAACCTCTACCTTTTAGACATGGGTGAATCGATCCGCATCCGGGACATGGCGGAGCAGATGATCCGGTTCTACGGCTTTGAGCCGGAAGAGGACATCAAAATTGAATATGTTGGCCTCCGCCCCGGCGAAAGGCTGGACGAGCAGCTCTGGAGCGAGGATGAAATCCCCCGTGAAACCCCCTACAGCCGCATCCTCCGGGTGGACCGCCGCAGCCCCCCGGCAACGGATATTCGTACCCTTTCGGAAAAACTCAGGCCGGTTTGTTATTTCGATCCCCAAAAGCCCCAAATGTACCGGAACAGTGAACTTCTGCGGGAACTCCTCGCCGAGTCCATCCCCAGCCTTTTTGCGGCGGTTTATGACGTTGTTTCGCCGAATGGCGAAACAGTAAATCCCGTACCTATCGGAAAGCGGAGCGAAGCGACGCATGCGGGAGAAACACATGCCGGCAGGTGATGAACCCATACCCTTTGCCCGGCCCTTTGTCGGGAAGGAAGAGGAAGAGGCGGTGCTCCGGGTTCTCCGCTCCGGCTGGCTTACCACCGGGCAGGAGACGCTGGCCCTCGAAAAGGAATTTGCATCATTTCTGACGGATACCGCTTCACCGCTTGCAATAAATCATACAGTAATGCCGCACCTTACGAAGGCTGCTTTACACGGTGCGGAAAATCATAGACATCCCGACTCCTCTTTCCTTCACTGCCTGGCAGTAAATTCTGCCACCAGTGGATTGCATTTGGCCCTGGAAGCCTGTGGGATCGGCCCCGGTGATATCGTGCTGGTCCCCTCCTGCACCTTTACCTCCACTGCCGAAGTGACCCGCTATCTGGGGGCGGAACCGGTTTTTGTGGACGTTGCCCCCGGCTCGTTTCACCTGGACCCCAAGGCCTTGGAACATACCCTGTAACGGCTCAGGCGGGACCGGCCCGGTAAAACGAAAGCGGTAATGCCCGTACACTACGGCGGCCTCCCCTGCGACATGAAGGCGATCATGGAAATTGCCCGCCATTACGGCCTCAAGGTGATCGAAGACGCCGCCCACTCCTTCCCGTCAATAGTACCGGGAGTTTCCCGCACTGCGGGAAACACTAACATCGCTTTAGACGAAACTGATTGTGCCCGCTTTGCGGGCACAATCGGCGACGCCGGAGTCTTTTCGTTCTATGCCACCAAGACCATGACCACGGGCGAAGGGGGCATGGTGGTGTGCCGGGATTCGGAACTGGCGGCCCGGATTTCGATCATGCGATCCCACGGCATAGGGTATGGGTTCATCACCTGCCGGCATGTGTTTCTCCCGCATGCGTCGCTTCGCTCCGCTTTCCGATGGGTACGGGATTTACTGTTTC
>BNUT01000139.1 GCA_025997555.1 Spirochaetia bacterium
TCAGTGATTGCATAGCGCCCTCCTTCGCGCAGGGATCAAAGCAGAGGACGAGAGCCCCTACCTGTCCCTTATGTATAAACAGGATGCCTGTTTTTGGGCGGGTTGTCAAGTGAAAAAAGAAAGATTTTCAGGCAATAGGGGGAAGCGGCCTTACATTTTCCCCCACCGCTCCAGGGATTCCCTCATAAAGGCCCCGATGTCCATTCCGTAAACTTCCCGCAGGACTGCTCCGTTTAAAACTTCCTCCGGCTTTCCGCGGGAGACAATTTCCCCATCACGCATGAGGGCGGTATAATCGCTGAAACGATGGACCAGGTTGAGATCATGGAGCACCCCGACAATGATTCTATTTTTTTCTTTGACCCATACGGAAAGGTATTGCAGTAATTCTATCTGGTGTTTCAAATCAAGATGATTGGTGGGTTCATCGAGTAAAATGATCTCCGGGGAGACCTTGACGCATGAAAGTCCTGCAAGGTTTCTCTACCGTATCTTGTTGTCGCTCACATCTCCGTGTTCTCACTGATCACATTGGTGGTACTGCGTGGCAGGGTATTGTTTTGAATGTTACACGCGGGCGTTGCCCGGCGTGTTTCAGGTATAGGTTCCATATTATAGAAGGAAAGAAGGAGAACTTGAGATGAAAAAGAATCTGTTGCTGCCGGTAATTGCCGGCGCCCTCTTGACGGCGCTGTTCCTGTCGGGATGCGCCTCCGTGACGACCGACAAAGGCATCTTCGACCCCAGCATAGACGAGGATCGGCAAGCCTACCTGGAGGTACATAACGGGATGAGTGTGACCCAGTTTGACGAAACCTTCGTTAATTGGTCGCCGGATGGTCTTTTCTCCGGGACTACCCTGGTTACGATTCCTGCCGGAGCCCACGCATTTCAGGGCACGTATACCGTGACAACGACAAATAATGGTTTCTCGAATACACGGACGATACATTTTTCGTTGGACACAGAGAAATTAAAGGCTGGTGAGTGCTTGCCGGGACACACCTACAAAATTTACCAGCAGAAAATCTGGGCGGTATTCTTCACCATTACCAATATCAAAATCAAAGACATCACGCCCAAAAAAGTATTAAAGTCACTGGAGGCGTAAATGAAAAAGCTGATTTTGAGCGCAGCTATCGTGCTTGCCTCGCTGTTTGTTACCTCATGTGCATCTGCCCCGGTTGTGTGGGATGAAGGTATCCCCGAAGCGGAAACGGCTACGGTGTATTTTTACTCACTCACCGCTACCGGTTACAACGGAGTTGCCGTCAACTGGAAATACAATAGCTCGGTAATAATCCCCGGCGGCGATGCGGAATTCACGGTAAATGTATTCGACAATACCCGCCCCATGACGGATGCGGTTTTTTCGTATCGCTTTGATAATGAAGCCGAATATACTGTTGCCTTTAACACCCGGGAAGTGGACGGCGGACGGTTAATCGTCGGCGCCGGTATTTATAAAGGTATCGGGGTGGTAAAATCAAGCGAGTTGATTGACTTTATACCCTTCTCAAACAAGAACTAATTTCGTTTGCCCCTGCCGCGCTGGATGCGGCAGGGGTTTGCAAGGAGAAAAACATGTTACACAGAAAAATTGCGCTTACCGTATTGTTATTGGGTCTGTTGGCTCCAATGGCATTTAGCCAGGCGAGTGCGCTCAGGGATTACGTTGGTATCATCAAAGGTACCTATCATCCCGATGCGCTTGAATTTTTTGACAAACTGAAAGAAAGCTACAAAAAACGCGGTAAAGCTGATCTGGTCAAATGGATTGACGGCTATATAAAATCCGGCGTCGGCGGTACCGGATTTGTCTACGTTGCGCCGGATGGAGAGAACTATGTGATTACCAATTATCATGTGGTTGCACAGACAGTTGCGCTGTCTATTTCTTTTGAAAAACAGGATGGCGCAAAGACGACCTATGACCGGCTCAAAGTGGTTGCCGCCGACGAAGACATTGATATTGCCGTTCTGACCTTTGCCGATGGCGCGAAGCCCTTTAAGGCGGGGCTCACCTTTATGACAAGCCCTGCGGAAGAAGGGGTTGATGTATTTGCGGCAGGCTTTCCGGGAATGTTTACCGAGCAGATATGGCAATTCAGCAAAGGCGTTGTTTCCAATGCCCGTATGCGTTTGCCTCACGACATTGAAGACGAAGAAGGCGTCAACCCTGTGCGCTGGGGTCCCTATATTCAGCACACATCTAATATTGACCATGGAAACTCAGGGGGTCCATTATTGGTACAGCAAGCCAATGTGACAAGCGGATATGCTGTTGCAGGAATTAACACACTGACCCTGTCCGGCTACAGGGAAAACACATTCTTTGCCATTCCCGCTGACCGCGCCTTTGCCTACATCACCGAAGCGTTCAAGTCCAAAGATGAAGAAGCCAATCGGCACAATTTGGATCTGCGGCTGGACGCGTTTATTAAAAGTCTTGCGAAGTCTAAAGCGGTATATGGCGCCATTGCGGATTATCTTTCCAATGGGTGTACGGCAAGCAACGCCGAATATGCCATCATTGAAACATTCAGCCGTGCTCCCCGCACCGTACAGGATGCCATCGATAATGTAAGTGACCTCGTTGACGCCATGAATTATTGCGTCGCGTGGCTCATTGAAGACACGTTCCGGGGCAAGACTGCGAGCGTACTTCGGGCAACACTCGGCGACATTACACGAAACACCGATGGCAGCTACACCGTGCCGCTGATATTTGCCGGTGATCGCGTGATCGTCACTACCTGGGTCTCCGAGTTCGGCATCTGGAAACTCGACAAAGCCGGCGACCTGGTATCCGGCGACAAGACGTTGGTGGAAAAAAAGGAAAAACAGCGTGAAAGTGACAAAATGAAAAATGCCTACGATAATTTTGTGATGCTTTCTGTGGGTTACACCAACATCTTTGACCACAAAACAGGTGAGAAACGTATACCTGCCGCTAACCGGTATGACGATGATACCTTCGAGCCAATTATCGGCGTGGCGCCGGCATTTGATGCATCGGTGCTTATGGCATGGAATAAGTACTGGCTAGCGCCGTTTTCCTTCACCATTGCCAAAGACTTCTGGCAGGTTGACGGGGGTGTTGGTTTTAATATACCGATTAACATTAAAGCAGTAACCTTGGCTCCCTACGCTGCTATCGGCATCGACATCCACAAAGCCAATGGCAGCGAAATGTTGCCCTTCGAATTCGGGGCGATGGCGCAGGGGGGTCTGATGCTGACGACAACCTGGGTTCCCGGCTTATACCTGCTTGCCGGTTATCAATATAACTTTTCGTTTTTAACCCTTCTTGGAGAGACAAAACCGACAGACGCACACATGCTCAAGATAAACGTTGGGTATGCGTTCGCATTTTAACGGCATAAATGATTGTCTATGAAGGGTCCATACCCCGTCCGCCCTGCGGCGGGGTTGGTTGATTTACGCAAAAAAGGGAGAAGTCCGGCATTTCCGTACTTCTCCCTTATAAGAAAAAATTATTTCCTCGGCTGGTTTTCCGCCTTTGGCCTTAAACAAACAGGCAAGTTGTTGTTCTTGCGATGGTTCGCCACACAATCGCAGCATTTCGCATGATTGGCGCAGTCAAGATTGGGACAAGCGCATTCTTTAACATTGGGACAGCTCATGGTATAAATCCTCCTAGTTTATTTATTTTACCGTGATCAATTCGTAGTTACCAGTACCAAGGCCGATTTTTTCGGCGTGGGCAATCTGGGTCCGCCAATCCGTGGTGGGGTGAATGTCGGTAAAGTGATCCTCCCCGTTGGGCAGTTTGTGGGTGTGCTCCCGGTCGCCCAGAATGCTGGTAGCAATGCCGGAGGCGGCGTTCACCGCATCGATGCAGGCCTTGTCCAGAGCCACGGGGTCGAAGCTGGCGAAGATGCCGATATCCGGAATTACCGCAGCATCACTTTCTTCATGGCAGTCGCAGTAGGGCGAAACTTGGTTCACCACACTGATATGAAAATGGGGCCGCCCGTCCAGTACCGCTTTGCTGTACTCGGCAATCTTGAAGTTCAGGGCATCGTTGCTGGAACTTTCATTGTTTGAGATGGCGTTTTTGCTGCATGCGCCGATACAGCGTCCGCAGCCCACGCACTTCTTGTGATCGATGACCGCCTTTTTGTCCGCACCGAAGCTGATGGCCCCCTGGTTGCAGAACCGGGTACAGATCTTACAGCCGATGCAATCGGCTTTTGAAACCTCCGGTTTACCGTCATTGTGCATGGCCATCTTACCCGCCCGGCTGCCGCTTCCCATGCCGATGTTTTTCAGCGCCCCGCCAAAACCGGTCAATTCGTGTCCCTTGAAATGATTGAGTGATATTATGATATCCGCATCCATAATGGCCCTGCCGATATGCGCTACTTTACAGTACTTGCCGTCCTTAACCGGCACATCCACATCGTCGGTACCACGGAGACCGTCGGCGATGATATTCTGCACGCCGGTGGAAAAGGGGGTATAGCCGTTTTCAAAGGCAGCGTCCATGTGGACCAGGGCATTGTTGCGCCGTCCCACGTACAGGGTATTACAGTCCGTCAGGAAGGGCATGCCCCCCAAAGTCTTGATACGATCCGCCACCACCTTGGCAAAGTTGGGCCGCAGAAAGGCCAGATTCCCCGGTTCTCCAAAGTGGATCTTGATGGCCACATACTTCTGCTTAAAATCGATCTCCTTGATCCCGGCCTTTACGATAAGCCGGTCAAGCTTGACCAGGAGGCTTTCCCCAACCTTGGTCCGCATGTTTGTAAAATAGACCTTCGCCGAATCCATCTTCCCTTCCTCCATTAAAAATCAAAATATAATTTTACAAAAGTATATACCATTGGAGAGTTTTATAAAAGGGGACATATCAGAGGTCTGAGGACTAAGCGTACCATGCTTTCATAGCCTTTTTTAAGGCATCATTGAAAAAATACCAGTCGTGGATTCCCAGCCATTCTTCGTAGGTAAAATCAAAACTCCGTTTTTCCATGTCCGTTTTGAACCGGCGGTTGTCGGTGCAGAGGCTGTCCTGCTCACCGCAGGCGGCGTAGATCTTCGGCCGTACCGGCCCGGCCTCCGCCTTCTTTGCCAATTCCGTGATTTCGATTTCCGGCTTCCACGGGAAATCATCCCCAAAGATGGCGATAAAATCACGGTATATGGCTTCGGCATTGCTTCCGCCTTGCTTGAGCCAGGGGGAGGGATCTTTCCGCAGCCCATCGAGATTTTCCTTGAGATACAAACAGGCCGCAGAAACCGTCCCGCAGAATCCGTACTGTTCCGGCCTGGACAGGGCGCATTTCAAAGCGCCGTAACCGCCCATGGAACAACCCATCACCGCAGTGGCCTCCCGCCGACCGGAGATGTTGAAAACCTTCCGGCATATTTCGGGCAGTTCCTCAGTGACGTAGGTAAAATACTTCTGCCCGTATTTCATGTCCGTATAAAAACTTCTGCCCACCGCAGGCATCACAAACACCGCATTGTAGTCATTGGCAAAAACCGGCAGCATGGTTTTGTCCAGCCAGGAATTCTGATCGCCATGGAGGCCGTGGAGCAGATACACGATCCGGTAGGGATCGCTTCCCTTAACGTTGTCCGGTGTCAGAATATTGATGCCCGTATGCATACCAAGCGCATCGGAAGATACTTCTCCGCGTAAAATCATACTGCTGTCCTCGCTCTGTTATTTCTTCGCTATCTTCGCCAGGGCTTTAGCCCAAGTGTCCCGCAGCCCCACCGTTTTATTGAACACCGGTTTTCCATCTGCCGCAGTATCGCTATCACGCACGAAGTAGCCTAATCGTTCAAACTGATACCGGGCGCCACCGGCTGCGCCCGCAAGGCTCGGCTCGCCGTAGGCCAGAGGGATCGTCTCAAGGGAATTGGGGTTGATGTTGTCGAGGAAACTCCCACCCGGCGGCACATCCATGGGCCGCTCCACGGAAAAGAGATTATCGTATATCCGCACTTCCATGGGGACGGCGTGAGCGGCGGAAACCCAATGGATGGTCCCCTTCACCTTGCGATTATCGAAGGTGCCGCTGGCTCCCGCATTACCGCCTTTGGTTTCCGGGTCGTAGGTGCAGCGCACTGCGGTGACATTCCCCGCAGCGTCCTTGTCAAAGCCCGTGCAGGTGACGATGTAACCGTAGCGGAGCCGGACGCTGTTTCCCGGATAGAGCCGGAAATATTTTGGCGGTGGGACCTCTTCAAAATCATCTCGTTCTATCCAGAGTTCGCCGGTGAATTTGATCTTCCGTGTCCCTGCAGATTCATCTTCGGGGTTGTTCACCGCCTCAATTTCTTCAACTTTGCCCTTCTCCCAATTTTCGATGATAAGCTTGAGGGGCCGCAGCACCGCCATGACCCGGAGGCTGGTTTTGTTCAGGTCTTCCCGGAGGCAGTATTCAAGAAAGGCGATGTCCACCATGCTGTCGGTTTTGGCGATCCCCACCTGGGAGATAAAGCTGCGGATTGCGGCGGCGGTATAGCCCCGGCGGCGGAGCCCCGCGATGGTGGGCATCCGGGGGTCGTCCCAGCCGGAGACGTATTTTTCCTGGACCAGCCGCAGGAGCCAGCGCTTGCTCATCACCGTGTGGGTTATGTTGAGCCGGGCGAACTCGATCTGGCGGCTGGGGAACACTTCAGCCTCGTTAATGAACCATTCGTACAGGGGCCGGTGTATCTCAAATTCCAGGGAACAGAGGGAATGGGTGATCCCCTCTTTTGCGTCCGAAAGGGGGTGCTGAAAATCGTACATGGGATAGATGCACCATTTGTTGCCGGTGCGGTAGTGGGTCCCCCGGCGGATGCGGTACATCACGGGGTCCCGCATCAATAAATTGGGATGGGCCATGTCGATTTTGGCCCGCAGGGTCCTGGAGCTGTCCGGGAATTCTCCGGCCCGCATCCGGGCAAAGAGGTCAAGGTTTTCCTCCACCGAGCGATCCCGGTAGGGGCTGTTTTTTCCGGGGGGGGTTTCCGTGATGTTATTCCTGTCCGCCACGGCGGTACCCCGGTACTCGCTGGTTTCTTCTTCGGAAAGGTCATCCACATAGGCGTGGCCCTTTTTGATAATTTTTACCGCAAGGTCGTAAAGGTATTCATAGTAGTCGGAGGCGTAAAATTCCCGGTCTTCCCAGTCGTAGCCCATCCATTTGATGTCCCGTTTGATGGCCTCAACATAGGAGATGTCTTCTTTTTCGGGGTTGGTATCGTCAAAGCGGAGATTGTACTTGCCGCCGAATTTTTCGGCCATGGAAAAACAGGTTATAAAGGCCTTGCAGTGGCCGATGTGGAGCCAGCCGTTGGGTTCCGGGGGGAACCGGGTGTGGACAGGAATAACATCACGGAAACCCCCCCCGGAAAAAACAGCCCCTAC
>BNUT01000140.1 GCA_025997555.1 Spirochaetia bacterium
GACGGGACCAATCCGGATCAGATTGAGGAAGACCTTATCGAAACTGGCAAGCTCTGTGAAAGCAGGGGCGCCCTGAATGTTTATGTGGCGGAAGACCGGAACAACATCGAGCGGATATGGAACGTAAGACGGAATATTGCGGAGGCCTTTAAGGTCTACAGCCCCGTCCAGAGCATTGAGGACATCGTAGTGCCCATTTCCCGTATCCCCGAAGTGATCCCTGAACTGGAAAGGCTGGGGAAAAAGTACGGTATGCAGATCCCCTGTTATGGCCATGCGGGGGATGGCAACCTCCACGCCACCCTGGTAAAGAGCCCCGAAATGGGCATGGATGAGTGGCATAAAAACGAGCGGCTCTGTCTGACGGAACTTTATGAAATTACCACCGGCTTTGGGGGCAAGATCAGCGGGGAACACGGCATCGGCCTCAAACGCCGGGAATTCCTGAAAAATCTGATCCCCGAAGGGGAACTTCATCTGATGCGGGCAATCAAACGGGCCTGGGACCCGAATAACATTATGAACCCCGGAAAGATTTTTAGGAACCTGGAACCATAAGGAACGCAGTGGTGACAGGCACTCGTTTTAAGAAGGGTGGAAGGGTGATTTGATGATGGAATTATGCGGTTTGGGCGAATATCTTCTCGCGCACCAGTTCACCGATGACGCCGGGGAGCGCAAAGGGGAAGGGAAGACCCTTCTCAAAATTCACCCGCCGAAAAAAGGAACTCTTCAACTTCCCCCAGGAGGACTCAGGAAAGACAGCCTAGTTCTGCGTCCGCTACGAAAACGCCAAGGGCGATCCGGGACCTTGGGGCCCAATGTTTGAAGCGGTTATTCCGTAATTATTTAACGCTCACGGCCTTATACAAAAAAACCTCCATCAGCACTTCCTCAAGGGCCGTGCCCCCGGAGCGGAGGCGGATGTCGTATTCTGCGGTGAGGGCCAGCAGGCGATCCCCGCTGCCAGAACCGTAGCGGCGGTAGGCTTCGGTGTAGTCCCTGCGGGCCTTGGGATTGCCAAGGCCGATTTTTTTGAACTCAAAGTCGTTGGGGCTGCCCGTTTCAACCAGGTACTGGTAGTCCCGCAGTTTGCGGAAGCACCAGGCGAGCCCCGCGAGGATCGCCGGGGGCGCTTCCTTTGCCCCCAGCAGGGTATGGAGGCTTTCCACGCTCCGGGAAAGGTCCCCTGCGGCAATCCGGGAAAAAAGGGTAAAGGCCGATTCCTCACGGGTGTGGGAAAGCCATTCGTCCACATCCGCAGCGCCTATGGGTTTGTCCTTTCCCATGAAGAGCACCAGCCGCCCGCATTCTCGGCGCAGGGCCTCGGTGTTGTTTTCCACCAGTTCAAGGATAGCGCCGATGCCGTCCTCGTCGATCCGGCAGCCTTCCCGCCGGAAAAAGGCCCGCACCCATTCGGTTTTACGGTCCTCAAAAAGCTCCCAGAAGATACGCTTGTTCGCTGCGGGAACCGCATCTTCCAGACCCTTGGGCAGTTTCGTTTCTTCGGATATGAGGATAAGAACCGTGCCGGATTGGGGGGATTTCATGTAGGAGGCAAGGAGTTCTATCTCGTCCTTTTTTTTGATGACTTCGGCGTTTTTGATGAAGAAGAGCCGGGTGTCCGTAAAAAGGGAGCCGTTCCGCAGGGCGGCGGCCATGTCGGTCACCGCTGTTTCGGTTGCATAGAAGGAAGTTTCTTCGGGGACCGCGCCGCCCTGTTTCAGGCTTTGGCGTATCCCCTCCACGGCGTCACCCTTTTCTCCCAGTTCAGGCCCCAAAAAGAGGAAGCAGCAACCCCGTGCAAGATCGAGGCCGCCGCCTTTGGAGGATAAGACTTGAGCCATATCAGTAGGCGCGGAGGATTTGGGTGAGCCGCCCTTCGATACGCACGTTCTGGCTGTAAATAGGGGAATAGGCGGGGTTTTCAGGCTGGAGCCTTATCCGGTTGGCCTCTTTAAAGAAACGTTTCAGGGTTATCGCCTCGTCTCCCAACTCGTTCACCACGGCAACGGCGATTTCCCCGTTCCTGACGGTGTTCTGCTTTTCGATAATCGCCGTGTCCCCGTCCATAATACCCGCCCCGGACATGGAATCTCCCCGGACCTTGAGGGCAAAATAATCCTTGTTTTTCTTCAAAAGCGAACTATGCAGAAAAACAGACCCCTCATAATTTTCACCTGAAAGGATGGGCTTCCCCGCTGCGACGGTTCCCACCAGGGGAATTTCGATAAAAGGCTCTTCCCTGGAATCCCTGTCGTTTCCAACCAGTTCCATGGTCCGGGAACGCCGGTCTTCGTAGGTAAGGGCGCCCTTCTTCTTCAGGGCCGTTATATGATCGTGGGCGCCCTTAACAGAAATGGAAAAGAAATCCGCTATATCCCGAATGGTTGGAGGGTAGTTGTGTTCATTTTTATAAGCCTGGATGAAGGATAGCACTTCCTTTTGACGCTCGGTAAGTTCTTTCATCGTTCAATCCTTTTCGCCATGACCGCCCGCTTGGCCGGCCGAGGCAATTTGATATTTTCGTACTTTTGCGTGGAGGTTGCTTGGATAGATACCAATGGCCTCCGCCGTGCGGGTTATTATACCACTATTCCGGGAAAGTTGGAATTCCAAATAATACTTTTCGAAAGATTCTTTTGCGTCATTGTAATTCAGTTCCATAAGACCTGATGGCAGTACCGCTTCGGTCTGTACGTTCACTTTCGCAGGCTGCGCGGAAGCTCCGCCCCTATTTTCGGCGGCAAATACCGGGTTTTTAAGGAACAGATCCTTCAGGCCCTTGCCATCGATCTTATCTCCATTATACATCACCGTAATCCGTTCCGCCAGATTCCGCAGCTCCCGTACATTTCCGGGCCAGGGGTAGGATGTGAGAAAGTCCAGGGCGTCCGTATTGAACTCGGTTTTTTCACTTCCCATCTCTTTCAAAAAATGATGAATCAGCAGGGGGATATCCTCTGTCCGTTCCCGCAAGGGGGGGAGCCTGATGGGGATTACGTTGAGGCGGAAAAAAAGATCCTGCCGGAAACGGCCCGCCTCACATTCCTTTTCAAGGTCCTTGTTGGTGGCCGCCACGATGCGGACATCCGTATCAATGGTTTTCTCCCCCCCAAGGCGTTCTATTTTCTGCTCCTGTATCACCCGGAGCACCTTGGCCTGGGCGGAAAGGGACATGTCCCCGATTTCGTCCAGAAAAAGGGTGCCCCCATGGGCCAGCTCAAAACGGCCCTTGCGGGTGGAAACCGCATCGGTAAAGGCCCCCTTTTCATGGCCGAAGAGCTCGCTCTCGATCAGGGAGTCGGGGATTGCGGCGCAGTTGACCTCTATAAAAACCCTGTCCGCCCTGGCGGAGCCTGAATGGATGGCCCGGGCCGCCAGTTCCTTCCCGGTGCCGTTTTCCCCGGTGATCAATATCCGGGCATCGCTGGCGGCGGCCTGCTTAATCAGGGCGCGGATGTTTGCAATTTCCTTGCTGGTCCCGATTATTTCATCTTTGGTAAGACCTGCAATTTTTTTAAGATTCTGGTTTTCTTTTCGCAGCTTTTGTACGGTAAGGGCGTTCCGGCAGATGGTAAGCACCTTGTCCAGGGACAGGGGCTTTTCCAGGAAATCAAAGGCCCCCAGCTTTACCGCCCGTACCGCCATATCTATGTTGGCATGGCCGGAAATAATTACCACTTCCACCGTGGGCCAGTCCTTACGGATCTGTTCCAGGGCCTCCATGCCCCCCAGTTTGGGGAGCAGCACGTCAAGGAAGACCAGATCAATCGTTTCCCGGTTCAGGATTTCCAGACCCAGAACCGCATCTTCCGCGGTCTGCACCTTGTACCCTTCGTCCTCAAGAATGGAGGCAAGGGTCCGCCGGATACCCGGTTCATCATCAATGATGAGAATAGCAGCGCCGGCCATTATTCTTCACCCCCGGAATTTGCTGCTGAAGATTGCTTCCCTTCGGGTGGAATCTCAAGAGGCAGGTCGATAAAAAAAGTCGTTCCCATCCCCTCCGCCGAATTAAACCAGATGGCGCCGCCATGGTCGTTCACAATTCGTTCCACAATAGGAAGCCCCAGGCCGGTACCGGATTCTTTGGTAGTAAAGTAGGGGGTAAAGACGAGTGATGTTTCCTCTTTTGAAATGCCCTTTCCGGTATCCCTGATACTCAGTCTACAATACTGGCTCTCCCGTTTTTTTACAAGGTCCGTGCGAATTTCTATCAAGCCCTTGCCGTCCATTGCGTCAATGGCGTTGATGATAAGGTTGATCAGTACCTGGGCAATCCGGTGCTTGTCGATCTTCACCGAAATATCATCCCCTATATGTTCGGTCTCAAACTTGATGAGCGGATGGGAGCTGCCGTAGGGGGTGATGGTTTCCGTGATAAGCTCCCGTAAACTGGTCCAGGACTGGGAGGGCTCCATGGGCCTGGAAAGGGTACGGAACTCGTTGAGCAGGGTAGAGAGCCCCTCGGTTTCCTGGATTATCGCCATCATGGAAGATTCCAGAATTTCCCCCGCCCGTTCCGGTTCGTTCCGCCAGCGCCGCAGCACCCGTTCCGCGGAAAGCTTGATCGGGGTCAGGGGGTTTTTGATTTCATGGGCAAGCTGCTGGGCCATGTTCTGCCAGATCGAAATTTTTTCGGCCTTAACCAGGGCGATACGGGATTTTTCCAGGTCCTGGACCATGGCGTTGAAGGACCGGATCAAAAGCCCCAGTTCATCCCCCCGCCGGGCCACAATCTGGATGGAAAAATCCCCTTCCGCCACCCGCCGGGTCGCTTCGGTCAGTTCCACGATGGGCGCCGTCACCCGCCGGGTAAAGGAAATGGCGATAATCAAAGTCATCAGCAGGGAGGGGAAGAAGAAGACCCCGTAAAAGAAGATCAGCAGGGGCTGCAGATTGAACAGGATGGAATCGATGGCCTCAAAGCGGAGGGTTTCATTTTCAATTCTTCCCACCCCCACGTCAAAGCCTTCCCCCAGGCTGTAACTGATGATCCGTATCAGGGTCTTTTCGACCGGGACGGCATAGCGGATATAATCAATGTCCCTGGGCATCTCCCGGCCGATAAAGCCCGGATATATTGATGGCGGGTTTTGCAGCCGCTGTCCCCCGTCCCCGGCAAAGGCCCAGCTTTCCCAGGTCCCGTTCTCCCGCTGCCTGAAATCCTGCACCGCCGTAATGCCCTCCAGCAGATCCGCCGCCGGCAGCATGGCTGTCCCGGAGGTGGATAGCCCGGAAGTTGCAGGGGGCAGTGCGGAGGCCGCCCCGGAAACTGCGGCTTCACTGTCCGGTGTCATAAAGGGGCTAAAATCAGTGTTATTAACCAGGGATTCGAGTTTTTCCATATGGAGGGAATATGTTTCCAGGGCGAAGTTCCGGGCCGCCGCTGTTGTCGCGCTGGTATTGATGCCCCGCCAGAAATGGGTTATTTCGCTTATCGAGATTCCGGTGATGATGGTTACCGGGGCTGCGGAAAAGGCCACGGTGACAATAAAGTAGGCCAGGAGCCGGGCCCTGAATTTGCTCCCCGCCCGCCGGGCGATGATGTCCCGGAAGAGACCAAAAACGGAGGCTGTAAAAAATATCAGCAGTACCATGGGGATGGTTAAAAAAACGATTAAATTAAGGGGTCCCGGAATCCGGCCGTCCCTCAGGGTTTCGGAAAAAAAGGACCGGGAAAACACAACGGTAAGGATGCAGAGTAGCACATAGATCAGCACCAGTCCCCGGACATTGATAACGGCATACTTTGGGCGGGTCCGGGCGCTCTTCACTTATAATAATTCCCTTATAAAACGATAAGGCGGTGGAGAAAAATGCAGAGCATTTTTCTCCCAAGACGAAGATTCAGAATCTTCGTCAATCTTCCTCGAATTTGCTTTCAAAAAGATGGACAATAATATCCACCGCCTGCTGTTCATCCTCGCCTTCGGCAACGATCTTCAGTTCCGTCCCGTAGGCGGCGCCCAGGGTGATAACCCCCATGATGGACTTGGCGTTTATCTTTTCATTTTCCCTTTCAAAATATATGTTACTCTTAAAATCCCTGAGGGCCTGAACCACCAGGGCCGCCGGCCGAGCGTGGATTCCGGCCCGGTTCAACACTTTTACCATTTTTTCCGTCATTTTATATTCCTTTCCTTTTAGATAATGTCTTCACTGCCAAAATACACCGAACGGGCGGTATCGCTTTCTATCCATTTAAGAATATTTTGATTGAATTCCCTGGCCGCATTATACCCCATGCTCTTGAGCCGTTCATTCATGGCCGCCACTTCAATGATAATGGGGATGTTCCGGCCCGGTTTAACCGGTATCTCCAGTTTGGGGATATTTACCCCCAGCAATTCCATGTACTGTTCCTCGGTCCCCAGCCGATCGTAGCTTTTTGCGGCGTCCCATTCCTCCAGAACCACCACCAACTGGACCCGTTTGCTGTCCCGGATAGCGCCGACCCCTTTCAGGTGGGTCACGTTGATAATCCCCAGTCCCCGGATCTCCATGTGGTGCCCGATAATCTTGTTTGCCCCGATACCGATAAGGGTGTTGCCGTTTACGCAGTGGAGTTCCACCACATCATCCGCCACCAGCCGGTGCCCCCGTTCGATCAACTCCAGGGCGGTCTCACTTTTGCCCACCCCGGAATCCCCCAGGATCAAAATCCCCATACCGGAGACCTCCACCAACACCCCGTGAATACTCTGCCGGGGGGCAAAAATATCCGAAAGTATCCGCATGATTCGCTCTGAAAATTCCGTTGTCGACAGGTCCGTTTGCAGAATCGGGCACTGGGTCCGCTCAGCCTCGTCAAAGAAACTCTGACCCGGGCACTGGGCGTGGGTAAAAATACAGCAGGGAATGGGATATGAAAACAGTTGCCTGATAGTTGCGGTATTACCTTCAGTCTCCAGCTTACGGAGATAGGCTACCTCCCCCTGCCCAAAAAGCTGTATCCGCTGGTTGGCGAAAAGATCATAGAACCCCGACAGCGCCAGCCCCGGCCGGTTTAGGTCCGGGCTCTCAATTTCCCGTGTCAGCCCCTTCCTTCCGCCAATGCAGCGGAGGTTGAGGGAATTGTGTTCCTTGAGGTCCAGGTCGATGAGGTCTAAAATGGTAAAGCGTTTATCAGCCATATGGGGGTTATTGTAGAATAAGGGGGAGCAGATGGCAAGGGTTTATACCCAAAGCAACAATTTTTTATTAGGCGAAGCCTATACGGTTTAATACCCCGCGGCTTGCCGCGGCTGAAAGTAAGAATATACTAGAAGGATGAGTGAGATCATCCATAAAGAACATAATGTGAGTACGCTGATGTATCA
>BNUT01000141.1 GCA_025997555.1 Spirochaetia bacterium
TCCGATCTGTATCACCGGCTCCTATGCACGGGGGACCATCCTGCTTGCCAATCCCAATTTAAAGATGGGGGTATTCCCCATTCCCAACGATACGGTGGAAACTACCACCCTGCTGACCGGCATTGACGCGGCCCTCTGCGTATCCGCCGCTGCGACTGCTCCCCAGAAGGAAGCGGCCCTGGCCTTTCTGGAATTCATCTCCCGTACTGAAAATGCCCAGACCTTCTGCGATGCCGATGGAGCCCCTAGTTGTTTAACCGAAGTGGTGTATAAGGATGAGGGACTTGCGCCAGTTACGGCCAAGATGCAGTCAGGCCCCCTTTGGGACTGGATGGGTTCTTTTATTCCCACCACCATAGTGAATGAAATGTACAGCGTTACCCAGCAGTATCTGCTGGATAAAAACACCGGCGGCTATCTTTCGGGACTGCAAACCGTTATCGTTACCGGGGCCGAACAGGCCGGTTTATAAGGGCTTTAAGGGTTGTCAGCATGAAGAAAGGGAATTTGTCGGACAGGCTCACCTATTTTGGGTTTACCCTTATTCCCTTGGGGCTTTACTGTGTGTTTTATGTCTTCCAGGTCTTGAGCGGCATCTTTTACAGTTTTACCAACTGGAACGGCATGTCCCCCAATTTCAGCCTGGTGGGATTCAAAAACTACGCCTTTCTTATGCGGAGCCAAAATTTCTGGCGTTCCATGGGTACTACCTTTAAGTATGCTCTTCTGCTGGTGGCCCTTACGATTACTGTTTCGCTGATTCTGGCCCTCTGTCTGGATTCCTACCGGCGGAAATGGGTAAAGACCCTGACCAAGGCGATTTTCTTTATTCCCGCCATGCTCAGCGCCGTAACCGTGGCCTTGATATGGAGCCAGCTCTATTACCGGGCCATCCCCGTCATCGGGGAGGCCCTGAATATTGAGATATTAAAGACCAGTCCCCTGGGGTCCCCCGCAACCACCCTGCCGGCCACGGTGTTTGTGAATGTGTGGCAGTCCGTGGCGATTCCCACCCTTATTTTTATCGCCGGCCTCCAGTCCATCCCCCGTGAGCTCTACGAATCCGCCCAGATGGACGGGGCGGCCCCCTTGCGCCGTTTTACCGCTATTACCGTACCCTATATGCTGCCCACCTTTGTGGTGAATCTGGTGCTTCTGATAAAGGGCGGTTTTACCACCTTTGACTATCCCTACGCCCTTACCGGGGGCGGCCCTGTCCGGGCCACCGAGGTCATTGCCATCTCCATTGTGAATGACGCCTTCCAGACCTACCGTTTTTCACTGGCAAACGCGGAAGCCATGGTACTCTTTGTGGTTATCGCATTGATTTCTATCGTGCAGATAAAACTTTCCCAGAGGAGTTCCGTTGAATGATGAAACTGAACACTAAACTTGAGGCCGACGGTTTTATCTGGCGCCGCTTCCGGGATATTGTCCTGGTGATAGGCTTTTTCCTGATCCTCGCCCCCCTGTACCTCGTGGTGGTCAATTCCTTCAAGAGCCTTGAGGAAGCGGGGCGGGACTTCTTTGCCCCTCCCTCCGGTCTATTCCTGGAAAATTTTCAAAAGCTCTTTGCCAGCCAGAATTACCTGGGCTATGTCCGCAACTCCGCCTTTATAACAATCCTTGCCCTGATAATCGAAACCATTCTGGTGCCTACCGCTTCCTATGCGATTGCCCGCAACTTTAAAAAGCCCTATTATAAATTCGTTTATTACTTCCTCCTCATGGGGCTCTTTATCCCTTCCCAGGTGGTTATCCTTCCGGTCACCATCTTTATGACTTCCCTCAAGATGCTGAATCAGATGGGGCTGGTGATCCTCTACGCCACCTATTGCCTTACCCGCGGGATATTCCTGTATGTGAACTATATCAAGACATTGCCCTTTGAGCTTGAGGAAGCCGCCCGTGTGGACGGCTGCAACGTGCTGAAAACCTATATTCATGTGATTCTGCCCTTAACGGGCCCCATGATGGCTACCCTTATCGTGATGGATGCCCTCTGGTACTGGAACGACTTCCTGCTGCCCCTCATGATCCTGAACCGCTCCCGCATCTTCTGGACACTTCCCCTGTTCCAGTACAATTTTAAGACCGAGTATTCCTTTAACTACACCATGTCTTTTACGGCGTACCTCATGTCAATGCTGCCCATATTGATCATATACATCATCGGGCAGAAGAACATCATCAAGGGCCTTACCGCCGGGGCGATTAAGGGCTAATCAGCTAAGCGCACTTTTTTAATTGAGCGGATCAGCATCACATCTCCCCATCCAAACCGTTTCGCCGCCCTATCCGCAATATATTTCACCGCCGCCGGGGCGGTGCCTGCCGCAAGCCCGCCCCAGGTACGCACCCGCTCTATCGCAAAACCCTTTTCTGCAAGAAGAGCGGAGAGTGTCTTTACCGAGAAAAGATAGAGGTGATCAAAAATCGCGGAACGCCAGCGGCCCTTAAAAAGTCTTGCCTGGAAGCCTGAGATGTTCGGGGTGGTTACGAGGAAATATCCTCCGGGAGCCAGGATGCGGTAAACCTCTTCAACGAAGAGCGCAGGGTTATTGAGGTGTTCAATAAGATGGGACGCGAGAACCAGATCAAAGCTTGAGCCGGGGAAATGGTTTTCCTCCAGGGGAAGGCTCCGCACATCAAGGTTTCGTTCCCGGCGGGCATATTCGGCGGAGGGGGAAATCTCCACCCCGGTACAGGCCCAGAGCCGATTCCGCAAATTTACCAGGAGCGCCCCGGTGGCGCAGCCGATGTCCAGCACTTTGGGCTGTGTCTGCCGGTTTTTTAAAGCGCTTTCGATTTCATCAAAGCCCGCATCCGCCAAAGCCAGTTCCTGGAGGCGGAGGAAGCCCGCTTCGTTTGCAAGCTCATAGGAAAGATAATCATTTCCGTGGCCTTCCTGATAGCGGCTCGCTATTGCCTTGAACAGGGGCTGGGGGTTCATCTGGACCAGGCCGCAGCGGGCGCATCGGACAAAGGCAAAGCCTTCGCAGTTAAGATGGGGCTTAAAGTGTTCACCGCCGCAGAGGGCGCAGGGAACAGGACGGCTCTCTTCAGGGGCAACCGGGGTGGACCATGTTTTTATGGTCATTCGATCAGGAGCCGCGCAATGGCGCTCCGTTCGTTTCCGGCAATGTCCCGGGCGATTACTTCAAGGGTGGCCTGTCCGCGGGTAAACCATACCTCACTCACCTCAAAGGCGCTTAAGGGGGCATAGACCTGCTGAACCGGGGCCAAGCCGTTGCGGTATACCATAAGCACCCCGTCACGGGCGGAATAGGTTTCAAATTGCAGAGCGCCGATTTCGGCGCCGTTGATCGAACAGACGAGCTGGTGGGGGGCCAGGGCGCTTTCCCCCGGGCTCAGGCGGGTGTCTGTTGCGGCCACTAAAATACTGTAACGGCCCTGGCTGATGCTCCGTACCTGATTGGGGTTGATAAGCCGACCATCCTGGGTCTTTAACATAATAGACAGAATCTGGGGCGGCCGGGTATCCGGGAAGGGGGTGATGATCATCGACGGGTTCACCCAGTGCCGCCCCTTGCGGTCAAAAAGGGAAAAGTAGAACCCCTTCCGGATGGACCAGCCTGAGGAACCGGCTGCGGCAATGGGCTCATTCCGGCTGATTCTGTGCGGGAGTTGCTTCCCGGTATCCTCAAAACGGCTGTAAATGCTGATGATCTCCCCGTGGTCCAGGGCTATCCAGGCCCCCAGGGGGGAGGGGAGCCGGGATGCGGTGTTTTCAGTCCGGCGGAAAAAGAGCAGTTCCCCCGTATCGGCGGCGGTGATATCACCTTCCGCCTCAAAGACGGCGCCCAGCACAGGTCTGCCCCCATCGTTCAGCCCAAAGTTATTTACCATGACACCATCCGCAGTAGGCCAGTCCATGGCGGGAAGGGAAAGGGGAAGATAACCACAAAGAACACAAAGGAGAAGATGAATTTTTTTTATTCTAATTATTCGCATCAATTTCCCTCCTACTTCCTGCCCAGCTCAAAGGAGGTCAGGGTGGATCCTCCCCCCAGGTAAAGACGGGAACCCCGGCGTCCAAGAAAGACATCGCCGCTTTTGAAGGGGGCTTCCATAATAATCGTCCCCGGCAGGCTTATGGCAACCAGCTGTTTTTGCAGTTCCGATTGGGAAGTGACCACAAAGAGGAGCCCGCTGCTTCCCTCGACATCAAGGGCGATAAGCTCTCCTTTAAGGGGAATTCTCCGGCTGACACGGTTATTTATTTCGTAAATACTTAAGGCCCCCTGCCGCTCAAAAACGATTCGGCTATCATTATCAATAAAGGAAATAGGCACCTCCCGGCGAAAGCCGTCTTCCAGAAATTCGTGGTAACTCACCTTGTATTCCCCGGAACCGGGAATGCCGAAGTGTTCCAGCAGCAGAAAACGCTGATCATCAATGCCGGAGATAATCCCCAGCCGTTCCCCGTCACGGGAAATGGCGCAGCCATAGATCGCCGCCAGCCGGGAACCGCCGGGCACAAAGGAAAAGATACGTTTACCCGCGCTGTCAAGAACCTCCACCACACCGTCAAGGGAGCCGGTCAGAATGAGCCCCGCAGCGGCGTCAATGCAGGTAAGGGGGGCGGCAAAATCGTAGGTCCAGAGCCGGTTCCCCTCATCATCCAGGGCGGAAAGGGTATTCCCCTCATCGGAGATAAGGAAGGTCCGGTTATCCAGAAACAGGGGATAGCCCCGCGCCTTTTCGAGCCGCAGCAGATCTTCTCCCCGTGGAGAGCGAATCTCGATAAGCTCCGTTTTTGCGGCGTATTCGGCCCATTTATCATCGGAAATGGAAAGATACTCCTCCTGTCTCCGGTTCAGGGCAAAATTACCTGAGTCATCAACATACCCAAAATGAGACCCCAGGCGGAAGGGGATATAGGCCGCACCGGTTTCTTCTGTTCCGGCGGAAGAAATTGATGCGGTATCATTTGCGATGGGAACCGGGTACCCCGACTCGGTGGAACTGAGCCACCGGGGGATCAATATCCTTTCTTCGGGAATTGGCTGGGTTGCGGCGAAAATATAGACCACAAAGAGCGCCAGGCTGATAATCAACCAGTATTTTTTCTTTTTCTGCGCCACAAAAACCTCTTTGTGTTATTATTAATGATATATTGGACTTGTGAGAGAACCCGGTTGGTTCTCTCACAAGTCTCACAAAATGCAGAGCATTTTGCATTTTTCAGCGGAAGTTGTTCGATAACTGAAGTTATCGAACAACTCTATTATAGAAAGATTCAACGGAATTTCAAGGGGGAAATGATGAAGGATACCCAAATGGACGCACTCTTTCAGGAAGCCCAAAGAGCCGCCGCTTTTGCCTATGCGCCCTATTCCAATTTCCATGTAGGAGCAGCCCTGCTCGCGGAAGACGGGACCGTCTTTTCCGGCTGCAACGTGGAAAACCGCTCCTTTGGGCTCACTATCTGCGCCGAACGGAACGCCGTGGTCCAGGCCGTAGCCCATGGCAAGCGCTCCTTCACCGCCCTGGCCATTTCCACCCCCGATTCCGCTGAGCCCGTAGGTCCCTGCGGTGCCTGCCGTCAGGTTTTAAGCGAGTTCATGCCCCCGGAGGCGCCGGTCCGTTTCGCCGGCTCAGGCCCGAACCGGGTAGACACCACCATGGGGGAACTACTGCCCTACGATTCTTTACATGATTTGACAAAGGGCTGAGGGGGCAAATTCGCAAGTATGCATTTTATTGACATATAGTGATATATACTGCATACTATTGCAAATGATAGAAGATGATATTCTGACCATTGAAGAGGTTGCCAAATACCTGCGGGTTTCCGAGCGGACCGTCTATGACTGGGCCCAAAAGGGGGAAATTCCCTCCGGGAAGATCGGCACTGTCTGGCGCTTCAAGAAATCCGAGATTGAAAAATGGGTTAATGACCGGCTTACGGGCAGCCGCCTTAATCCCCAGCTTTCAACGGTACGGATCGATACGGTAATTTCCCCGGAGAGGATTTTGTTTCTCAACTATTCCACCAAGCGGGATGTCCTGCTGGCTCTGGCGGAAAACCTTGCCGGGGCCCCCCAGGTAAAGAACCGGCAGGAGCTTGCCGGTGAGGTTCTTAAACGGGAGGAACTCATGAGCACCGCCATTGGCCGGGGTATCGCCATCCCCCATGTGCGGCTTTCTTCGGTTACGGACCTGGTGGTTTCCGTGGGTATAAGCCAAACCGGCATCCTTGATTTCCAGACCCTTGACGATGAACCGGTGCGGCTGGTCTTCATGATCGCCGCCGCCTATAATCAGCATGCCTACTATCTGCAAACCCTTTCCTTTTTCAGCGCCCGCCTCAAAAGTCCCGCACTCCGCGCCGGGCTGCTTGAGGCAAAAAACCCAGAGGAAGCGTATAAACTGCTTGCGGAACCATCCGCCGAGCCTGCAATGTAAAGAAGAAACAGGGTGATCCCCTAATGGCTAACTTTTACTCGAAGGTCACTCCCAGCCAGTGGTCGATTCCGCTTATATCCGCTCGGATACGGCCGATGGCTACTGGGACGGTGGTTTCCGCCACGAGCCACCGGGCGCTCTCAAGCTGAAAACGGGCGCCGGTTCCCGGTATGTCCGTAAGCCCCATGGCATGGCTGAAATCTTTTGAGACCATGATGCAGGAAGGGATGTCCGCCTGGGTAAGGAGTATTGCCCAGAGCATGGCCCGGCTGTCGCAGTCCCCCCGGCCCTCTGTGACGGCGCTTACCAGATTTACAAAATCGCTTCCCGTAAGGTTCCGCTCATAGCTAAAGCCCTGTACAAAGTCCAGGGCCTTTGCCGCAAGGTCCGCTTCGGGGTTTGCCGCCGAGGACGAAGTCCGAGGTTCCCCTCCGGGACTTGCCGCCGAGGACGAAGTCCGAGGTTCCCCTCCGGATAGGGTGGTCCCTTCGTGCAGAGCCCGGACCGCCCAGTTGCGTTCAAGCTGGAAACAGGCGTTGGCAATCCGTTCCCAGGAGTCCCGGTAGATGGCCCGGTAAAAACGAATCCAGGCTTCTTTCCAGAGGGGGCTGCGTTCATAACGGCGGAGGAGGGTATATTCCCGATCCACCAGAGCCTGTGCGGCCTCGGCGTCGTTTTCGGCAATCAGGGCTTCTACCCCGGGAGCGCCCGCAAGGGGAACCCTTTTTTGTTCTCCCCGGGGCCAGTAAAATTCCGTTACCGGCCCGCAGTAATGCTGTTCCGCCGCC
>BNUT01000142.1 GCA_025997555.1 Spirochaetia bacterium
GGATAACCTTGATGTGGATTTCCTGACCCTTTTTGACAAAGTCCTTGGGCCGGGTCACGTGGCCCCAGCTCATGTCATTGATGTGAAGGAGGCCGTCAAAGCCCCCGAGGTCGATAAAGGCCCCAAAGGAGGTAAAGCTCTTTACAACCCCGTCCACATCGGAACCGATCGGGGTATGTTCAAAGAAATCATTCCGTTTCCGCTCAATTTCTTCTTCCAGAAACTTGCGGCGGTTCACCACGATGTTGACTTTGCCGTCAGAATAGAGCCGTTCCACATAGAACTGGGTCTTCATCCCAAGGAATTTTTCCGGCTTGTCCACTTTTTGGGCATCCGACTGGCTTATGGGAAGGAAAGCCCGCCCGCCGGAACCCATATTGACATCGAAACCGCCCTTGACGAGCTTTTCGATGGTCCCTTCCACTACGGCATGATCCTGAAAGGCCTGCCGGAGGTTTTTCCAGAAAACCTTGACATCGGCTTTCTGCTTGGAGACGATCACTTCCCCGTGTTTGTTTTCTTTGGCGACGAGAATTACCGATACCGCATCCCCCACTTTGGGGATTTCGGTAAATTCCTCAATGGGAATTTTTCCTTCGGACTTGTAACCCACATCGATAAACACCTGATCCTGGGTAACCTGGATGACAACACCATCCACAAGCTGCCCTTCTTCAAGCTGTTCAAGGGATTTGAGGTACTCTTCCTGTAATTGCGTCTGGATGTTACCGGCGGTGTTTGCGGTCTTGCTTCCGTCTGATTCATCCTGCGGACTAGTGTCCGATTCCACTTCCATCTGGGCCATGTTGATCGTTCCTTCTATCTTTATTCTTCTTATCAATTTGTCATAAACTTGGTTTAAGGTCAAGTCCGATGTGTCCAAATACTCCACTCCGGGGGCGATTTTAAGGCTTCCTTCCTCTTTGTTCCTGTCTATTTTGTCCCGTTCCTGGATAGTTCTGCGGATTTCTTCCAGACTGAGAGCGGAAACCCCCTGCCCATGCCTCCGCTGGGCACGGGATTCCACGGAAGCGTCCAGGTAGAACCGGTGTTCCGCATTGGGGAACACCACGGTGGTGATGTCCCTCCCCTCCACCACCGCGTCAATATTCACGGCAATTTTTCGGATGAAATCGTTTACCACATGCCGGATGGGTACGATTGCGGAAAGGGGGGCGGTAAATTTATCAATTTCGTCCGTATGAAGCGCATCGGACACGTCCTCCCCGTCAAGAAAGACCTTTCCGTTCCGGTATTCGATGGCCGCAGTCTTGGCGTATTCCAGGGCCCTATCGCTTTCATCAAAGCCGATACCCCGCCTGATACAGCCCAGGGCGATTGCGCGGTACAGGCTGCCCGAATTGATATAGGTGACGGGCTTCCCGGATGGAAGCTTCAATTTTTCGGCCAGGAGGCGCGCTATGGTGCTTTTACCGGACCCCGCAGGACCGTCGATGGCGATTACCATGAAAACTCCTTATTCTTCCTTACCTGCTAACTCACGCAATTCCTTATCCGTAAGCCCCCTTGATTCCCCGGACAATAATCCGCCGAGCAGGACCGGCCCGATGCGTATCCGGTGGAGCTTCCGGGGATGCAGATGGAAATGGGAGAAAACCCGGCGGATTTCCCGGTTTTTACCTTCCACCAAACAGATCCGCAGGGTCTTTCGGCCTATTTTTTCAATCTCACGGGACTGATAATAGACCCCGTCGATGGTGATACCCTCCGCAAAGGCCTGGGAGACCGAATCGGGGATGATTCCCGTAGCTTCCACGAGGTATTCCTTCTCGATCTCCGCCGAGGGATGGCCGATTTTTGCGGCAAAGTCCCCATCATTGGTAAAAAGTATGAGCCCGGAGGACAGAAAGTCCAGGCGGCCCACGCTGTAGAGTCGTTCTTTTATATCCGCCGGGAGCAGTTCCAGGGCTAGGGGCCGGTTTTGCGGGTCGGCGGAACTGCAAATATACTCAGGCGGCTTGTTGAGGGCCAAATAGCGCAGCCGGTTCTCAGGCTTGACCGGTTTGCCGTCAAGGCTCACCTCATCGGTAGGAAGAACCTTCTCCCCAAGGACCGTAACAACCCGGCCATTTACCGCAACCCGCCCTTCGGTAATCAGCTTCTCCGAGGCCCGGCGGGAAGCGACACCCGCATGGGCAAGGTAGGCCTGGAGCCTGAGTTGAGATGTCTTCGACATCTCAACTTTAGGAGTTTCAGCCTTTGGCTGAAACTCCAAGCTAACCCGGCGGGCGCCCTCGCCCGCCGGGTTAGCCTTCCTGTCCTTCAAGCTCAAACCGGTCGGTCTCCCGTTCGTTTAATTTGGGGAGGTCGGCGATACTGTCCAGGCGGAAAAGTTTTAAAAATTCCCGGGTAGTACCCCACTGGGCCGGTTTTCCCGGAACGTCTTTTTGGCCCACCTCTTTAACGAGATCCCTTTCCTTTAAAAGATGAATCATATTATCTGCGGAAACGCCCCGGATCTGTTCGATTTCGGCACGGGTGATGGGCTGGGAATAGGCGATGATCGAAAGGGTCTCCATGGCAGCACGGGAAAGCCGGGATTCGTTCCGTTTGCCGTAACGGTCCCGGAGGTTTTCCCAATATTCCTTCTTGGGGGAAATGGTGATCCCCCCGCCGATACGGGAAAGTTCCAGCCCGGAATTTTCCTGGGCATATTTGGCGGCAAGGTTTTCCAGAGCCGTGTCCACCACATCACGGGCAAGCCCTGAGATGCTGACCAGTTTGGCTTCCCCAACCGGCTCCGCCTCCAGATAGAGGATTGCTTCCACAAGCGCAGTTTCTTTTTCCAAATCTATCTCCATGATGAATTATACGGCCTCGGCCGCCGGGTTCGGCCTGATCATTATATCCCCGAACATACGGTTCTGAAATACCTGTATTATCCTAAGCTTTACCGATTCAAGGATCGCCAAAAAGGCGCAGACAATGTCCATTATTGAACCCTTGCGAACCACCAGGTCGGCAAAACTGCACTCCCCCCTGGTTTCCAGCAGTTCCGAAAGGAGGGTGATCTTTTCGTTCACCGATACTTCTTCGTACATGTCGTAGATCCGTTCTCCGGGCATATTGGACATAAGCTTGGAAAAAGTCTTGAGCAGGTCCCAGATATCTACCTTTTCCCAAAGTCCCTCATCGGCAAAGGGAAGGGCCCGCTGAAGCTTCTGCCGCTCCACGATCCACTCCGCCTCTTTTTCCTTTTCTTCCATCAGTTCGGAAAGTTTTTTAAACTTTTGATATTCAATGAGCTGTTCCACCAGTTCCTGCCGGGGGTCAGCCGAATCATCGTCAAGGTCCACCTCCACCGGCAAGAGGGTACGGGACTTGATATAGAGCAGGTACGCCGCCATGGCGTGAAATTCCGTCACGTCATCAAGGTCCAGTTCTTCCGCAGAGCTTAAGTAGTCCAGATACTGTTCGGTGATCTGGGCAACGGGAATGTCATAAATATTGATTTCATTTTTTTTGATTAAAAAAAGAAGAAGATCAAGGGGGCCTTCAAATTCATTTAACTTGAAGCTGCGACCGGAACTTTTTGCGGTGGTTTCCATCAGTATTTCATTATACCCCTTATGAGGCCGGGTAGTAAATCCCCTGGTCCGGCAGGCCGTCAAGGATGGTTTTGTAGGGGGTTCCCGTCAGGGGATCAATTGCATTGGGGAGCAATTCCAACAGGGGGACCAGGGCAAAACAACGCTCCTTAAGCCGGGGGTGGGGTATTTCCAGACTGGGCGGACGGGAGATAACCCGATCGCCAAAAAGAAGTATATCAATGTCCAGGGTACGTTCCCCCCAGCGCCGCTCCCGGTTCCGGTCCCGCCCAAAGGACGCTTCGATCTTGTGGATACTGTCCAATAGTTCCAGGGCCTCCCCGTGATAAAAACCCGATACGGCGGTGTTGAAGAACCGGGGCTGGTCGATCACATGGAGGGGATCCGATTCCAGCACCCTGGCCGCCCGGAGATTTTCCAGGATGGCCTCAAGCGCCGTTATTACATCCCGAAGGATATTGAGGGGCTCCCCTTTCAGGGAGTCTCCCCGGTTGGAACCGAGCCCCAGGACCGTCAGAACGGCCCCAGGGTGGTTTTTTTTACTGAAACAGGGCATTAGCCTTCCCGGCGGGGCCTTCCCGGACCGCGGTGCTCGCCTGCCGGGGCCGCCGGTGCGGGAGCTGCTTCGCGGGGAGGTCTGCCCGGTCCCCGGTGAATGGCCTCACCCTGGGAAACAGGCGCCGTCGGTCTGGGCGGGGCAACGGGCGGTCTGACCGGGGGAACAGGGGGAACCCTTGGCCCGGATGGAGCTTCCGTAACCACAGATCCGATATGAGTCGGCGCGTCATCACCGTCTCCGGCCTCCCCTGCCGAATCCGCAACCGGCTCATGAACAGAAGGAGCCATCCTTGTGGATGGGGAACTTTCGGATGAAGAATCCGGAGTGATCGCCGCCTTGGCGGCGGCCTTTGCCACAGGGGCCTGGAATTCACGGCCGGGGAAGATGAGCTTCCGCAGTTTAATTTCGACTTCACGGGCGAATTCGGCATTGGTTTCCAGGTATTCACGGGCGCTGTCCCTGCCCTGCCCTATCTTTTCTTCCCCATAAGCATACCATGCGCCCTTTTTGTCGATGATCTCGTACTTTACCGCAGCGTCCAGCAGGCTTCCGATAGCGGAAACACCCTTGCCGAACATGATTTCCAGTTCAGCCCGGCGGAATGGGGGCGCAACCTTGTTCTTGACCACTTTGACCCGGACCCGGTTGCCCACCGCATCTGAATCCTTGCCTCCCTCAATGGTTTCAGTCTTGCGGACCTCAAGGCGCACCGAGGCGTAGAACTTGAGAGCGTTGCCCCCGGTGGTGGTTTCGGGGTTGCCGAACATGACCCCGATCTTCATGCGGATCTGGTTGATGAAGATCAAAATAGTCCGGGACTTACCGATGATGGCGGTGAGCTTCCGCATGGCCTGGCTCATGAGCCGGGCCTGGAGCCCCATCTGGGCGTCCCCCATGTCACCGTCGATTTCCGCCTGGGGGGTCAGGGCCGCCACGGAGTCCACCACGATCACGTCCACCGCGCCGGAACGGACCAAGTTTTCGGTGATTTCCAGGGCCTGTTCCCCGGAATCCGGCTGGGAGAGCCAGAGTTCATCGGTGTTGACCCCAAGGTTCTTGGCGTACACCGGGTCCAGGGCGTGTTCGGCGTCCACAAAGGCGGCAATTCCCCCCAGTTTTTGGGCCTCCGCGATGGCGTGGAGCGCCAGGGTGGTCTTTCCCGAAGATTCCGGGCCGTATATCTCGATGATCCGGCCCCGTGGGTAGCCCCCGATGCCCAGGGCCTCGTCCAGCAGAATGGACCCCGAAGGGATCACCTCAATCCCCGTTGCGTTGCTGGTGTCCCCCAGTTTAATCAGGGAGCCGGAACCGAACTGTTTTTCAATCTGGAGCCGGGCGGCTTCCAGAGCCTTTTCTTTGTCCTCCGCAGAGGCCAGGGGGTTCCCCCGGGTTTTTTCGCTTTCGTTCTTTGCCATAATGTTACCTCCCGATATATAGGGCACTCACCTGTGCGGCGATTCAATCAGTCTGAAAAAAATAGCATATTCTTTTATTTTTTTCTATACCAAAAGGCAAAAAATACTTAAATTTTGTTTAGATATTTTTTTGTCACTATATTTTAAGCGGCGTTTATGATAGGCTTAAGTCCAATGGGGGATAATCAGGATGAATGAGTTTGTCATCGCCGCCACCCGGTCCATGCAGGATTATGCGTCCCGGGTCACCGGGCATTTGACCAAGTTTCCCAGTTTTGCCGGTGCGGATACCATCAACGGGGTGGAATTCCTCAACACGGACCGCTTCGCCGACGGCGAAATGGAGGTCTCCGTAAAAAATTCCGTCCGGGGAAAAAATGTGATCCTCTTTGCCTGTTGTTCCCGGAATGAGGCGGGCCTCAGTGTCGAGGAGGCCAAAATCGAATTGTACCACGCTGTAGACGCCCTTAAGCGGTGCCAGGCAGGGGACATCATCGTATTTGAGCCCTTTATTTCCTGTTCCCGGTCGGACAGGACCACCCGCCGCAACTCCGTGGGGCTCTGGGTTCATTTCAAAATCCTCAGCAGCCTGGGAACCAGGCATATCATTACCTATCAGCTCCATTCAAATAAATCCGAATCCATGCTGGACCCCACGGTCTGCACCATTGATGATATCCCCGCCCTGACCCTTCTTGAGCGTTACCTCTGTGACGCCTATATCCACGATATGGAAACATTAGAAAAGGTAGTCCGCCCCAATTGGGCCTTCTGTTCAGTGGACGCCGGGGGCGAAAAACTGGCACGGGGCTTTGCCAATGCCTTTGGGGCGCCGTTGGTGGTGGCCCATAAGCAACGGGACTATTCAAAATGTAATACCATTGAGTCGATCAATATCCTTTCCGCAGAGCCGGTGGAGGGAAAGGTCCTCTGGATCGTGGATGATATGGTGGATAGCGCCGGTTCCGTGGAAAGCCTTATCCGCGCCCTGGGGCCCCTGAAACCGGCGGAAGTCAACATCATCGCTGTGCATGCCCTTTTCTCCCCTCCCGCAGCGAAGCGGCTCACCGCCCTTTCCGAAGAGGGCCTTTTGAACCGCATCATGGTCACCGATACCGTATGCCCCGGCGCCCTGCCGGACAAGATCCCCGGCCTGGAGGTGGTTCCCTCCTCGGAATTATCCGCACGGATCATCAGGACCATCATGACCAACGGCCCCATGGGCAAAATCCTCCGTACTTTTGACGCGGAGATCTATTTGAAGTCGCCTAATTTGTTTAATCAGTAAGATTAGTATTCTTTTTTATACAGGATTAAGTAATTTCTTTGCTGTCCAGAATGATGGTTACCGGCCCGTCGTTGGTATAGGCTACCTGCATGTGGACCTGGAAGACCCCGCTTTCGCAGGGAAGGCCCTGTTCACGGATTTTATTCATAAAATATTCGTAGAGTTTTTTTGCGGCCTCAGGATCGGCGGCATCGCCGTAATAGGGACGGCGGCCCTTGCGGGCGTCCGCAAGGAGGGTGAACTGGGAGACAGCAAGGATGCCGCCCCCAATATCCTTTACCGAAAGGTTCATTTTTTCGTTTTCGTCTTTAAATATCCGCAGATTGGCGATTTTTTCTGCAAGCCAGTCTGCATCGGATTCGGTATCTCCAACTGCAACCCCCA
>BNUT01000143.1 GCA_025997555.1 Spirochaetia bacterium
ATTCTGCTGCTCTGGTATAGGTTATTTGTAAAATGACGAGGTCCCAGTCAGGCATTTCTTGACCTTCAATGCGTTTTAGGCGCCACTTTAAGCGGCGGGGGGTTATCCCTTGTTCGTCGAGTCGTCGCCCTCGTCTTTAACATAGACGATGACGGCAGCCATTTTTATTCGTATTGGACCCCTGAATATAACCGCCTTACGAGAATTACATACCTCGTCCTTTAGGGTGAGGTTGTTGATTTTCTTTTCCGCCTCACGCTTCCGGCGTTTGCAGGATCGGAGGTTTCATTGGTGTCCATTGGGAGTATTTTACCCTAAAAAGGGCAAGGGCAACGAAGTTGCCATGATCACGGCGATACTGCATTTGCTTGAGAAGATAACGCTTGAAAGCAGCATAGTGACGGTTGAAGGAAAACCTCCACGAAGCGGCGGAAGAATACCGGGATTACGCGATAAGTGATGATGTCGTATGGCTGCGGAAGGAGTTCCCGCTGTGGAAATGGGTTGGGATAATGACTACCTTGAGCGGATGCTTTTTAACTCAAGTTTTGGTGAGAATCCCCCCGCCGCTTAAAGTGGCGCCTAAAACGCATTGAAGGTCAAGAAATGCCTGACTGGGACCTCGTCATTTTACAAATAACCTATACCAGAGCAGCAGAATCTTATAGCCAAAGTAGGGGAAGACCCGGAAAAACCGGAGGGGTTTTTGGAAGCAATAGCCTACCCATTCAAGGCCCCGGTCAAAGGTTTTGCGGGAAGGGCGGTGCCTCCGTTCGGCGAACACATCAAAGAGATCGCTGCACCAGAGCCGCATTCCCTGGCTGAGTCGGCCCGTGTTCCGGGCAATCCACTGTTCTTCCCCCCGGATACCCTTGCCCACCAGGAGTAATGACGGGGAGGCCTTGCGGATGGCCTCCAGAATGGTGGCTTCTTCCTGGCGTTTAAAAGCGCCGATAAAGCGGCCCACGATACGCAGCCGGGGGAAGGTTTGGCGGATGTTTTTTTCGGTCTTTTGAAGGATACGCCGCTGGCCCCCCAGCAGGTACAGGGAAAATTCCCGGGCCTCCAGAATGGTAAGGAGATTTACCACGAAGTCGAAGGGCATGTACCGGACCGCTTTTTTACCGGTCAGGAACCGGATACCCCCGATAAGACTTTTAGAAATAGGAAGTACCAGGGCGGCATTCAGCACATAAGTACGGTATTCCCCGTTTCGGCGGGCCCGCAACAGGTCCGAAAGGGAGAGGAGGACGATATTCCGCCCGCCCTCCGCAGCAAGCAAATCGTACACAACCTCGGTAAGCCGGTCTTGGGCCACAATATCGATGCCCACTTTGAGGAGGCTGACCCGTTCTTTCGCCGACCCTTCGGGGGGAAGGGCTGCGGGGGGATTTATTGAATCTTCTGTTGTGGCCTGTAGGTCCACGAAGCGCTCTCCAAAAGAATGATCCGTATAGCCGCCGCCCCATAAAGGGCCGCAGTTTCAGTCCTTAGAATTGTATCACCTATCTTTACGGGTTTAAACCCCGCCGCTAAAAATCGGCATACCTCAGCGGGGGAAAAGCCCCCTTCAGGTCCTATAACCATGGCAGTAAGTTCCGGCCTGCTTTCAAGATAGCCGTGAAGACTTCCCTGTTCAAGAGGGGAACCTTCGTCTACCGGGTCCTGGTGGAACAGCAGCCCCCGGCTGCCGGGCCGCCCGCTCTTGATACTATCCCAATAGGCCAAAAGGCCATCCATATCCAGGGGTACACGGACAGCAGTAGCAATACCGGACCCGCTCTGTTGTCGCGCCTCCCGGACAATCCGCTCCCATCGCTCCAGCTTTTCTTCCCCGCCACCATGAATTTTCGGGATCGAATGTTCCGAAGCAAAGGGGACAATTTCGGTGATCCCCCCTTCCGCGGCTTGCCGGACGATTAAGTCCATTTTAGTCCCCTTGGGCAGCGCCTGGAACAATAGTATCGGCGGAATTCTCTGAATTGGCGCTTGGCGCCCTTTTTCGGTCAGGCACTCCCCAATCAGGGTATCCCCGTCAACCGAATGGACCCGGAACTCAACTTCCGTGCCGCCGGGGAGGAGCGCCGGGAACAGCGCTCCCAGTCGCAGCCGCCTGACCCGGACCAGGTAATGATAATCCCTGCCGGTAAGCCGGATGAACCCTTCAGAATCCGGCGGCTGGGGCAAGATGAAGCGCTTCATAAAAAGCCGCCCGGCGTTTCCCCTATGAGGCCAGAGCAATATCCTCCTGGGATACCTCTTCCTGCAGGGCCTTAAGGGTCTTGCTGGTCTGCATCAGGGTACGGAAACCCCCTTGCCGGATGATATTTACCGCCTCCTGGAGCTGCACATCGTATTCCAAATCATATACCGGGGCAATAGTGGTCCGGTTTTGCTCGTTTCGGACAAGCCGACTGAGTAATGATGCATCAAGCTGATATTCCTTGCTTAACACCTGGCCAAAAGCTTCGATTTCTGCGGAACTGGCCTTGGGATGATCCTTGATGAAGTCAGGGATTTTATTCGCCGTGATGAGGGTGTTGAGCTTTTCCGCATCATCGGCGGTGAATTCGGGGAATTTCACCTCCCGATCCGGTGGAATACCGATCTTGTCGATGTTCACATCGCTGGGGGTGTAGTACCGGGCGGTGGTGATTTTGAAGCCAATCTTATTGTCCATCAGGGGATAGACCTGCTGGACCGATCCCTTTCCGTATGACTTTTCCCCCACCAGATAGGCCCGGCCCCGATCCTTGAGTGCCCCCGCCACGATCTCCGAAGCCGATGCGGAACCCTTGTTGATAAGCACCACCACGGGGATATCCCCGCTGACCAGACTGGACTTTTGGGCATTGAAAACCGAATTTTCCCCCGGTATCCGGGACTTGGTGCTGACCACTACCCCGCCATCCAGAAAGAGGTCGCTGATACCCACCGCAGACTGCAAAAGTCCGCCGTAGTTATTCCTTAGATCAAGAATCAGCCCCTTGTAGTTCTTCGATTTGAATTCGGCGATGGCCTCTTTTGCCCTGGTCACCGTCATGGGGGTAAAGGTGAGCAGCTTGAGGTAACCCGTATCGCCGATCATGGCGTATTTGGTGGTGGGCACTTCGATGATCGCCCGGATCAGGGTAACGGGGAATTCAAGCTTTTCCCCCCGCCGGATGATGAGTTTAACCTCATCCCCCGCAGGCCCCCGCAGCCGGGCCAGCACATCATCCATGGTGAGCGCATCGGTGGATTCGCCGTTTATTTCGATGATAAAGTCTCCGGGATTGATCCCCGCCCGCCAGCCGGGGGTATCCTCAATGGGGGAGGCTACTTCCACATAGGCGGGCTTGCCATCGGGCCGTTCTCCAATTGGCTTGGAGATATAAAGCCCCACTCCCCCAAAATTCCCCTGAGTGGTATCATTCAGGTCCGCCATATCCGATTCAGGCAAAAAGTTTGAGTAGGGGTCCCCAATGGCGTTGAACATACCGGTCATGGCCCCCTCAAAGATCGTCTTGGGATCGACCTCTTCCACATAATGGCGCTGGATAAAGTCAAACACGTTCTGAATAATCGAAGTGTACTGCCGGGCTTCCTGGGCCTTGCTCTGGGCTTCCACACGGGGAACCGACGCAGCGGTAAACACCACACAAAGTACCACGGTAGAAAGAATCCATAACCAGGAGAACTTTCTGCCGGAAGAAGGGGACTTGGTTTCATTCATAGGTATATTATTGTAGAAATCATATAGGGTTTGTCAACAGGATCACGGCAAACGCATGAAATATCAGAGCGCGAGGACAGCCTCAAGATGCTGCTTAAACCCCCAGATCAATATGCGGCGCTTAAATCTGAGGCTGTATTTTTTCCCACTCATCGCAATCCGCAAGAATCCCATACGAAACATAGTTTGTCCAATTCCCTTGACAAATTTTTTTAATATATTATATTAATAATAGTTATCATTATTATTTTGGAGTGATAAAACGATGACCGGTATGGAAAGGGCAAGGAAACATAGCAGCAAGCGGGATGCCATACTCCGGGTGATTCAATCCACGGTGTCCCATCCCGGCGCCCAATGGGTGTATGAGCGGCTCAAGTCGGCCATACCGGATCTGTCCCTGGGGACGGTGTACCGGAACATCAAGCTTTTTCAGGAAGAAAGGCAGGTCATTTCCGTGGGGGTGGTCAACGGGGAGGAGCGCTTTGACGGCCAGACAGCGCCCCATCCCCACTTTGTGTGCAGCGGTTGCGGGAAAATTATTGATCTTCCCTGCCCGGAGGACGAGGCCGTCAGGGGAATGGCGGCGGCAGTACAGCAGGACTTCGTCATCGACTACCGCAAAACCGTATTTTACGGCCTCTGCGGCGAGTGTACTGAGGAACCAACACGGCTTGTGCCGTGAAATTTTTATGGAGGTACTATTATGAAGAAATGGGTATGTACGGTTTGCGGTTATGTCCACACGGGAGATCAGCCCCCGGAGGCTTGTCCCCAGTGTAAGGCTCCCGCGTCCAAGTTCAAGGAGCAGAGTGCGGGCGCGGCTTTCGCCGCCGAGCATGTGGTCGGCGTGGCCAAGGGTGTGGAAGAGGACATCCTCACGGACCTCAGGGCCAACTTTAACGGGGAATGTTCCGAAGTGGGCATGTATCTGGCCATGAGCCGGGTTGCCGACCGGGAGGGTTATCCCGAAATCGCCGAAGCCTTCAAGCGCTACGCCTTTGAGGAAGCGGATCACGCATCACGGTTTGCCGAGCTCCTGGGCGAGGTTATCACCAACAGCACAAAGAAAAACCTGGAACTCCGGGCGGAAGCCGAACACGGCGCCTGCGCCGGTAAGGTTGACTTGGCAAAACGCGCCAAGGAACGGAACTACGACGCCATCCACGACACGGTCCACGAAATGGCCCGTGACGAAGCCCGTCACGGTGCCGGTTTCCGGGGCCTGCTGAAAAGGTATTTCTAAGAGAAGTTTAATGCTATACTATGCTTCTACGGAGGTATAGTATGGCTGAAAATGTAAACGCCGGGGATTCGGCGCAGATAACCCGAGACTACTTTGATTCGTTGCTGGTTGAACTGCGGTATATCGACGGGGTGGAGCCTTCCACCAAACTGGAGCTTTACGGCGAAATCTTTGAGACGCCGCTTATGTTTGCGGCATTGTCCCACCTGGACAGGGTCTATCCCAAGGGCATGGTGGAATCCGCCAAAGGGATGAAGGAAGCCGGGGGTGTGATGTGGGCCGGTATGGGGGACGAGAAGGAACTTGAGGAGATCACCGCCACCGGGGCCAAAACCATCAAGATCATCAAACCCTATGCGGATAACAAAGATATTTTCAAAAAGATAGAACACGCGGAAAAATGCGGCTGTATCGCGGTGGGTATCGACGTGGACCATTCATTTAACGGACAGGGTAAGTTTGATGTGGTACACGACCTCCAGATGCGGCCCAAAACCCTGGACGAGATACGGGATTTTGTAAAATCCACCAAACTGCCCTTCATCATCAAGGGAGTTTTAAGCGAGCAGGATACTTGGAAGTGCCTGAACGCCGGGGTCCGGGGTATCGTGGTATCCCACCACCACGGCAGGATCGACTATTCCCTGCCGCCTTTGCAAATTCTCCCGAAGATCGCCAAAATCGTGAACAAACAGATCCCTATTTTCGTGGATTGCGGGATAGCCCGCGGAATGGATGCCTTTAAGGCGATTGCGCTGGGAGCCGTTGCCGTGGGTGTGGGCCGTACGATAATGGAGCCCCTGCGCACAGAAGGCGCGGGTGGGGTAACAAAGACCATACAAAGCATGACCGCCGAACTGGCCGGGGCCATGGCCTCTACCTGCTCGCCGGACATTTATCACGTTGATCCAAACGTAATCTGGCACAAGTGAGCTGGTTCCAAAATATCAATTTTGGAACTGCTTCAAGTAAAGCCAAAAAACCGCAGAGACACCTGCCCTGCGGTTTTTTGACGCCAGTAAATAGCCCACGGACGGCGGCCCGGGTTTTAGCAGGCGCCGTTTGAAACTTATTTCAACCCCGCATACGTCGTTTCAAGGTCTGTGACGAATTGGCTTCTGGTAATATGTTGCTTGAATTCCCTGCTGTCCAATACCGTACGGATAACCTGCCTCAAATCTCCGGCGACCGTATATTTGGACGTGACCCCCTGCGGTTTTTGCAGGGCCGGCGCCCAATCGGGGCTGGCATATAACACGACGATATAGCCATTATCGGCGTGGATAAGGAAACTGACGGCACCATATTTTCTAAGGTTGTTTACCGGGGTTAAAAATGGACCGATATCCGTTGTAGCACCGTGTTGGTCCCACACTTCAAGATGGTATACGAGCGGTGCCGTAATATCGGTACCATCCCACTGTGCCACAACCCGGGAATCCTTGGCTTGCGCGAATGCAAACGCAGACAACAGGACCATCAGCAAAACCAGTAACGAGAACTTTTTCATAAAAACTCCTTAACTAACATTTTTATACGCTCCGCCTTCACGTAACACACGGTCTCGGAACTGTATACCTTTTTAGTCTACCCCAAACTTAAGGATATCGTCAATTGGTGAACTTAAAATTCTTACCAATGGACAGATTAAATTGATTCCCGCAGTATTTTGGTTTGCCGCCGCACCTCATCGGGGGCGGGACCGCCGGGAAGGTTCCGGGCCACCACGCAGGCGGCGGGGGTAAGAGCTCCGTAGATATCGTCCTCAAATAATTCAGAGCGTTTTTTAAGTTCCGGGAGGGTTCGTTCCGAAATGCTCCGCTGCCCCGCCTCAATGCAGTCCCGGACAATCAGGGCGGCGGCCTCGTGGGCCTTGCGGAAGGGCAGGCCCTTGCGGACTAGGTATTCCGCCGCATCGGTGGCCTCCAGAAAGCCCCCTACGCAGGCGACTTTCATCCGTTCGGTGTTAAACTTCGCCGAGGCCATCATCCCCCGGAACATCCGCAGGCAATTGCGGACCGTGTCCAGGCTGTCAAAAAGGGCTTCCTTGTCCTCCTGGAGATCCTTGTCGTAGGCGTAGGGCAGGCCTTTAAGAAGAGTAAGAAGCGTTACCAGGTTCCCCAAAGTCCGGGCCGCCTTGCCCCGGATAAGCTCCGCAAAGTCGGGGTTCTTTTTTTGGGGCATGATCGAAGAACCGGTACTCCAGGCTTCCGCCAAATCGATAAATTTGAATTCCTCGCTGG
>BNUT01000144.1 GCA_025997555.1 Spirochaetia bacterium
CCCCCTTGGACACCGGGGTGGACCCCTTGGGTGTGGGTGATCTGATTCTGGCGGGTTACCCGGGCTTCGGTAAAAAGTTCCACATACTTCCGGGCCACATTGGGCCAGGTCATTTCCCGGCCCGCCAGGTATGCGTTCTTCCGCATGGCGTTCCGGTCCGTCTCGTTAGATGCAAGGCGGATCACCGCTTCCGCAATGGCCTCCGGCGATCTGAAGGGCACCAGGATGCCCCGGCCGTCGGCGAGCAGTTCCGCAGCGTGCCAGTAGGGGGTGGAGATGATCGCGTTCCCGATGCCGAAAGAGTAGGCCAGTGTGCCGGAGGTGATCTGTTCTTCATATAAATAGGGGGTGATGTAGATATCTGCCATCACGAGGAATTCCTTGAGTTCATCGGCGCTGACAAAACGGTTGCGGAAGAGGACGTGTTTTTCCAGGTGGAGTTCCGTTGTAAGTTGCTGCAATGAAAGCCGTAGGCTTCCCCCTCGTGACGGATAAGCCCCGGATGGGTCACCCCCAGGACAATGTACACCGTTTCCGGTTTTACCTTGATGATCTCAGGCAGGGCCCGGATCACCTGTTCGATCCCCTTGTTGGGAGAGAGGAGGCCGAAGGTGAGGAGCACGGTCTTTTCCGCCAGGTCGTACTGGGCCTTGTAAAAACGGCTTACCGATGACACGGGCATATTTCAGCACGCGGTCTACACGGTACCCAATTACAACGAAGGTTACTGCGCCGATGATAACGCGCGGGCCCTTATTCTGATGATCCTCCTCGCCGCCCAGGCAGATGAGGAAAATCCTGAATTCGGCCGCCTCGCCGGAATCTATTTGGGGCTGCTTCAATACTCCTACGATGAAAATACCGGACGGTTCCACAATTTCCTCAACTATGACCGGTCCTGGGTGCAGGAAGCCGCATCTGAGGACAGCCACGGCAGGGTGCTCTGGGCGCTGGGCACCTGCCTTGGAAGATCCGGCAACCCCGGTTTTCAGGGAACTGCGGCAAAACTGTTTGAACAGGGGCTGCCGATTGTGACCCGGTTCAGCTCACCCCGGGCCTGGGCGCTCAGCATCATCGCCATCCACGAATATCTTGAGCGTTTTTCCGGGGATCGCCTGGCGGACGGCATCCGGGAAGAACTGGCCCTGCGTCTCTTCAGCCTTTACAAAAAAAACGCTCTTCCCGAATGGCCCTGGTTTGAACCGTATCTGACCTACGATAACGCAAAACTTTCCCACGCCCTTATCCGTAGCGGCAGCAGCACGGGCAATGAAGAAATGCTTGAAGCGGGAATGGCTTCCCTCAAATGGCTCATGGAAATCCAGACCAGCCCCCAGGGCCACTTCCGTCCCATCGGGAGCGACAGGGTGTACAACAGGGGCGAAGAAAAACCGCTCTTCGATCAGCAGCCCCTGGAGGCCAATTCCGCCATTTCCGCGTGCCTGGAGGCATGCCGCATCTCCGGGGATCTGTTCTGGTACCGGGAAGCCCAGCGGGCCTTCCGTTGGTACCTGGGCGGGAACGATCTTTCCCTCTTTGTGTTTGACGCCGCCAGCGGCGGCTGCCACGACGGCCTCCACGTTGACCGGCTCAATCAGAATGAGGGGGCCGAATCAACACTGGCGTTTCAGATCGCCCTTGCGGAAATGAAGGAAGCCGAAAAGCGCATCCTTTTGGAACCTGCCGCCGAGACCTGCTTCCCTGCGGGAAGCTTGGGCCGAGGTTCCCCTCCGGGGGAACCCATCGGGGGCAAGGCGTGATAATTCTGACACGGCTTAGCGAACCGGATCTACAACCTGACTACTCGCGGCTGGTGATCCGCCCCTTTGTGCCCACTGTCGAACGCATTCAGGCGATCATTGACCGGATCGCCGCCATGCCGGAAGCGGAAATACGGCAAGAGCTTGAGCAGGTGATTAGCGTATTCAGTGCCGATCACGGGGACTTCGTGGAACGCATCAAGGAACATTACAACATGGCAAAGAAACGTCTGGACGAAGATGCGGAGCCCCGAACGACAGAACAGTTCCCGAACTTCCCCGTAGAACTTCCGGCGCGGATTCCTTTGGAATCCGGCCCCGCAGAAGCCCGGCTTCTGGCGGGGGCCTACTTTACTTCCGAATACGCATTTGAGGCCACCGCCCTTTTTAACCCGTCAATTGTGCTGGCGCCGGTTCAAACTTCCACAGCAGAACTACACACAGAAGATCTGCATACAGCGGAGCTGCGCTTTATCCTGAGCGCCCGTTCCGTGGGAGAGGGGCATGTGTCATCGATCTCATTCAGGACCGGTATGATTGGTACGGCGGGAAAGGTTTACATCGATCCGGTACGGAAGACTGCGGTACGGGGAAAGCGGGTATCAAAAAACGGAATCGCAGAAATATTGTTCCGCGAAGAGACGCCCATTTCGGAACGGCTCCTCTTTCCGGTTTCGGATGATGAACGGAACGGCATCGAGGACGCCCGTTTTGTCCGTTTCGTAAATGATGACGGGACTATCTGTTATTACGCAACATACACGGCTTACGACGGAAAAAGTATTTCCCCAAAAATGATCGAGACCACAGATTTTCTGCGTTTCAAAATGCGGAACATCACAGGCGCAATGGCGCTGAACAAAGGGATGGCCCTCTTCCCCCGGAAAATCAAGGGCCGGTACGCTATGCTTTCCCGTGTGGACGGCGAGAGCCTCTACATCATGTTTTCAAAGGATCTCTATATCTGGGACGAGGCGGAGAAAATCGCCGCGCCCCTCTTCCCCTGGGAATTCATGCAAATAGGCAACTGCGGTTCCCCCATTGAACTGGATGAAGGCTGGCTGGTCCTGACCCACGGGGTGGGCTCCCTGCGGTGTTACTCCATCGGGGCGTTGCTGCTGGACAAAGATGATCCCGCAAAGGTTATCGGCAGGTTATCGGAGCCATTAATTTCACCAGGCGAACGGGAACGGACCGGCTATGTGCCCAACGTGGTCTATACCTGCGGTTCCATTGTCAACGAAGGCCGACTGGTCATTCCCTACGGCAGCGCGGACAGGTCTATCGCGTTTATCACCGTTGAGCTTGAGGAATTGATGAAAGGGCTGCGGTAAATTTACCGGCCCAGAAGATCCGCAACAATCCAGAGCCAGCGGCCCGGAGGGGTGGTCCACACTTCCCGGTAGGTTGCAATATTCGCCTGGGGCCAGTAGGGATCATCTTCGTTACCCCGGGTCTGCACACCCACGGGCATTTCTCCGACGGTCTCCCCCAGCAGGGCGGTATATTGCTGGCCATAGTTGCTGCCCTCACCATAGATGAGGGACTGTCCGAAGGGATTTTTGCCCAGGGTCCAGTAGAGCTGTTCCCGGCCTATTTCGTTTAATGCATCATCTTTAAAATAAGCGCCCAAAAGGGAAGCGGCTTTCCCCATGGAAAGCTGAATGGCAGAATTGCCCCGGAAAGAAAACCATACGGGAAAACATTTGATATAATAACCATTCCCCAGGGAGATACCGTTTTCAAGCTGGGCGCGGTAGTTTTGCCGTTCCCGTTCATAGTTCACATGAGGATGGATGCGCTCAAAGGCGGCGCGGTCATCAATTTCGCCGGTGTTGTAGAGCCCGGCGGGAAGCATCCCATAGGGCGCCGTATATTCCCTAAGCCCCTTAAGGTAATCACCAAAGAGCCGCATCCCGGCCTCCCATTGGCCCCTGTCCCGGTGATCCGGCAGAGCCTGGCAGACTTCGGCCAAAGCCTGGACAAAGATCTGGTCACGGGCCTGGTGGGAAAAATGCACGATGGTCTGTTTGGTTTCATCCCGGTAAAAGAAACCCTTCATCGGGGCTGCTGTTCCGGTTTCCTGACAGGCAAGGAGTTTGGCGGCAAAGAACGCGGCCTGTTCCGCAAATTCCCCTTCCGCATTTATCCGGTATATTCCAGTGGCGGCCCAACAGGCTGCGGCATAGTATTGGGAGAGGCTCGCGGAAGCGGTGTGTTCCCCTTCAACCATCTCTTCCACTCCGATTTGTTTAAACCGTTCCAGGGCAAAGCCGAAATCTTCCACTGCGGCATCGGCGCATTTCCAGCTTAACGGCGCATCATGCTCCGCAAAGGCATGGGCCGCCGCCGCTTCCACAGCGGCCATGATAAAATTTTCAAAGGAATGATTATGAACGTTGGCTTTGCAGTCATCCATATTGCCGACAAGCCCATCGGTCCAGCGGCGGATGCTCGCGTTGGAAGCCCGGTAACCGTCACCGAGACGCATACGGAGGACAAAATCCAGGCCCCAGTTTGCCTCCTCCAGAAGCCGATCACAGAGCAGGGCGTTGCGGCCCTTTACTGCGGCGGCAACCTCCAAAAGGGCATGGACAATTTCGGCGCTCTGAACCGTCTGCTGGGATACATCGGCGGCGTCGTGCCAGCCGCCCTGAAAGGGCAGTACCAGCCCCTTGTATTCGGCGATCACATCGGCATGGCAGCTTCCGTGTTTTCCCGGCACAGGATAACCGCAGCGCTCGCAGTATAAAAAGTTCAGGAGCTTCCACACCGTATCCTCAAAAATATTATCACCGATTCTGAAAGGGGCGGTCCGGTTCCCGCCGAAGCGGATGTGATACGTTCCGGGATTCGTCAGGGAAGAAAAATCAAAAACCTCAAAACCGCCATGCCGGGTTTCCCGGTGTGCCACCGTTCCTGAAAAAACGGCCCTGCCGTTTGACTCGTCGATGATCTCAAAATTTTTGGCGGCGGTATTGGCAATCGCAGTTTTACTACCCTTTTCAAAATAACCGGCGGTGGAAAATACCGCAGTTTCAGCGGCGCATTGCCAACCATGGACCACATCGGTTTCTACCTGCTGGAACCGGATGTCCCGCAGCTCAAACAGCAGGTCTTCCCCGGTACTCACCTCTTTACCGTACCGGTGTATCTGGAATGATATCTCCTCCACCTGGTCATGGGCCATGGCGTCAATTTCCCACACGCAGGTATTCCAGACAAAATTTCTCAGGTTGATGGCGTTAAAACCTTCACGGGAATATATATCGGGAATTTTGGTTTTGCCGTTATTCACAAAGGCCGCACGGATAATGGGACTGTGCAGCCCCGGACAGGCGGGACGGATTTGAAACGAAATGCGGTTACCCCGGCTCATGTCCTGAGCGCGGACATCCAGTCTGGCGATATAGGAACCAAAGGTGGCGTAGGCCCCGGCGGCGGCATCCGCCGCACGGGCTTCGGTTTCCGGCCAGTGATCCGCACGTGCGCCGGTTTTCAAAACCAGTGAACTATCAGCAGAAAGGGCCGCCTCCCCTTCGCCCTCAAAATTCCAGGGATCGATTTTCTTTCCGTCCCAAAGTTGGACGCTGTGCAGGACGGGCTTTTTTATCAGCCGCGCCTCCAGGGTTTTTTCCTCATCTATTTCCAGAGGGACATGCACATAGACCGAATCCCGCAAGCTTTTCTCAAAGCCATTGTCCGTCATTTTTCTATGCCTTCAAACCGCTGGTAGAAATACCCTGCACAAAATAACGCTGGAAAAACAGGAAGAATACAATAACCGGGAACACGAAGATCAGCGCCGCAGCCATCAGCAGGGCCCAGTCCACAGAATACTGACTCAGGAACTGCTGCATCCCCAAAGAAAGGGTCAGTTTATCGGGCTTGCTGATATAGATCATGGGGGCCAGATAATCGCTCCATGCGTCCAAAAACGCATAGATACCCACGGTGGTCAGGGCGGGCTTACTGAGGGGCAGGGCAATTTGCACATAACGCTGGAACTCATTGGCCCCGTCAATCCGGGCGGCCTCCATCAATGAATTGGGAAGCCCCGCAAAAAACTGACGCACGATGATGATATAAAAGGCCTTGCCGAAAAAGGTCGGCAATATGAGCGGCACATAGGTATTGGTTAAATGAAGCTGCGAGTAGATCCGGTACAGGGGGATCATGGTAACCGTAAAGGGGATCATCATGGTAGCCATCAAAAGGCCGGAGATGATCCTGCTGCCCTTCCACTGTATTTTAGCCAGCGAGTAGGCAACCATGGGAGTTATGATAATCTGGCCCATCACCGAAAGCACCGTTATATAGGCCGTATTCCGCATATACAGCCAATAGGGAATAGTCGCTACCGCCTTGGGAAAATTGTCAAACACGATTGTCCGGGGAAACAGCTTCACCGGCAGGGTAAAGGCATCCCGGTTTGTTTTGAAGGCCGTGGTCAGCATAATAAGAAAGGGCGAGAAAAAGATAATGCCCAAAATTATCACCATGGCAAAAAACAGAATCGTTCCGATAAGGGTTTTAAGATAACCCCTGTTTGCGATACGCAGGTTGTCCATATTATTCACCCCCCGCATTTGAGGTAACACTCTTCGTTACCTTGGTCATTACCCGTGTAAGAAGGGCCACCACGAGAAACAAAAGCCATGCCATAGCCGAAGCCTTCCCCATTTTAAGATAGACAAAGGCGTTGTGGAAAATATACAGGGGATACATCAGGATGGAGTTCCCCGGACCGCCTGACGCAAATCCTCCCCCGGCCCCGCCGCCGGTACTGGCGTTGGTGATAATATAAACCTGTTGAAAATACTGAAACGCGTTAATCAAATTGAGTATGCCCTGATAGACCAGCACATGGGCGATTGAGGGCAGGGTTATATAGAAAAATTTTCGCACCGTTCCCACACCGTCAATTTCGGCGGCTTCATAAAAACTGGTGGGAACTTCCTGTAATGCGGCCATACAAATAAGCATCGCAGTGCCGGTACACCAGGTCCCCATTAAGAGCAGCGCCGCCTTGGTATACCGCATATCCATAAGCCACGCGGGCCCCTGTATACCGAACCAGCCGAGCACCATATTGATATATCCATAAGTTGGATCAAACATCCAAATCCACACCATGGTTGCCGCAATCGTAGGAATAATCGAAGGCAGGAAAAACAGGGTACGCACCACGCCCTGTGCGTGGAATTTTTTTGTCACCACCGTAGCCAACAGTAATGCTACAAAAAGATTTATCGGGGTGGACACAAAGGCAATAAACAGGGTATTCAACAAACTTTTAAAAACAAGCCGATCCCCCAGAACCGC
>BNUT01000145.1 GCA_025997555.1 Spirochaetia bacterium
TATCATCCAGTGAATTGAAATTAAACCGTTCGTGGGCTGCCATTGTTATTTTATATCACAGGTTACCCGGCCCTTCGATAAATCAAGCCTGGGAATTCCTATCCCCGGCGAACATCCCCTGGAAAGCATCGAACGGTTTAATTTCAATTCACTGGATGATATCCAACGAAAGTCACGGGAACTTGGTTTGTCCCTTTCTTTTCCTGCGGATCTTTCGCCCCTGCGTCAAAAGGTAAAGGTCGGTCCTTTGACCGCGCCCAACGCTATCGCGGTGCTTCCCATGGAGGGCTGCGATTCCCTGCCCGACGGCGGCCCCTCGGAATTGGTGAAGCGGCGGTATTTCCGTTTTGCACGGGGCGGGGCGGGCCTTATCTGGTGGGAGGCGAACGCGGTGGTTCGGGAAGGGCGAGCCAATGAATTGCAGATGATGTTGACCCCGGAAAATCTTTCATCTTTTAAGGAACTGGTAAAGGAGACCCGCGCTGCCGGGCAGGAACGGAACGGCGGCGATTACCGGCCGGTGTATATTTTACAGCTGACCCATTCGGGCCGCTATTCCCGTCCTGTGGGACACAAGAGCGCTCCCATCATTCCCCAGCATGATCCGATCCTGGACCCCCGCTCCGGCATCACCGCCGACACTCCCGTGGTGAGTGATGAGTACCTGGAAAGTCTGGTAGAAAAATATGTCGCCTCCGCCCTGCTTGCGCGGGAAGCCGGTTTTGACGGCGTTGACGTAAAGGCCTGTCACCGCTACCTGCTTTCGGAATTGCTCGCAAGCCACACCCGGCAGGGCCTTTACGGGGGCAGCTACGAAAACCGCAGCAGGCTTATCATCAGTATTATTCACGCAATCCGCAAAGCCTGCGGCAAGGATTTTATTATCGCCAGCCGCTTTAATGTGTTTGACGCCCATCCTTATCCCTACGGCTTTGGTGAAGATGAAAAGGATTTTATGAAATTCGATTCCCGCGAGCCGGAACTTCTGGTCCGGGATCTGTGCGCTGCCGGAATCGATCTCCTCAGTAATTCTGCGGGGAACCCCTATTATATTTATCCCCAGGTTACCCGGCCCTTCGATAAATCAAGCCTGGGAATTCCTATCCCCGGCGAACATCCCCTGGAAAGCATCGAACGGCTTTTTGCCTTTACCGCACTGGTGCAGAAAAGCGCCGGCGCTATTCCGGTGGTGGGAAACGGCTATACCTGGCTGCGGCAGTTTATGCCATACGCGGGGGCGGCCAATATCGCCGCGGGGAACTGCGCCTTTTTGGGGCTGGGCCGCTCATCATTTGCCTACCCTGACGCGCCCTACGACATGCTGAACACCGGAGCCATGAAACCGGAGAACTGCTGCATCACCTGTTCCATGTGCACCCAGATTATGCGGGACCACGGGCGCACCGGCTGCGCTATCCGTGACGGCGATGTGTACGGCCCCATTTATCAGGCTGCCCGCGATGAGGCTGAAAAAAGGGAACAGACTGCGGCGCAAGGGGAATTGACGGCGGGGGCAAAAAAATGAAGAAGGTTGCTATTGTAACCGGGGGTTCACGGGGCATCGGCTTTGCCATATCCGCGCGGCTTGCCCGTGACGGCTTTAATATCGCCGTGGTGGGCATGAGGGAAGAAGCCGCCTGCGGTGAAAATCTTGAGCAATTATCGAAAGCCGGGGTGGAATGGATCTATATCCGCGCCGATGTTTCCAATACGAATGACCGGAAAAGGATCGTGGAAGAAACCGTTACCCGCTTTGGCAGAATTGCTGTGCTGGTAAACAATGCCGGGGTCGCCCCGAAGATCCGTGCGGACCTATTGGACATGAGCGAAGAAAGTTTTGATTATGTGCTTGATACCAATACCAAATCGAATATGTTTTTAACCCAGTTAGCGGTCAAACAAATGCTGTCCCAGCCTCTGCAGGGAAAAAAGCGGGGAACCGTCATCAACATTTCCTCCTGCTCGGCGGAAGTATCTTCGGTTAACCGCGGCGAGTACTGCGTGTCCAAGGCGGGGATTTCCATGCTGACAAAACTCTATGCCGACCGCCTTGCGGGGGATGGCATTTTTGTGCACGAAATACGGCCCGGCGTTATCAGGACCGATATGACTTCCGCAGTGACGGAAAAATATGACCGGCTCATAGAAGCCGGAACTTTTCCCATCCGCCGCTGGGGTGAGGGTGAGGATGTGGCGGATGCGGCTGCCGTTTTTGCGGGGGATAATTTTCTGTACACCACCGGCAATTATGTTGATGTGGATGGCGGCTTTCACATCAGGCGTTTGTAGCAATGTGTAGTTTTACTGTTAACAATAATACAATCAGGGTGTACCGGCTTAGCGCCCTGGTGGCGGGCTCCGGGGCTGCGGGTTTAAATGCGGCGGATACCCTCTACGGCGAAGGGGTAACAGACATCGCCGTTGTCACAGAAAATCTACAGGGCGGTACTTCACGGAACACCGGTTCCGATAAACAGACTTACTACAAACTTTCCCTGGCCGGTTCAGATCAGGACAGTGTCCGATCCCTTGCGGAAACCCTTTTCGCGGGGCAGTGCATGGACGGGGACATTGCCCTCTGCGAGGCCGCCGCATCGGTTCCTTCTTTTATCAAGCTGGCCCTTTTGGGCGTGCCCTTCCCCAAAAACCGTTACGGCGAATATTCGGGGTACAAGACCGATCACGATCCCTACAGGCGGGCCACCAGCGCGGGGCCCTACACTTCAAAATATATGACCGAGGCGCTTGAAGCCCAGGTGAAAGCCAAGGGTATCCGCATATTTGATAAGATGCAAATTATCAGGGTTTTAACAGAGAAGGGAAGTGCTGCGGGCCTGGTCTGCCTTGATCTGGAACATCAAACTGATCCTCAAAAACGCTTTGTGGTGTTTCTCTGTTCAAACATCATCTGGGCCGTCGGCGGCCCCGCAGCCATATACGGCACCAGTGTGTATCCCGTGAGCCAACACGGCGCAAGCGGCGTTGCTCTGGAAGCGGGGGTCATGGGCCGGAACTTAACCGAGTGGCAGTACGGCTTGGCATCGGTAAAGCCTAAATGGAATGTGAGCGGTACCTATATGCAGGCCCTTCCCCGTTTCATTTCCACCGGTGCGGACGGCGGGGACGAGCGGGAATTCCTGGGGGATTTTTTTCAGGATATCCCGGCAATGCTCTCCATGATTTTTTTAAAGGGCTATCAGTGGCCCTTTGATGTGCGCAAGCTTGAGGGTTCTTCCATTATTGATGTGCTGGTCTTTATTGAAATTTCCAGGGGCCGCCGGGTTTTTCTGGACTTCCGGCACAATCCCCAAAAAACAGAAAAGCTGTGTTTTGATTCACTTATACCGGAGGCCCGTGATTATCTTGAATCGGCGGGCGCGTGCTGCGGCACTCCGGCGGAACGGCTTGAAATTATGAATAAACCCGCCCTGGAATTTTTCCGTGAGCGCGGCGTGGATTTGAAACAGGAGCCGCTGGAGATCAGGCTCTGCGCCCAGCACAACAACGGCGGCCTTGCGGTGGATTGCTGGTGGCAGTCCAACATCAAAGGCTTTTTCCCCGTGGGGGAGGCTGCGGCCACCCATGGCATCTACCGCCCCGGGGGCAGCGCCTTAAACGCCGGTCAGGCAGGTTCCCTGCGGGCCGCGAATTTTATCGCCCATAACCGGCTTATTAACGAAGCCGCAGAAACCCGAAACATCGATGAAATATTCTCATGTCTGGAAACTCAAATCGCGGAGATAACCGCCCTTGCGGAGTGCAAGAACAGCGCAGCCCCTCCGGCCAATGTAACAAAGCTGATACGAGAAGCCGCAGAGCGGATGAGCCTGAGTGGGGCGGCTTTTCGGGACGCGGTAAAAATAGAAGAAGCCTTGCAACAGACCAAATCGCTTTTGGATCATTTTAGTAAAACTGTGGAAGGCTTTTCTGCTGTAGAACTTTCCCTGGTGTACCGTTTACGGGATATCCTGTTTTGCCAGTATGTGTACCTTTCCGCCATGGACGACCATATCAAGCGGAACGGCGGAAGCAGGGGCAGCGCCCTCTATCACCGGGATGAGGGGGTATTGCCCCATCCTTCTCTGCCGGAACAGTTCCGCTATATTCCCGGCGACGGCGGGGAGCCTCCCCTCATTCAGGAAGCGGTGTACCAAAACGGCGGCTGCGTTTTTTCCTACCGTCCGCCCCGGCCCATTCCCCAAACCGATGACTTTTTTGAAAAAGTGTGGGACGCTTACCGCAGCCATAAAAATGTGTATTAGCCTTACGAAACTGCCGTCTCCAAAGCCACTTCCATCATCCGGGTAAAACTGGTCTGCCGATCCTCGGCGGAGGTCGCCTCCCCTGTGATCATGCTGTCGGAAATGGTTAAAAGGCAGAGGGCTTCCCGGTCATATTTGGCTGCCAGAGTGTAGAGTTCGGCACATTCCATTTCCAGGGCAAGACAGCCGTATTTGGCCCAGAGTTTCCATTCACCGGGGTCCTCAGTGTAGAACATGTCCCCGGAGACCACAGGGCCGACCGCAGGCTGCCAGCCCTTTGAGGCGGCAATGTCCCAGGCGGTTTTAAGGAGGCTGAAGCTGGCGGTAGGGGCAAAGCTCCTTCCCCCAAAGCGGAGGCTGTTGGCCCCCGAATCGGTGCAGGCGGACATGGCGATAACCATGTCCCGGAGCTTCACCGTTTCCCGGATGGAACCCGCAGTACCGATGCGGATCGCCCGTTTGACCCCGTAATCCCGGAAAAGCTCGTTCACATAGATGGAAATTGAGGGAATTCCCATACCTGTACCCTGGACAGACACCGGTTTGCCCTTCCAGGTTCCGGTATAACCGAAAATGTTTCGCACGGCGGTGTACTGGCGGGGGTCCTCCAGGTAGTTTTCGGCGATAAATTTGGCCCGCAGGGGGTCGCCAGGCAGTAAAATCGCCTCCGCAATCTCTCCCGTTTTTGCTGCAATATGTGTAGACATAACAAAACCATAGCAGATTCCGGTAAATAAGGGAAGATGAACACCGTCCCCTTGTTTAAAATTTTTCATGAGAAAAAATCAACTAATTAAAAAGAAGATCCGTGCCGATACTGATATATAGGGATCGATCTTTATTGTTACAACGCTGATCCCACGGCGGGCAGGAAAGAAAATTAAGAGATTGTTTGTTATACTGTTACTACTGGTCTCAACGATATTATATTCCCAAAACCGGGAAGGGATCAGTTTTTTTGTCCGTCCGGTGAGCGGCGGTACGGCAAAAGAACATGAATTTTTTCACAATAATTTTGAGATGGAAATTCGGGGCGCCCGTTATAAAGTTGTTGATACAGAAGATGAAGCGGACTTTGCCTTTTCATTGGTTTGCAAAAAAGGTATTCCTGCGAATAAAATCAGGAATACACTGGAAATGACAATTATAGATTTAAGAGACGGACATGAAATAGTTACTTATGGTCAGGGATACAATGATATTACTGAAATGTATGACTGGATTTTATTCATGATATATCAGGGAATGGCGAATCTTCCCATAGTGGAAAAGAATGACCGAGGTCTGGTAGAGATACGGAGGGAAATCTATGTTATTGATAATAGCGAAGGGTTATTGAATAGCGAAGAGTTATTGGCGCAGCAGGCATGGGAAGACCAACGATGGAGAAACAAGTGGATATATTTGACCGGGTATGGCAGTACCGGTTTTGATTATGGATTTAGCAAGACCCATAATGACAAGGATTTGGCGAATACATGGTATATACCAAACGTATTCGGCGCCGGTATTACCGGCGAATTTCAGTTTCTCAACTGGATGAGTGTTGAAGTCGGCGCGGAAATAAAGATCAGCAAGGTAGACTATGATCCCTATTTTGTTATTGATTTTCCTCTCACTCTTAAATTTCCCTTAAAACCTGCACATCATTTTATGATTTCCCCCTATTTAGGGGCACAATATAATATGATTTTTGATGAAAAATTTAAGATGATTGAAAAAAATGATTATATTGCCCCCATTAATTTCCTGGTCGGCGCCCAGTTTGCGGTAAAGGCATGGAGCAGGGGAGGTTTTTTTCTTGATATACGATACAATATGAGTTTTTTAAACGAGATAGAACCCATAAACGAAGTAGAAGTATTTAATAAGCCAATGCCATATTACTATAAAAATTCCATTGAAATAGGATTTGGATATAAATTTGGATGGAGGGACAGAACCCGCTCTCCGCAAAATACAACAGGGACGCCTTCTCAGAAAAAATGAAAACAGGAGCATCTATTGAAAATTCTGCATTTTGAATGTCGTGCCGGTATTTCCGGCGATATGTCCCTGGGCGCCCTGGTGGACCTGGGTGTCGATCCCGATGAACTGCGGCGGGAATTGGAAAAGCTTGATGTTGATGGCTGGAAGCTTGATTTTGTCCGGGAACAGCGGAATGGTATTTTCTGCGTTCATGCGGTGGTGGAGCTTGAAGGAACCACGGATCACATTGTCCATGATGATGAGAATAATGATGAAGTACATTATCATTTTCATGCTCACGGGCACAGCCATGATCATTTACATAACCATACACATAATCATGATCATGGCGGCCATAATTCCTGGAAAGAGATCCGCGCCCTGATTGAAAAGTCAGGTATCAGCGTCAACGCGAAAAAACGGGCGCTGGATATTTTTTCCCGGATCGCTGCGGCGGAAGCCCAGGTTCACGGGGTGCCCCTGGAGGATGTTGCCTTCCACGAAGTGGGGGCACTGGATTCGATCATTGATGTAGTGGGGGCCGCGATTTGTCTGGATATTCTCAATCCTGACCGCATCACCTGTAGTGAAATTGAACTGGGGAGTGGTACGGTAAAGTGCGCCCACGGAATTCTCCCGGTGCCCGCCCCGGCGACAACGATTCTGGTCAAGGGCCTCCCGGTCAGGACCGGAGGTTTCAACAAGGAAATGACCACCCCCACAGGAGCCGCGATTCTCGCTTCCTGTGTGGATGAATTTATCACCGGCCCTGCATCCTTTACGGAAATAAA
>BNUT01000146.1 GCA_025997555.1 Spirochaetia bacterium
GGTTTGGCCGGGAATATCAAAGATGATCACCTTTTCCCGGCCGTCCGAAAGGGTCCGGGAATAGTCTTTAAAATCATCGGAATCAAGGATGCCGTTGATGGCCTCCCAGAGAAAATTGGGGTCCGCCTTGCCGCCCCCCAGAAATTCCCAGCCCTGTTCTGAAAGTTTATCCCGCTCGTTGTTCTGCGCAAAGGGCATCCGCAGATTCATCACCTTGCCGTCCAGTATCCGGGTTTTGAAACAGAGACGGTACGCTTCTTCAATAATCCCCTCAACCCCGTTTCCCCAAATCCGGGTGGGATCGGAAAAACTAATGAGGGGATCGGCAATTTCATCAGAATCGGTTTGAGCGCCTATGACAGTGATACCAAGAAAAAACAGTAATACTACTAACCATTTACTTTTCAATGTCATTAAAATACCTGACGGTCCCAACCTTGAGTTCGTCGGTGGCTTCTTCGTCACAAACAATGATCGCCCTGGGATGCATCTGGAGGCAAGAAAGGGGCCACCAGTGGCTGACCCCCCCCTCTATGGCGGCTTGGAGGGCGCGGGCCTTGCTGCGGCCACTAACGATGATAAGGACTTCGCGGGCATCCATAACGGTACCGATCCCCACGGTCAGGGCGGTGCCCGGCACCTTGTTGATATCCCCGTCAAAGAAGCGGGCGTTGGCGGCGCGGGTTTCCATGGTCAAGGTTTTGACACGGGTCCGGGAACAAAGGGATGAGCCCGGTTCGTTAAAGGCGATATGGCCGTCATTGCCCATGCCCCCCAGGAAAAGCTCAATGCCCCCGTGGGTTTTGATGGCCTCTTCATAGGCGCGGCACTCCGCAGCCAGGTCCGGGGCTTTGCCGTTGAGGATGTGGACATGCTCCGCCTTTATATCGATATCCTTGAAAAAATTATCCTGCATGAAACGGTGGTAGCTCTGGGGATGATCTTCGCCGAGTCCCACGTATTCATCCATATTGAAGCTTACGATTTGGGCAAAGGAAATTTTCCCCGCCCTATACATGCCGATAAGTTCCTGATATATCCCCAGTGGACTTGAACCGGTGGGCAGCCCAAGCACGAAGGGCTTTTCTCCGGTTGGCGCAAACTTGTTGATCCGCTCCACGATATGATTTGCCGCCCAGCGGCTCGCAGCCTCGTAATCCCTTTGAATGATAAGACGCATAAATACTCCTGTTTGAGGCAGTTCCAAAATGTCAGATTTTGGAACTGCAACCTTAGATTTAAATGAAAAAGTGGGCTTTAGACCACTTTTTCAAGAGCTGGTTCCAAAACTAACCGAGTTTTGGAACCAGCTCATTTATCTGATTTTAACCCGGCGCCGCACATTGGGAGCAGGCAGTCGGTGAGGTTTCCCTTTTCCTTGGAAGAATACCGTCCTCCGGCGCGGTGATAACATCAATGTTGTGGCGGTATATCATCTGTAGTATTTCGTCACCCCGCATTGGTTCCCCGATGGCGATGCCTTCCGCCAAAGTGTGGGCGGGCGTTACTTTTTGTAGGCGGGGCGCGTGAACAGATACTGAGCGGACAAAGGGCTCGCAGCCTTCGCCCATGGAGACGTTTTTCCATGTTTCCCCTGCAAGGGGGCATGAAGGCGCGATACCTGAAAAGGCTCCATGTTTCGGAATCAACCAGAGAAAGATCAAATTTGGGAGGGTGATAATCAACAACCCCGCCGCAAGCAGCGGGGTATGTTGTTCTCATAAGGTGGTTTGACTCGGGGTACATACCCTTTTTAAGCGCCCCAAGGGGCGGGGTATGTACCCCTCGCAACGAATCAAGATCCCAGAGTCCTCCACTGTCACACTGCGCCTTGCGGGCACCGGTATCTTCCCTGTGTCCGCATTTTGAGCATATATAATTCATGTTGTCCCCTGGAACAGGTTCTTTTTTATCAGCCCTGCGGCAATGACCAGGAGAACCTTAAGATCCTCCGTTTCAGGGTTCCGGGCAAAGACCGTCAGGTCCGCATCGTAACCGGGGATGATGGCACCCTTGCTCCGGTAGCGCATCACCTGGGCGGGGTTAAAGTTGGCGGTCTTGACCGCGTCCTCCAGACTAAAGCCGAAATTGACCAGATTCCGGATGCCCCGGATCATGGTCAGGGCGGAGCCTGCGATAACATCATCGTTTTTCCGGTGAAACACTCCGTCGTGGAAAACCATCTCTTCCCCGTTGGCCATCAGGGGGCCCGCTGTCTGTTCCGTGGGTTTTAGGCCGTCGGTGATCAGCACGATCTTGTCCACCGGTTTGTCCCGGAGGAGGAGCTTGAAAAGGTCGGGATGTACATGGAAGCCGTCGGCGATGATCTCGCAGGACATTTCCGGGTGGATCAGGATGGCCCCCGCCGCATTGGGGTTCCGCTGGTCCAGCCGACTCATGGCGTTAAAAAGGTGGGTGGAGTGGAGGATTCCCACCTGCATACCCTCTACCATGTTTTCGTATTTTGCGTCCGTATGGCCCGCCTGGAGGATGATCCCCTTTTTGATGCAGAAAAGGGCCAGTTCCCGCATACCCTTGAGTTCCGGGGCCACGGTCATGTTCACGATATGGCCACCCGCCGCTTCCCAGAGCTGTTCCATAAAGGGAATGTCCACGGGGTGTACGGTTTCCGGCCGCTGTACCCCCAGCTTTTCCGGGGAAATAAAGGGCCCTTCCAGATGGAGCCCCATGATCCGGGCCCCGGTTTCTTTCCCCATGGCGGCGGCGGCGGCCCGGACATTGCGGAGCAGGATTTCCCCCTCGGCAGGGTAGAGGGTGGGGTTAAAGGCGGTCACCCCGTATTGGGCCAGGAGCCGGGACATTTCCAGTATTGATTCCGTAGAACCGTCATCTGTACCATAGCCCCCAAAGCCGTGGATATGGGTATCAATAAAGCCGGGGGCGATAAAGGCTCCTTCCACATCAATTATTTGGGTATCAGGGGAAAAGTGCTTTTGCTCAAAGCGCCTGCGGGAAAAAACATCGGTTACCATCCCGTCCTCAACCAGGACCGCGCAGTTTTCCATGGCGGCAATCCCGGTCAGGACCGTCCCATTATACAGGCAGATAGGGTTCATTGTTTAAGTATAATAAAAAAAAGGCGTATGTAAAGATCAACGGGCGCCGGAAGAAATTTAACCACTTTTCCACTCTTTGAGTGGAAAAGTGGTTAAATCTTGGTATAATTTTTTACTTTTAGGGTTGATCTTTTTTTTCATCAAAGGTATAGTTGTTTTAACATCATTTCCTGGTATTTTGATTTTGAAATGATAGAGGGAAAGGAATGAACATAATTACTTACAGTACAAGCAATTACCCCCCCCCCCGTATGCAGGAATTTAACACTTACTAAGAAAGTCCTCCTTTTTTTATCGAAAGCTCCGGCCCGTCAAACCTTTCTTTGGCGGCCCGGAGCTTTTTTTATTTTTCTTCGCTCATCCATAGGCTTTTTCGGGCTTACCCGATGGCATATACAGCGTTCGTATGAATGCTGAAAACAGACGGTGGGAAAGACCACAAAGGGTTTTTTTATGAGAAACGGAAAGAAGTTTCTGTTGGGTCTGGCCGGCATAGCGCTGGTCATGGGATTGGTTCTGGCGGCTTGTGAATTAAAGTACGAGATTACGCCTACCTCTGCAAACGGAACCGGCAAAGCAACCATTACGCTGACTGACAAGACCTATAAGGTTGAGTATAATGGCAAAACAGCCGATGGTGACTGCAAAAAGACAACTTCAGGAACAACAAGTACGTACGAGGATCTTCCAGGCTTCGGCGCAACTGTTAAGGACGGAAAGCTTACGGTCCTTGCTGTCAATAAAGGCGGCATTATTATTGGCTGGACTGGATCTGAGTCCAAGAAATCTGTTGACTGTGAAGAAAATACCATTGACTTTGACGACATTGAGCTGATCATCCTGGACGATGCCGAATAGTTAAAGCATCCCGGAAAGGGGCCGCACCCACTCAACTGTGTATTTGAGCGGGTGCGGCTTTTTTATGCCCCAATAGGGAAAAAGGCCCAATTTGCGCTTCCCTACATCCCGCACAGCCCCCCTGCAACCGGAGTTTGTGATGAGCACGCATGGGATAACGGCGGCGGAGGGGCTACTGGTTTTTATTTCTAGAGGTCTTTCAAGGCCACGAAACTTGACGGGTCTTTGTAATATTCATCGGCACGGGCGTTGACTTCGGCGATTTCCTCCGGGGTTAAATCGGTGTCGATGGAGTAAAAGGAGTTTGTCAGTTCCAATAGAAGCGGCTGTAGGGCCTGGAGGCTATGATCCGGGAGGGTATCAATATAAGACTTCAATTCCTTTCTTAATACGGCGGTTTCCATTGCTTATTTCTCCTTGTTCTTTTTATTGTATACTTGGCCGCGAGGTTCAATATGCGTAATGATGATGACCGTTTCATCCACACGGTACAAAAGCCGCAGACTGCCACCCGTACCCGGAAAACTCCCTTTTGCCCGGACATGGGGAAAATATCACCTTCCGGGGGTTCCCTTGATAGTTTCTCCAGGGCGGCCTTTATACGCTCCTGATCAGATGCATTAAGCCGTTTATAATAGCGGCTTACATTGTTATGTAAAACCACGTTCATTTTACTACAATAATATGCCGGTTAGGGCCTTTTTGTCCACGGCAACGAAAAAGATGACTGAAAACCGCGTGCTGCCCCATTTACCGGCACAGCCCCTCTGCAACCGGAGTTTGTGATGGGCACGCTTACCTATGGCAAAACGATCACGGGCAGGCGGTGGGAGGGCGGTACACGCCCGAATGAATTTCTGGGTGTCCCCGCCGGAGAGACCCCAAAGGGGGCTCGTAGGCGGATTCCCCCAGCTTCATTCGGGTGGGGGACGCCCTCCCATTGCCGTGTCTGTGACTGTGGGCCTGCACGGTTGCAGGGGGCTGGGTGTTTATTCTTTGGCCAGCATACAGGCCCCTTCCAGGGCGCTGCCTTTGGGGCTGTCCACCGAAAGCCGGGGGAATTCTTTGGTCAGAGATTCCCGTAGGCTCCGGGTTAAAATTTCATCGTGTTCAATGACCCCGCCCGCCAGAACCAGGGCCTGATTTTTAATCCAAGGGGACTGGTCCAGAACGCTGCGGACCAGCAGTACCAGTTCCGCCGCGCCGGTGTTGAGGATGTCCAAGGCCAGCAGGTCCCCCTTCCGGGCGGCGGCGGTGACCACCGGAGCCAGGGCCGCAATCTGCGCCTTGTCTGCGTCGTGGTGTACGTATTGGATCAGTTCCGGGGCCTGTTCCCGTTTACAGGCTTCCAGGATGGCAGGCAGCATGGCGGTGGAGAGGTCCCGTTTTTCCAGGCTGCGGAGGGAGCGGGCAATTGCGGTTTTTCCTATCCAGGCGGCGGCCCCTTCGTCCCCCAGCATATAGCCCAGACCGCCGGAACGGACCAGAGCGCCATCGGCAGACCTGCCCCAGGCCACCGAGCCGGTTCCCGCGATAAGGCAATAACCCTCCAGGCTCCCCAGGCCCCCGCAGAGGAGTATCTCCCCATCGGAACAGAGTTTGACCGGCGTTTCCGGTGAGAGCAGGGTGTCGAAAAATTCCCGGAATATCCGTTGTTCCCCCTCCCGGCCCAGCCCGGCACTGCCCAGGCAGCCTGCGGCGATAGCTTCCTTTTTTAGACCGCTTCCTTTGAGAGCGGCTTTTAGCAGGCCGGAAAGATTTTCAAAGACCTCTTCCTTTTTTACCGAATAGATATTGGTGCTTCCCGCCTCTACACGGGCCAGGATTTCCCCTTTCCCGTTGACAAGGGCCAGCCGGGAATAGGTCCCCCCGCCGTCGATGCCGAAGTAGTATGATTCCTTCATTATTTTGTATTATACCGTATTGCCCGAAGGGATATAGTCCCCCCGCAAAACCCCTTCCAGCGCTTCAAAACTGTTCCGGGTATATTCCCATGCGGCCAGGCGGAAACTGCTTGAAGGTATCTCCTTAAGTTCGTAGGGATTCCGCAGTGTTATTGCCACGAATGGTATGTCCCGTTTCTCTGCGGCGGTGGCAAGGGAGCGGGCAAGCTCAATTTGTCCCCGGTTAAGGTGGCCGTTGTAACAGCCCAGGACCACGCCGGTGACCTCGGCGGCAGCCGTGACAGTAGCCGCCATGCTGGTAACCCGTGCAATTTCCCCGCTATCGGGATTTACCGTGATCTCCGCAGATACTCCGCCTAAGCGTTCGGCAAACCAACGGGGGAAACTCAGGGAGCCGTCGGCCTTGCTGGATGCTATGGTTGACCGGTAGGGGAGGGGGCCTATAAAAAGAGGATGCTCCCCCAGGGGCGGGATTTTTTGGTTTTTATCCGCAGAGGCCATGGTACGGCGCATAAGGACGGCATTACGTGCACATAAATCTGCTATACGTTTTTCAGGCGGGTTAGGAGTTTCCACCCTTTCTAAAGGAAGGGCGTATTGCTCCTTATACCGGAGTATCTTTTCCATCGAGGCGTCGAATTCACCCGTATCGAATTTACCTTCCTCGTAGGCGGCAGTCACCGCTTTGATGGATTCTTCCATCAAATGGGGATCGTGGCAGACAAAGACCATATCAACACCGGCCCGGATCGCTTCCACGCATCCTGCGGGGACACCGTAAAATTTTTTGATAGCCTCCATTTCCATACCATCGCTCAGTATCAGCCCGGAGAACCCCATCTTTTCTTTTAACAGTCCGGTAATGATCGAGCGGGACATGGTGGCGGGAATTTTTTGTTTCTCAAGATGGGGGAACAGGATATGGGTGGACATGATTGCGGGCAGTCCCGCCGCGATGGCCGAGCGGAAGGAGGAGAGCTCGCAGTCCTCCAGTTCCTCCGGGGATTTATTCACCAGGGGGAGGTCCAGGTGGGAATCAATGTTGGTGTCCCCGTGGCCGGGAAAATGTTTGCCGCAGCAGAGAAAGTTTTCTTCCCCATAGGCGCGGATCGCCGCCCCTGCATATTC
>BNUT01000147.1 GCA_025997555.1 Spirochaetia bacterium
AAAAAATCGACCACATTGGCCCGCTGTATATCATGGGGCACTGTCTGCCCGTTAGTTATATAGGACACTGATTTTCCTTTTTCCGCAAGGGCGCTGATCACATTTCCTACCCCGGAAGTTTCATCCAGTTTGGTGATAAGCACCGAGCGGTAGTTAAAGGGCTCAAACTGCCGCATGATTTCCATCAAATTGCCGGAAGTTGTGCCCGCCATCATGGCAAGGTGTACCTCCGCCTGGCTGCCGCAGCCGTCAAGGATTTGCTTCATCTCCCCAAGCTTTATTGAATCTTTGGGGCTTTTCCCAAAGGTATCGATAAGAATGAGGTCCACCCCTTCGGTATAAAGGGCGATAACCTTCCGTAAATCCTCCCCGTTATCCACGTAGGAAACGGGGAAGCCCATGATTTCCCCATAGGCTTCGATCTGGGCGCGGGCCAATGTGGTCGATTTTTTGATAAATCTGAAAGAATTCAAGGTGAACAGGCAAAAAATTGAGGAAAGGTTCCCAATAGATAAATTAGATCAAAATCAATGGAGATAGGGATGGAAGATCAGGCGGAAAAACTGCGGGAAATTGTCAGACAAAAGAACGGCGCTGGGGATACACCCCAACGGAGCAGCGGAAGGAAGACCCGGATCATTACGGTTACCTCCGGCAAGGGCGGAGTAGGGAAGACCAACCTTTCGGTGAATATGGCCCTGGCCTATGCCCGGCTGGGGAAAAAAGTGGTGGTCATGGATGCCGATTTGGGGCTCGCCAACGTGAATGTCATGCTCGGCATGATCCCCAAATGGAACCTCAACCATGTGATTCGTAAACAGAAAACCATGAAAGAAATCCTGGTGGATACGGCCTACGGTATTTCCATCGTAGCGGGAGCCACGGGTTTTTCCAAACTCGCCAATCTTACCGAGGATGAAAGGCAGAACTTTATTGAGGAACTCAATACCCTTTCCAATGTGGATATCATCATCATTGATACCAGCGCCGGTGTGTCCAGCAATGTGCTGGATTTTATCGCCGCCGCAGACGATGCGGTGATCATCACCACCCCGGAGCCCACCGCCATTACCGACGCTTACGGGATCATCAAGATTATCGCCACCGAATATGATAACCTCAATATGGGGCTTAAACTGGTGGTCAACCGGGTAAAAAGCGCCACCGAAGCGAAGAAGGTTGCGGACCGGATGACCAATATTGCCGGACAGTTCCTCAACCTCAAGGTGGATTATCTGGGCTTCATCTACAACGATGATGTGGTTTCCCAGGCAGTGCTGCGGCAGCGGCCCTTCATGGCGATAGACCCCAAATGCAAGGCCAGCCTCTGCGTTCAGCACATTGTACAACGGATGGACAAGAGTGAACTTCGGGAAACCGGGGGCTTCACTTCCATGATGAAACGTCTTTTCGGCCGCACCTAAGGGAGCATCCGGATTTGATAAATCTGAAGGTGAGCGGCATTGCCGCAATGGCAGGTTTTATACTTTCCCTTCTGGTGGGGATCGCAAGCGGCGGGCGGGTTCCCGTTTCCCTGCTGCGGGCGCTGCTCTTCAGTATGGTCTTTTTTGGTTTGTCCTGCGGCATTTGGGTGCTGATTAACCGCTTCCTTCCGGAACTCCTGTCACCCGGCGCCGCTGCCGGGGAAGATAATTTTATCCCGGAGGAAGACGGATCCCATGTGGATATTTCCGTTGATGATGGGGATGATACCATCCCTGAGGAAGACAGCGCCGATGGCCCTGGCAATATTTTGGATTCGATCGAAAACGATAATGCGCCTGCCGTCTCCGCCATAAACCAGGATAGCCCCTGGGAACCTGCTGCCCTGGAAGATTTGGGCATCGGTTCTCCCCCTGCTGATATAGGTATGGACCAGAATAACAAAGAAAGCTATACTAAAAAAGAGGGTGATTTACTCCTTGGAAAAGAGGCGGCCTCTGATTTTGTGCCGACCCCGCTTCCCATGTCCCTGGGCACAGGGGGCAGAAACGGCGAAGACCTTGAGTCCCTGCCGGATTTGGACGCCATGGCGGGAGCTTTCATGCCCTCCGAAGACGCGGAGGGAGAAGATGTTTCTCCGGTGATTTCTTCTGTCGAGAAGAAACCGTCGGGTACTAAAGGTCAAAGTATGGGTGGGAATCTTAATTCCAGGGAATTAGCTTCCGCCATCCAGAATATATTAAAGAAGGATTAAAGGGATAATTATGGGGAAGGTCCTCGGAAATAATCTTGCCGATCACGCCTTGGAACAAAAAACAGAAGAGGAACTCTGGCAGGAATACCGTCAAAACCGGGACCCGAAAATTCGGGACACCTTTATCAAACAATATGCCCCTCTGGTAAAGTACGTAGCCGGTAAAGTTGCCGTGGGAATGCCCCATAATGTTGAGTTCGACGATCTCGTGGGTTATGGGACATTTGGTCTGATCGATGCCATTGAAAAATTTGATACTGAAAAAAACGTTAAATTCAAAACCTATGCGGTAACCCGGATTCGGGGCGCCATCTTCGACGAACTCCGTTCCATTGATTGGGTGCCCCGCTCGGTACGGCAGACAACCCGTGAGGTGGAGGAATCCATCGGTTCCCTGGAGGCCCAGCTTGGGCGCACCGCCACGGATCAGGAAATTGCCAGTTCCATGGGGATGGACGAGACTGAATACCACAAAACCATGATGAAAATATCCGGTACTTCCATACTTTCCCTGAACGATGTGTGGTTTTCCGGGGATGAAAATGACAAGGTCTCCATCGGGGACAGTATCGAATCACCGGTAAGCCTTAACCCCGATGAAATCGTCGTAAAGGATGAAATCCGCCGGGTTATTGTGGAGGCTATTAATGAACTTCCTGATAAGGAAAAGAAGATACTGGTCCTCTATTACTATGAGGATCTTACCCTCAAGGAGATAGGCCAGGTGCTTGAGGTTACCGAATCCCGTGTATCCCAGCTTCATACCAAGGCTATCACCCGCCTTCGTTCCAAATTAACCAATATCCGCAAGGGCATAATATAGGAGCAGCGTGTGGTTGATTTTGCCCAGCTTCAGCGCATTGTCAAGGAACAGTTGGAGGAAGATAGAACCATCCGTACTGTTGAAGCATCGGGCGCTTCCCTTGAATTGGCGGTATCCGAAGCGGCCACCCTGTTGGACATTCCCGTAAGGCGTCTTGAATACGAAATTGCCGAACGGGGTTTTCCGGGTGTTTTCGGCGCCGGAAAAAAGGAATGGAAGATCAACGCCTATGCGCGGGCCCTTGCGCGGAAGAAAAAACAGGATCAGGTTAGTGTCGATGCGGAAAAGCGCGCAGCAGCCCCCATTATCGAAGACAAGGACGGGGATGTCTTTGTGCAGATCAGCGCCGTGGGCGCCCTCCTTAAGGTGATCCCCCCTGTCGGCAATGGCCGCCGGGCAGTGGATGAAGAGGCCATGCAGGCTTTGATCGGCCGGGGGGCGGCGAATATTGATACAGCCCTGGTAAGCAAACTCATCAAAGAAGCAAGCGGCGTATATGTAAAGGCCGGTGATATTGGCCATAAGCAGGAGAATGACAGTAGGGCTACCGTGGAAATTTCCGCCGATGAAATGAGGGCACTTATCACGGTGACTCCCCCCGGCCCCGGTGGCTACGATATTACCGCCGAGACCTATATTTCATTGCTGCGCAGCGAGCGGGTTCACAACGGGATTAAGGAAGATTTTCTCAAAGAGTTTGCGGACCGGCCCACCTACAAGCAGCCGGTGCTGGCGGCGGAAGGGCTCAGAGCGGTTGACGGCCGGGACGCCTATATCCAGTACAATTTTGAAACCGATCTGTCCAAGGTCAAGATCCGGGAAGGGAACAACGGCAAGGTTGACTTCAAGGAACTCAATATCATTCAGAATGTGGTTGAAAACCAGCCATTGGCAAAAAAGATAGCCCCCGAAACCGGAACCATGGGGCAGACCGTTACCGGCAAATCCCTCCCCGCAAAAAGCGGCAAGGACATCGGTATGCCCCTGGGGAAAAATGTCCATGTGGCGGATGACGGGATAACGATCCTTGCGGACATTAACGGTCAGGTGGTGGTATTTGCGGAGAAGATCAATGTGGAACCGGTCTATGAGGTCCAGGGAAATGTGGATCTGAAAACCGGTAATATCATCTTCCTAGGGACGGTAATCATCAAGGGCAATGTGGAGGTCGGTTTTTCCGTTAAGGCCGCAGGGAATATCGAAATAAGCGGAACCGTTGAAAAGGCGGAACTGGAAGCCGAAGGGGATATCATCGTCCACCAGGGGATCACCGGCAAGGGCAGCGGCAATATCCGTGCGGGGAAGTCCATCTGGGCCAAGTTTATTGAAAATTCCTCGGTGGAAGCGGGGAATATGGTGGTGGTTTCCGACGGCATCATCAATGCCCAGGTGGACGCCGGTAAGCGGATCATCTGTGACGGCAAGCGGGCCCATGTGGTGGGGGGGCGTCTCCGGGCCACCGAGGAGATCAACGTTAAAACCCTGGGCAGCGCCACCAGCGGCACCGAAACCATCTGTGAAGTGGGCTATGATCCGAAAAACAAGGATGAATTCAGCAGATTTTCCAAAAACAAGGAAATCGCCTCAGCGGAACTTACGGAGGTACAGCGGAATTTACAGACCCTTATCAACGTAAAGAAACAGCGGGGGTCCTTGCCGGAAGACAAGGAAGCCGATATGCAGGAGATGATGGAAAAGCGGCTGGCCCTCATGGATGACGTAAAGAAGGCCGATGAAGGCATAAAACAGATGAAGGAAGCGCTTGATAATATCAATGTGCGGGGGAAGGTTTCCGCTTCCGACAAGGTGTATCCGGGGGTACGGATCGTTATCCGGGACACCAGAGACGATGTGCGGAATGAGTACAAGGCCACTACCTTTATTCTGGAAGAGGGGCTTGTCAGGGTGACCAAGTATGAAGAAGTTGAGGGAGACATAAAGCAGGATTCCAATGGCCGTTCAGCCGATTGATTTACAAACCCTTTTTACCCAGATGGAAAAGGTGGGTAAGCTCCAGGCCTCACAAAAGGAAGGGGTTGCCATACAACAATCCATCCAGTCCCTGCAAATGCAGAAGCGCACCGATGAGCATATCCGGTCGGTCAATGAGGCCCAGGATACGGGGCAGGGTACGGAGCAGATAAATGACCGGAATGCCCATAAAAGGCAGCATGAAGAAACCCCCGATAACGGGGACAAAAAAGGCGATAATGGGGACGAAACTGCCGCCGCCGGGGGAACCCCCACGGTTTTTCGGGACCCCGCCCTTGGTAAAAACATCGATTTTAGCGGGTAGTCGGTATCAAAGGGGCACTAATTGACACTTTCGGTTATTTTTTCAGGGGCCGCTCTGGTCCTTTGCGGCTTTTTCTTCATCTATTTTACCATTTACATCAAACGCCGTACCGAACGGGCCAATCTCCTGGGGGATTATCAGGATGAGGTAAACAAATTTATCGCCGATCTCGATTCCGCTACCGACCGGAACCTCACCCTGCTGGAGGACCGCATCACCGTCCTCAAGAAACTACAGGAGGATGTAGACAAACGGATCGCTGTTCTCAGCCGTGAACAGGATCGCAAGCGGAGCAGCGATGCGGTCTACACCAGCCTTGGCCGGCAGATGAAGGTCTCCGTTCAGGAACCTGAGATCACCGGGGCGGCAGCCCAAGGGTCTGGTTCACCCTTGGAACCTGCCGCTGAAATCGCAGCAACCACCCATGCAGCGACCGTAGAAAAGGCTGTCCCTGTCACGGTCATTGAACCAAAGGAATCAAAGGCTTCCTTTGCTGATCGGGTTGCGGAACTTTCCCGGACGGGCTTTACCCCGGATTTGATCGCCGCCCGGCTTGGGGTAAGCATCTCCGAAGTGGAACTGGCTATCGCTGTTTCCCGGAGAAAACAGTCCGCATCATAGGGTTGACTTTTTTTTGGTCCTTTGTTAAATTGCAACTATAATTTATTGTTTGATAAAAATTGTATGTTGTTTCTGGCCACCTTAGCTCAGTTGGTAGAGCAAAGGACTGAAAATCCTTGTGTCTAGGGTTCAATTCCCTGAGGTGGCAAGTTGTAAGTTGTTGTAATACAACGAATTAGATAAGCTGCTGCAATTTTGCGCTTATCTTTATCTCGAAGAAACGTCTTATCAGGCTTAGTACGGCTCACAGGGCGAGCGTATTATCCGGCGGAGGGATTCTCAATACCAGTAAATCCCGCCTATTCTCTGGCATTCCTATTCTTTGCTTAAATTAACCCTGAGTCAAACCACCTTACGAGAACAGCCTACCCCAAGCATGCTTGGGGTAGGCTGATTTTTTGCACTGTGAAAAATTATGAAAATAATCGTTGACAGGTCAAGGTTTCGGTTTATAATTAGTCTAAATATGAGTTGAATAATGGCAGGGTTTTTTTAGGAGGATGGTGCTGCGGGTCTTAGGTATCTGTGGAAGCCCAAGGCCGCAGGGTAATGGGACGGAAGCGGCATCCCTGGCGCATAAGGATAGGGTGTACCTTTCTCGCCGAATACGTCAGGTCATGCTCCCGTATCGCCCGAACGGCACGAATCAGTTCCCGCGAATACTCAGGCATCCGCCGCTGCTTGTCATACCGCCCCTGCCGGAACCGTTTTTCGCTCAAATTTTTCCCCCTCATTGATCCGCCACCCATGCGAGCGCCCTATATAGGGCATGGAAACGCTTCAAAAAAAATGGGAAGAAATCGGGGAAAAACTTGAAACAATGGCGGTCCCGATGGACAAACGAGAGTTAACTAAAGATGAATATAATAAGTTATTCCCTGAAAGCAAGGTAAAAACACC
>BNUT01000148.1 GCA_025997555.1 Spirochaetia bacterium
AAAAACGGCGGCTATATTTTTCCGAATGATTATAGACCTGGCACTAATATCAGACTTCATAATTAATCATCCTTTACCACTTTGAATTGAATAAAGGCGAGAAGGGCTACCATTATTACAATGACATCGAAAATTACCGCACAGTTTTATTGGAAAGCAAAAAAAGGCTGGAGATATTTCTTCAGGATATACAGTTCGATCTTGCCCTTCAATGATGTACCGTCTTGTAAGTTTCAATTAACTGATGCGCCAATTCGGTAACCGGAGAAAAATTTCCGTCCTGGGGAACCCTGCATAAACTTCCGCCGACACCGATGCCGACAGCTCCGGCACGGAAAAAACTTTCCGCATTTTCGGCGTTTATTCCGCCAACCGCAATTATTTTAGCGTTGTTAAGAGGCGAAAGGATGCTTTTTATATACGGAGCCCCCACGGAATCAGCCGGGAAGAGTTTGATGTACTTACAGCCCGCATTCATTGCACTGCAAATTTCAGTCGGCGTAAATACCCCGGGGAATATGGGGATGTTTTTATCCCGGCATATTTTAATAACATCGTAATCCAGATTGGGGGTTACGGTAAATTCAGCTCCCGCATCCAGCGCCGCAAGAGCCCTTGCCCGGTCGGTTACCGTTCCCGCCCCAACGCACATTTTTCCTTCGTATTCTTTCCGCAGCCGCCTGATAGCCTCTTCGGCGCCTTCGGTGTTCATCGTCACTTCCATAAGGCCTATGCCGCCCCGGAAAAGCGCCTCCGCAAGGCGGGATACATCGTCCCCCGTAACATTCCGGATAATGGCAATTACTCCGGTTTCTTCCAGAATTTTTTCTGTCATAGACGGCCTCCGTTTTCATGTATCCGCAGAATACCCTTTAAGCTGAGATTTTTGCTTTCGTCAAAGGGGATAGTGATTAATTTTTTTTTCAGGGCCGTGCCTTCTTCAAAACAGTCAAAAACGGCCCGGAAGGCGTTGATAAAACTGTCCCGCCCGTACAATACCAGAAGATCGCAGTTTTGCTGTAACAGGGGCATAAAGGCAAAAATATCATCATAAAGCAATATACCAAAAACAAATGAAAGGGCCATATTGCCGGAATAGTTTTCCATAATGTGGCCTATCCGTACTTTAAAAAGAGAGCCGCCGATACCGTTTTTTTTGGCCGTCATATATCCCTTTCGCACATAATCCATATCCATAACAAAACCATTGTCGATATCGGCTATGGAATTTTTCAGTATCGTATCGCTGCTTATGGCGGAAAGCAATTCGCCGCTGATGGTCGTAATAGCATTGGTGATTGCGGCATTTTCATAACGGATAATTTTATTATGGGAGCCAAAGTGGATAAAATTAATGGTTTTGTTTTTATCAATACGATTAAGGGCGCCGAATATTTCTACCTCTTCACCCCGCATCATGTCATATCCGCAATCACCTTGGTTGAGAAATTTTATACCCGGAACAAAATGGAATTGTCCGTTCCGGGTGACTTCATCAAGCCTGAAATTTACCACCGAGGCGGCAAGGGTTTCAAAAGAAACCGGAGCGGTGATATGGGGAATTTCCTTTAACCCCGCATTTGATGTTATCATTCCGGCAGCATAGATATCGATAATAACACCGTTGTATTCGGCTTCAAGATTGGCAATCTCACTTTTTACGGCTTCCGCAAGCGATTCATTTTTGCCGCTTTCGCTGGATGCCGAAGCGCCTACCTTGCAGGTTCTTTGGGCACAAACATCGCCGTGTTCCAGAAGGGTAAAACTGGTTTTTGTTGTTCCGCCGTCGATGATCAGCAGGTATTCTTTCAATTGGTTTACCATTCGGCCGGGGTGCCGTCGGCGTTACGCCAGACATCGTTTTTCCAATGATGCCCGGTCTTTGCTTTTTCCCGGACCATCGCTTCGTCAACTTCAATCCCCAGGCCGGGGGCAAAGGAAACCGGCACGTACCCTTCACTGTAATTGAAAACATTTTTATCGGTAACATAGTCCATCAGATCGTTACCCTTGTTGTAGTGTATACCCAGGCTTTGTTCCTGAATTATCGCATTCGGCGTGCAGGCGTCCAATTGCAGACAAAAGCGGCCAGCGCGATGGGTCCCAGCGGACAATGGGGCGCAACCGCCACATCATAGGCTTCCGCCATGGCGGCAATCTTCCGGCATTCGAGAATACCCCCCGCATGGGAAAGATCGGGCTGTATGATATTCACGGTTCCCTGCTCAAATATTTTCTTAAAATCCCAACGGGTATAAAGCCGTTCGCCGGTGGCTATGGGCGCCGAGGTATAGGCGGCAATTTCCTTAAAGGCCTCATAATTTTCGCTGAGCACCGGTTCTTCTATAAACATCAGATGATAGGGGTCCAGCTCCTTTGCCAAAACTTTCGCCATGGGCTTGTGAACCCGCCCGTGAAAATCAACGGCAATGCCGAAGTCAGTCCCGCAGGCTTCCCTGACGGCGGCTACCCGGTTCACCGTTTCCTCGACCTTGCTGAAATCATCAATATAGTTTAGTTCCTCTGTTGCGTTCATTTTTACCGCGCTGAATCCGATATTTTTTTTCTCCTGAGCCGCCCTGGCAACATCGGAAGGGCGGTCCCCGCCAATCCAGGAATATATTTTTATCCGATCCCGGCATGCACCGCCCAGAAGATCATATACCGGGGCGTTGTAATACTTACCTTTTATATCCCAGAGCGCCTGTTCAATCCCGGAAATGGCCGATGTAAGCACCGGACCGCCGCGATAAAAACCGCAGCGGTAGAGGACCTGCCAAATATCCTCAATGCGCATCGGGTCCTTGCCGATTACATAATCCTTTAATTCCTCCACGCAGGCCTGTACGGTGTCCGCATGGCCTTCCACCACCGGTTCTCCCCAGCCGGATAACCCGTCATCGGTGGTAATTTTCAAAAAAAGCCAGCGGGGGGGAACCTTGAATAGTTCTAATTGTTTAATTTTCATAACGCCTTGCTCCTCAATGTCGGTGTCTTACGGTGCATCATATCTTGATCCGGCAGTCAAAGACCGGGACCGCGCTTATATCTGAAATTTCCGCAAAGGATTCATCGTATACCGCAAACCGGGCAGCCATTTCCGAATCGCTGCGAATTTTGCCGCCCTTTTTGCGGGGGGGAAACATAGATGTGTATGCCCTTTTCAAGAACCTCCGCCTGATATGCCTTAAGGCCGAACTCCCAAGTGCCGCCGTTACAGAAATTATCGCTGATAAGCTCGGTGTCTGTATAGGCATAGCCGATATCCCCCGCATAATTAAGCCGCAGAAGAACCTGTTTACAACCATCAAAGGAAGCGGGCTCGATCTTTATTTTTGCACGGGCATTGACTACCTTTGTTGAGGTAATGGGGCTGCCGATAACCGGCCGGCGCAAAACCCCGTCCGTGTCCTTTGCCTTTGAGCTTGCATCCTCCCAGGAAAGGGCGACCATGTTTTTACCGTAAACAATATCAAAATAAGAAAAGATGCTATCGTTACTCTTTGCCTTGTACAGGGTGTCATTGACGGTGATATTTTCTCTGACTGGAAAAACGGCAATTTCCCCACTCTCGCAACCGATGCTCTCTATACGCAGATTACCGGCATCATCCAATAAAGTTTGATCACACAAAAAAGCCGAATCGCCGCCGGGACTTTTGATTCTCCAGAAACGCAGGCTGTCCTTTTCGCTTAAAACACAGAGGTTTATTTTCTTCCCGTCTTTCCCATTGATCACGGCCTTTTGGGTTGTATCATCATTAAACTGAATAATCCCATTTTCCCCGGCACAGATTTCCGCCCTCATTCCCTTAATGCGGTAAAAGAAATACCAGATTTCATCTCCGTTTTGCAGCCGTGTTATGGGCTGGACCGTGGCATACCGTATCGGGACACCGTCCAGATTCTGGTTCAAGGGCAGAACGGCGGTGGCGTCCTTTTCAAGGCTGAGCGATCCTTCCTGGGGCAGCCTGATAATTCCATCTGAAAGATCAACGGTTACAGAAAAATCATTTTTTGCTTTTGTTTCGATATGATCCTGATAGTTATTCAGAAAAAGAAAACCCGCGCCATTATTAATACGGGCAGCGTAACGCAGGGTTTCGGTATCCTCCGGTTTTAAGAGCTCAGCCCCGGCGGGTAATACAGTTTTTGTGTCACAAAAGACATCCTCAAAATCCTTGTAAAAATAATGGAGCAGCTTGCTGCGTTTAAAAGATTCCCGTATCTGCCCGTATTCGCCGATTGCGGCCTGATAATCATAGGAAACCTTGGGCAGGGCACATTCATTAAGATAGGGAACCTTGACGCCCTTTGGGTTTGTTCCGCCGTGGTACATATAGTAACCAAGAAAATTACAGCCGCTTGCGGCTTTGATATTTGCCAGAGCTTCCACGCTTACCCATGGCAGCTTGAAACGGTAACGGTAAAAACAGGCCATGCCTCCGCCCATTTCGCAGCAGATAAAGGGAAAATCCTCAGGCGGATATAGGGGATCAAAATTGTAATACTTAGGAGCGCTGTTATTATGAAAATCCTTGTAAATAAATTCCGTTGTAGCAGGATGTTCCTTGATATCATCTCCGTAAAATATCCAGGGCCAGAAAGGATAGCCCCCCCACAGGGGCATCACCTCTTCAACCGGAGCGCAGGCGCCGCCCCATGCAGTAGTGCTGTAAAGCGGGGCGGTTAAGCCGGCATCCAGGGCCAGTTCCTTTAATTTTTTAAAATGGGAAGGCCCATCGTTGCCGCTGGGGGTCCATTCTCCTGAATTTTCCGTGGTGGGCTCCCAGGGCGAAGAAGCGTGTTCATATTCATTCTCAAGCTGTACGCTGACAACGGGGCCGCCGTCTTTGAACATATAGCCCTTAACCTGCTTCCCGATTTCGTCAAAATATCTTTTTACATAAAAAAGATATTCCTCATCGTTGCTCCTGATGTCAAAGGGAACCCCGAAGAGCCAGTCGGGAAAGCCGCCGTTCCGGCATTCCCCGTGGGAAAAGGGCCCAACCCGGAGGAGCACAAAAATGTTTTGCTTCTTGCATAAGCGCAGGAATTCCCGCAAATTTTTATTGCCGCTCCAGTCAAAGCTGCCCTTTATTTCTTCGTGGTGTATCCAGAAAAGATAGGTGGAAATCATGGTAATTCCGGCCATCTTCATCTTGATGATTTCATCTTCCAAAAACCGTGCTTCTATGCGTGAAAAATGCATTTCGCCGGAAATCGCATAATAGGGCTTCCCGTTATAGCGCATATAATAATTGGTAAAATCGATCCGGTTCCCCGCAGGGTCCGTTGCGGTGTATTCAACGGGGCAGGGATATATGCTGTTGCTTACGCCCTTTGCGTCAAGATGATAGTCCATCATTTTATCCTTTAACCGATCCGATGATTCCGGCGACAAATTGTTTCTGCATGGTCATGAAAATGATAATGGTTGGAATAGTCGCTATCAAAACAGCGGCCATGATCTGCCCGTAATCAACATAATAGGCGGATGATATGTTGGAAATAAACAAGGTTAATGTCCTGCTTGAGGAAGACTGCAATGTTAAAAGGGGCCACTGATAGTTATTCCATTCTTTCATAAAAGCATAGATAAGGGCTGCGGCAAAGGTTGCCCGCATGGCGGGGACCACAATACGGAAATAAATGTAGAATTCCCCGGAACCGTCAATACGGGCCGCTTCAACTATTTCCATGGGGAAGGATTTAAAACTCTGGCGGAAAAAGAAAATTAAAAAGGTATTGGAAAGGGATACAATTATGACGCTTAACTTTGTGTCAATAAGATTAATGCCGCTCATCATGGTGAAAAGAGGGATCATTATGGCAGCAAAGGGGATCAACATGGTCAGCAGAAAAAGGCTGAAGAGGCGTTCCCGTATTTTGTTTGGATATTTGTCAAATCCGTAGCCCGCCATGGAACAGATTAACAGGGCAAGGGCTACCTGAAAGAAGGTAATAATTGCGGTATTAAGAATCGAATGAAAAATATTCCCCGTCTGCTGGAGCCCCGCAAGGTTTCTCAGGAAGTTGGTTCCCGGAATTAAAACCCCCTTGGTTATTTCCTTTGAATCATTGGTGGCGCCGATGATCATCCAGAAAAAAGGGAAAATGCTTATCAGGGATACCGCCAAAAGGAACGCATGCTTAAAAACGGCGGCTATATTTTTCCGAATGATTATAGACCTGGCACTAATATCAGACTTCATAATTAATCATCCTTTACCACTTTGAATTGAATAAAGGCGAGAAGGGCTACCATTATTACAATGACATAGGACATCATTACCGAATAGCCGAAGGCGGGGGAATACACAAAGGCGCTATTGTAAATATACTGGGACATGGTGGTGGTCATCTCCGCAGGGCCGCCGCCGGTCAAATTCATTGGCTCATCAAAGAGCTGTAGATTGCCGTTGGTAGTCATTATCATGGTTAAGAGAATGATGGGTTTAAGCTGGGGCAGGGTAATGCGGAAAAAAATGGCAACCGGACCGGCCCCGTCAACATGGGCGGCTTCGTAGGTTTCAAAGGGAATGTTCTGCATCGCCGCAAGGTAGAACATCATATTGTACCCCGTCCAGCGCCATGTCATGGCAATCATGATTACCACCCGCGCCCAGAAGGGGTCGTTGATAAAAAATATGGGTTCCTTAACCAGATGACCCCACATAAGAAAATTATTGATAATGCCGTTGGTGGCAAACATCATCTTGAACAATACGGAATAGGAAACCAGGGACATGACACAGGGAATAAATATGGCCGTGCGGTAAAACGACCGGATCTTGAGTTTTGAATTCAGGATGCT
>BNUT01000149.1 GCA_025997555.1 Spirochaetia bacterium
ACTAACGGAGACCTTGAAAATCTTCATGGGTTGAGTTCCCCTATCCTTTTATGGCTCCAATCATTACGCCTTTCACAAAGTATTTCTGCACGAAGGGGTATATCAGCATGACCGGTACGGAGGCAACAACGATGACGGCGTACTTGACGAGGTCGGCGAGTCCCTGTTTTGCTGCAAGCTCGCGGGCATCCGCTATCATCACGGGGTCAATTTTGCTCAAGACGAGTATTTCGCGCAGGACGATCTGGAGGGGAGCGAGTTCGGTTTTGTTGAGGTAGAGCAGCGCGTTGAAGTAGGCATTCCAGTGGCCGACGCCGTAGTAGAGGGCGAGAACGGCGAGTATGGGGGCGCTTAAGGGGAAGACGATTTTTATAAGAAAGAGAAATGGGGAGCAGCCGTCGATTTTGGCGGCTTCGTAGAGCGTGTCGGGGATAGTCGATTGTATGTACGTGCGGCAGAGGATGACGTTCCAGACGCCCAGGGCGATGGGGATGATCATTGCGGCGCGGGTATCCACCAGCATGAGTTTTTTGACAACAATGTAGGTGGGCACCATGCCGCCTGAAAAATACATCGTAAAAACCATCAGGACCGATATGATGTTCCGTCCGCGAAACTCACGGCGGGTGAGGGGAAATGCTGCCAGCATCGTCATCACCAGGTTTACTGTCGTTCCGACAATCATATAGAAAAAAGAGTTGGCGAAACCGGTCATTATCTTGGGGTTTTTGAAGACGGCGTTGTAGCCCCGCAGGGTGGGCCGCACAGGCCAGAGCCACACATCACCCTTCATTACCGCCTGGGGATCGGAAAAAGAGGCGGCAACGATATAGATGAGGGGGAAAATGACAACTATCAGGATAAGGGTGAGAACAAGGTAAACAAAACCGATAAAGAGCCGATCCCCGGCGGTATCTCTGATACGCGTAAGCTGCCTCCTACCACACGCTTGTGTCGGTCAGCTTTTTGGAAAGCTGGTTGACTATTACCATCAGCACAAACGCGATGACGGAGTTAAAAAGACCGGCGGCAGTCGAAAAACTGTAATTCGCGTTCTGAAGGCCCACCTTGTACACAAAGGTCGAAATCACCTCCGCCGTTGACATATTTATCGGGTTCTGCATGAGGTAGGCCTTTTCAAAGCCGATGCTCATGATCGACCCAAAGCTGAAGATTAAAAGGATGACTATAGTCGGGCGTATACAGGCAAGATCAACGTGCCAAATCCGCTGGAGCCGCGAAACACCGTCCACCAGTGCCGCCTCCTGCAATTCCTTATCGACTCCGGAAAGAGCCGCGATGTATATAATGGAAGAATACCCCATCGTCTGCCAGATGCCGCTCCACACATAGAGGTGGGGGAAAATGCCCGCGTCACCGAAGAAGTTCACCGGAGAGCCCCCTGCCAGTACGAGGATCCGATTAAAGACACCGATACGGAGGTCGGTCAACTGCATGAGCATTCCAACCAGCACTACCGTCGAAATAAAATAGGGCGCATAGGTTATCATCTGCACGGTCTTTTTAAAGGCGAGGGACCGAATCTCGTTGAGGCCGACTGCAAGGAGAATCGGGATGGGGAAACCGGCTATAAGGCTGTAGACCCCCAGCCGCAATGTGTTGATGATCACCGTTACCCCGGAGGGCGTCGTCAAAAACTGCTCAAACCATTTGAGCCCGACCCACTCACTGTTCCAAATCCCCCGCCGCGGGCTGTAGTCCTTAAACGCCATGAGGAGCCCGCCCATCGGCGCATAACAAAACACCAGCAGCCACAAAAGGGGCAACGCGCTTATCACCCAAAACTGCCAGCTATTTCCGCCCTTTTGGGAAAATAAGCGCGTTATGAGCTTGTCTTTTCTGGCGGGTCCCATGCAAAGCCTCCGAATCTATTTCCCCTGCGACCGGTCCCACGCCGCCTGAAACACCTTCAGATAGTCCGGTAAACCGATACGGTCAAAGCCCGCAAGATAGGCATCCCACTCCGTATCAATATTCCGCCGCCCCTGAATAAAGGCCACCGTGTTCTCGTCAATGTACTTGGCAAGCTCAACGGCAACCGTCGCCACCGAGTTCGCCTCATCCGCCGTCAGCTTCAGCCTGTTGGGGATAACGTCGAACTGACCGGGCTTTTGCGCATAGGGTTCGCACTTTTCCGCCGTCTCCACATAGAGCAGTTTTTCGAGACCCGCGCTGGAGAAGATGTCGATGTCCTGATTTGTCGATTCGCCCAGGCGGATGTCCGCCGTTGCATAGATAAGCCCAACGTCCTGCCAATCGTGGTTCTGCGGTTCCGCCGTATACTGGTTAATAACGCGGAACAGGGCCGGACGCCCGTTCAGTCCCGCTTCGCCCGCCGGATTCAGCACAAAGTCCTTTCCGTCAAGATTTGCCCCATACTGATACTCCAGATAGCCCTGGAGCGTGTAAAAGTGATCGGCCCAGCGGAGAATCGCCTCAGGGTACTTTGCCTTGTCGGTGATGACGAGCTTGTTTTCCTGAAGATCGTTGTACTTAAACTCCGTAGCGATACGCGTCCCGTCGGGACCGGCAAACGGAGGCGTTACCCGGTACTGACGGTAAAGATCGGGGTTGACATCGGCATCAATCTGATTCACGTTCGCCCCTGATGCGAAGAAGAGAACCGGCGCCCCCGGCTGATTCACCAGCGCGCGCAACTGGTCGGGGTTCTGCGTAAAGCCGCCGTCATAAATCGCCCCCATCTTGTAGAGATCGTTCATAAAGCGGAGGAACTCGCGGTACTCCTTCTGATTCGCCGCCGTCACAATCTGCCCGGACGGGGAAACCAAAAGTTTGTCGCGGAAGCTGCGGCTGCCGGGGTTCGTAATAAAGGAACCCAGGAGAAAATCGGTAAACTGTTCCCCCCAGCCCGTCGTCGAGCCGGTGATCGCTATTCCGTTTGGATTTAGCTCAAGGAATTTCTTGCACACCGCCTTTAACTCTTCGGTGGTTTGCGGCCAGCCCAGCCCAATCTTGTCAAGCCACTCCGTATTGACCCACATTTTATTGAAAAAGAGGCAGTGGTAACACTCGTTAAACGACGCCACCGCGTAAATATGGCCGTCCGCCTGCCGCTGCTGCGCCCAGAGCCCCGGATTGGCCTGCATAAACGCCCAATAGTTCGGCATATACTGGGGTATCAAATCTTCCAGCGGAATAAGGATATGCTCCTTCATCCCGTAGGTGCTCACATTCGGCGTATTAAACATAAAGGCATCGGGATAATCGTTGCTCGACAGCAGCAGATTGATCTTCTCCGTCGAAGATTCATTCGGCGCCGTCACAAAGTCCCAGTGGATGTTTGTTTTATCTTCAAGATACTTCGTAAAATCATTCGTCTGCATATCGATCACATTCGGTGCGCTCATCGCGAACATCGTCATTGACAGCTTCGTTTTCGTTACCGGATACTCCCCCACTGCCGAAAACTCGATATCCCCGCCGGCGGCTTTCTTCTTTTCGCAGCCGACAAACAAAATCGCCGCCGCCAAAACCGCCGCCAGTACCATGACGCCTGCGGCGATAGCACCTTTTTTGCCCTCAGAACCCGTTTTTTTCATATAATACTCCCCTTTTTTATAGTATATAGCGAAATTCTTCCCTGTCAAGCATAAAACCGACCGGCAGAGGTTTGCTATTCTGATGAAAATGATCTATATTCTGCGACTTCTAGTGGAACCGGGGAACTGCAATTCTACCGGCCTTCCTTGCGGACAGGATATGACCGCAGACAAATCCTGTCACCCGGTAACCTGTTTACGGGCTCCCCACCAAGCACAGCCATTCCGCCTCTGCGGCCAATTCATTGCCAACGTAGGCCTTGCCGGACTGTTTGATCATCTTCGCCGAAACGCGCAGGTTGGTAATCTCTGACCGAACCTCTTCACCGGGCCGCACCTGGCGGCGGAACTTTACTTTGTCCACCGAAGCAAGAAAAAACAGGGCCTTTTCTCCAAGCGTTCCCAACGCACCGGACTTTTTCAACCCCGCCCCGCCTGACTGCGCCATGGTTTCAATCAGGATAACGCCGGGCACCACCGGATATTCGGGAAAATGCCCCGCAAAGAAAAATTCATTCTCGGTAAACACATGTTTGGCGATAATCGTATCCTTATCCGTACTGACAATCTCATCAACAAACAAAAACGGCGCCCGGTGGGGCAGCAATTTTTCTATTTCACTCATTTCAATTCCTTCCTCTGTGGTTAATATTTCCTGAACACCACAACCCCGTTATGTCCGCCGAAGCCGAGGTTCCCCGAAGCAGCGGCCCTTACCTCCCCATACTGGACCTTGTTTGGCACATAATCCAGATCACATTCCGGATCGGGATTGTCCAGGTTGATGGTGGGGGGGAAGAAACCGTCCCGAATTGCCAGAATACAGGCGATGGCTTCGATGCCGCCGCCGCCCGCGACGCAATGGCCGGTCATGCTTTTGGTGCTGGAGATTTTGAGTTTCCGGGCGTGGTCCCCAAAGGCGTACTTGATCATCTTCGTTTCGGTGACATCGTTGATTTCCGTGGAAGTGCCGTGGGCGTTGTAGTACTGCAAGTCCTCAGGCTTGAGCCCTGCGTCTTCCAGGGCAAGCTTGATGGCCCTGCCGCCTCCCTCGCCTGAGGGGTCCGGGGAAGTGATGTGATAGGCATCGGCGGTGCCGCCGTAACCGACGAACTCGGCAAGAATCTTTGCGCCGCGTTTTTTTGCGTGTTCCTCGCTTTCCAGAACGAGGACTCCGGCGGCTTCTCCTAATACAAAGCCGTCACGGTCAACATCGAAGGGTCGGGACGCCTGTTCCGGGTTATCGCAACGTTTGGTGGAGAGGGCCTTAAGCATCTGAAAGCCGCCGACGGCAAAGGGCGTGATGCAGGCCTCGGTCCCGCCGGAAATGACCACATCGCAGCGGCCGGAGCGGATAAGGTCCAAAGCCTGGCCCAGGGCGTCCGCCCCGGAAGCGCAGGCCGTTACCTGCGTTAAGGCGGGGCCCTTGGTCCCAAAGACCATGGAGATATTTCCCGCCGCCTCGTTGCTGATCATGGTGGGCACCGTCAAGGGGAGCATCCGCTTGGGACCACTGTCATGGAGCTTACGGAAAGATTCGCTGACGATCTCGAAACCGCCGATCCCGTTGCCCAGAACTACTCCGGTCCGCTCGGCATTTCCTTTAACCCGCTTTTTTTGCCCGCCTTCGTTTTCGATTTGTATCGTCTCAAGCAAATCCGCCTGTTCCAGAGCCTGGGCTGCGGCGGCTACGGCAAACTGGGTGAACCGGGCCATCTTGCGGGCATCCTTTTTTTCGATCCAGCGGCCGGGATCAAAATCCTTGACCTCCCCCGCAATGGTCACATCAAACCCGGTCGTGTCAAACTGGGCAATCTTCCCGATCCCGCTTTTCCCCGCAATAAGCGCATCCCTGAATTCTTCTACATTATTCCCAATGGGAGAAATGACCCCCATCCCGGTAATAACCACCTTGGTTTTCATCAAAGCTCCTCTGCAAAATTAAATGAACATTCCGCCGTCTACGGCGATCACCTGTCCGGTAATATAGGCTGATCCATCTGACGCAAGGAACAGAGCTGTCTCGGCGATGTCCTCCGCTTTCCCCGCCCGTTTAAGGGGAATCAGTCCCAGCATCCCGTCCCTGGCCGCTGCCGGCATGGCAGCAGTCATGTCCGAGGCAATGAAGCCCGGCGCGATTGCGTTGACCCGCACCCCTCGGCCCGCAACTTCCCGGGCCAGGCTCTTGGTAAGACCGATAAGCCCCGCCTTGCTTGCCGCATAGTTGGCCTGTCCACCGTTCCCGTGGACACCCACCACGCTGGACATATTGATGATCGAGCCCTGCCGCTTGCGGATCATTTCACGGGCCACAGTACGGGCGATAAGGAAGGATGCGGTCAGATTCACATCCAGCACTTTCTGAAAGTCCTCCAGACTCATCCTGAAGGAAAGGCCGTCGCGGGTAAGCCCCGCATTGTTTACCAGTATGTCAAAACCCCCGGAACCCTTGAGGGCCTCTTCGATAACCCCTTCCACGCCGTCCAGTTTCCCTAAATCTGCGCTGATCCAGTGCAGCTTTCCGCCGACTCCGGTGATTCGATCCTGCAAATCTTCCGGCTCCTTCGTCCCTAAACCCCAAACTTCCGCCCCCTCGGCGAGGAAACGATCCGTAATGGCCCGGCCAATCCCACGGGAAGCCCCGGTAACCAGGGCTTTTTTGTTATTCAAAATCATTGAGCGCCTTCCAAATTTTTAATATCTTCTATTGTACCGGCGGGATATACGGGCTGTGTACTTCCAAAATCCCTCCAGAACCCCTGCAATGCCTTTCCCGGTCCGGTTTCCAGAACTGCGTCAAAACTTTCCAGATCATTCAATGCCTGCTCTTCCGCAATCCAGCGTACCGGGCTCGTGATCTGTTCCGGGGCAAGCTTCTTCGCTTCCTCCCCGGAGCCGATCCTTTTTCCGGTTACGTTGGAAAAGAGGGGAATGGCGGGATCATGAAAAATCGCTGCCTCCAGAACCGGGCGGAATTTTTCCGCAGCCTCGGCCATCAGAGGGGAATGAAAGGGGCCCGCAACCATGAGCCGGAGAACCCGGCGGGCTCCCGCTTCCTTAAAACGTTTTTCCGCTTCCGTCAGC
>BNUT01000150.1 GCA_025997555.1 Spirochaetia bacterium
CGGCCGGAGGGATGAGTTTTTTAACAAACTCAGGGTTGTCCTTGAGTATTTCCTTTTTGATGACTGGGACACTTTCATTGCCGTCGTCCTCAACGGACCTCAACGCGGCTAAAATGAGAATTGCTGTTTGAAAGACCTTGAGCCTTGCTCTTTCCCGGTAAATACTAATTATTTCTCCACAGCGAGGGCAGGTTAGATTGCCTTTGTAGCGAATATCAATAAACCAGTCTACAGCGGCTTTTTCATTGGGAAACTTTGCGTCAAATTCATCGTCTGACATTGCACTGACCGCTCTTTTAGACTTGTTTGTCATTCCTGCTTATCCTTCTTTCCCCAAATTTTTTAGAGGGTAGCATTAAGATTAAAAATTAGTTTTAAAACAATGAATTTTTAACCGCAAAAACGGCATAGAAAGAGGGACAAGGGGTTTGAGGGAACCTTTAGGAAGGGAAGAATTGAGAATTTATATAAATACTATAGGTTATTAGTCTACATAAATATAGTTGGTGATAATTATTCATACGCGATATTACTTCAACGATAATCAAGTGCGACTTTAGGTATGATATCGGGCAATTCCTACTCCTCCGAAAAATCCGCCGCGCCTTTGGCGTGCGCTTTGAACGTAGCAACGGCGATGCACTCGGCGATTTTATCAGGTGCCCAGCCAGTTACCAGCTTTTGTAATTCTTTTTGAAACGAAACGAAATCGGTAGAATCCGCCGCCGCCTTTTCAATCACCGTCGCGATGTCATCGGATATTTCGATGTAGCCGCTTTCATCAATTAGCGCGTCCACCGCATCCGCGCCTTCCTGTTCGGCGTTGAGCGCTACGTTTTTTGCCGCCGCTTCGTCATCCACTTTTGCGCTATCGTTCTCAGGTGGCGTGTATGCCGGGCGTCCGCCTATCACCTCATCATCGGCTTCGGGATTTGACAGCCCGATGAGCGAGCGCAGTTCGTCTGCTTTCACTTTCAAACCTTGGGGCCCCAGTTTTTCTACCGCGCTAATAATCTGCTCGATGTTTTTTTCGTCAGGTTTGAATAAATCAATTTTCGGGTATTCCGCTTGCTCACCGAAATTGAGCGTGATGTACGGCACGACCAGCGCGGCGTTGAACGTATCGACAATTTGCATAACATCGTTGTCGGCAATATCCTGCCGCACTTCCTCGTGGGTTTTGCTTTGCGCGAGGGAAGCGCCGTTATCGGTGGTCATGGTTTGCCCAAGCACGAGCTTGCTGATTTGTTTGTCTACCCAGTCTGCCATATTTTTGTAGACGTTTGACGTTTCGCTGGCGAGTTTGTTGGACACAAAAATCGTTTCTATTCTTTCCAGTCAACGGCGGTTAGTAAAGGTAAAGGATTTAGTGGCGATGTAATTATGGACATCTACGCTCCCAAAGGGACGCAGATGATGTATGCCGAGCCTTTTTCGGCGTATGGACGTGGAGGCGGTTCAGGTTGGGACGGTATTAGTAAGCAAAGCCATTTTGGAAGAGAGTCTGAAATGATTATCCAGCGCGGCGCATCTTATACGATAACAAAGATTGAAAAAACAAACGGTAGATCCCCTGGATAGTCCGCTATCCTATGGGTAGCGGCGTTTGAAGCCCCCTACCCGGGCGGAGGCGGTGACGTTAAGGGGGGACCGTTCACCCCGGACCAGATACTGATAACCGATGCCGGCGATCATGGCGCCGTTATCGCCGCAGAGATCCAGGGGGGGGAAGATGCAGCGGAGTTCTTTCTGTCCGGCAAGCCTTGATCGGAGGTATGAATTGGCGGCCACCCCGCCCCCGGCGACGATGGTCTTAAGTCCCGTGTCCTCAGCGGCCCGAAAGAGACTGCGGAGAAGGATTTCTACTGCGGTTTTTTGAAAAGAAGCGGCAATGTCAGCCCCTTCGCTCCGGGTAATATCCGCAGAACCAGCCGTGGAGTTTGGCTGTGTCAACTTGCCTTTTACCCTGAACTGTTCAAGCTGATTGATCACCGCCGTTTTTAGCCCCGAATAGGAAAAATCGTAATGATGTTCCCCCTTATCCAGCTTGGGCATGGGGAAACGAAAGGCTTCGCTGTTCCCGGACTGGGCAAGTTTGTCGATCACCGCCCCGCCGGGATAACCAAAACCATAATGTTTGGAAACCTTGTCGAAGGCTTCACCCACGGCGTCGTCGATGGTGGTCCCCAGAACCGTGATGTCATCAAAATTATCCACCCGGCAGACAATACTGTGCCCTCCGGAGACGAGGAGCCCCAAAAAGGGATATAAAACTTCCTCCCTGTCCACAAGGACAGATATTGTAAGTTCCGGACTGTCGCTGAGCAGCCGGGATGCATAGAGGTGGGCCAGCATGTGATTTACCGCGATAAAGGGGAGGTCACGAGCCCAGGCAAAGGCCTTGGCAAAGCTCAGGCCAACCAGCAGGGAGCCCAGAAGCCCCGGATGGGCGGTCACAGCCACCCCATCGACCCCCTCGGGACCGATACCGGCCTTGTCTAGGGCTTCCTTTACCACGCCGTAGATCCACTCGGTGTGTTTGCGGCTGGCGATTTCGGGGACTACCCCGTTATACATGGCATGAAAGGGAATCTGGGTTGCAACCACGTTGGACAAGACCCGCGTCCCATCTTCCACCACCGCCGCCGCACATTCATCGCATGAAGATTCAATCCCAAGAATCTTCACCGTCGAGCCCCATCATAAAACGAGAAATGGTGGAGAGCGAGTACCCCTGCTCTATCAACTCCGGGTACAGCTCCTCCAGAGTCGCCGCCAATTCGTTTGACCAAGTGTGGCCAATCATTACGGCGGACCCGGTTCGCTGGGCTTTTTGAAGACCCTCACCCACATACTGAATCATGGATGCCTTTTCCTGAATGTTGTCTAAAAACACGTCCCGCTCCCCAATCTTTATTCCCAGGCGTTTTGCGGCCGCAGGCGCCGCCGTATCGGCAATTGTTCTCGAATCTAAAAAATATATGCCATTTTCGCGGCAAAGGGCAAGCACCGTCTCCATCATTTCCAAATCCATGGTGACCCGTGAGCCCTGATGGTTATTCATACCCGCCACCGGGCCGATTTCAGCCAAATTCCGCGCCAATACTTCCCGGACCTCATCGGCGCTCATCCCCATATAGATTGCCCCCGGCCCCGGATCCTGCCCCCCCACCGCCTCCATGGGCTGATGAAGAAAAACCTCCTTACCGGCGGCCCGGATACGCCGAGCAGCCTCTGCAGAATTGGGCAGCCCCGGCAGCACCGCGATGGTCAGCAGCCCCGGAAAACGGAGGAAGGGCTCCAGCTCGCGGAGATTGTTCCCCGCATCGTCTATCACAAACACAAGAGTTCGGTGCAGAACCGGTTTGGGCTGTTGGGGCGGCTGAGCCGCCGACCTGGTCCCGGTAACGGGGGATGGAGCGGGTTTTGCAGGAGACGGAACCGTTGGAACAAGGGCCGCAGGACCATCGGGCTTTGCTGCCGGAGAGGACGCAGTCGGCTCCGGAACCGGTTCAAGCGGGGCAACCGGTGTTTCGGTTACAACAGAAGAAGGCGGACGGGTAAGGACCAGGGTTATTGAGACAAGGACCGAAAGGACTATCAGTGCGATGGCGCAAAAAAGAATAGGAGCGCGGTCCTTTGTAGTTAGCTTTTTAGATTTTTTCCGGGATCGCTTTTTCTTTTTGGGACCACTTGTTTTAGCGGCTGTTTTTTTGTCCACCTAATTCTACGATATCCGGAAAGGTCCGATGCGTCAATAATACGCTGATTCTGGGCACACAGCACATAGCGTATGTTATGTGAAGTGGGGGCGTACCCCATTATTTTTATTCTCCTTTTAATTCCGCACATACCCCGTCTTTTCCACCAGGTACTGCCCCTGCTCGCCAAGCATCCATTGTATAAACTGCCGGGTGTTTTCGGTTTCCCGCCCTTCAATGGTGATGGCATATATATCCTTAACAAGGGGATAGCTGCGGCTTTGTATGGTTTCTTTGGAGGGGGCTATGCCGTTGATGGGTAACAGTTTTATGTCGGGGTTATTATGCATCCGGGTAACGTAATATAAAAAAGTATACCCAATGGCGCTTTGATAATTGTAATATTCGGCTACCTGATCTACCGCAGGGCCCATTTCCTCTACGACAAATTCCCGCATGGGGTCAATAATGGGTTCACTCCCCATGACCGATTGCAGGACGCTCTGACTCCCGCTCCCCTCCGGCCTCTGGTAGGCAATAACCGGTTCATCCTTCCCGGTAATGCTTTTCCAGTTACGTGTTTTGCCGGAATAAATATCCCGTACCTGCCGCAGGGTTAAGCCGGTGACAGGATTATTGCGGTTGACAAAAAAGACAAAGGCATCCCTGCCGATAGGGGTAAGCTTAAAACGCAGCCCCTTTTCCGCCGCCTGCGCTATTTCCGCCCGGGAAGGCACGTAGCAAAAAATAATATCCGTATTTCCCGCAATAAGGTTTTCATACGCCCCGGCGGTCCTGCTGCATAGAACAATACTCGCAGCCGGCACCCCTGCCCGATAAGCAAAAGCATGCGGGTTATAAAAAGAATCATTCCCAAGCGGCCTCCGCGGATACACGGCTTGCACAAACGCGGCATATACCGGATACAAAGCGGTTGCGCCGTCTATGCGCGGCAAATTCGCGGTCAGTTTTAACGATGCCGTACCTTGCAGCTCTGCCGTAACATAACTGCCAAATGGCCTATAATCATTAACATTCAAGATTTCTCTCATTCGAGCAGGCTGGCCGAATGAATAGGTGTAACCGATAACAAACCTGTATTTTACTTCCTCGTCACTAAGAACCCCTGAAAGCAGGGCTACTTCGGCAATACAGGTGTCATTGTATTGGCTCCCCGGATACACGTCTTGTATAACGAAGCGGACCTTGGTACAGGTACTAGTTTTGCTAAAGAGGTACTGTTCAGCATCCCAGGAGTCTTTAACGGCGATAGTTTCAGGATCGCGCCCGTCAAAGAAAACTTGGAATGATTTGACCCGGTTATTCTGGGCATAATAATCAAGATTACCGTATCCGTTCCGCAGCACAAAGCCCGCTATGGTAACGGGAGACTTCCATTCAAGCTCAAAGTATTCCCCAACCCCATTACCCAGAGCCCCTTCAGCCCATGAGCGGTCTGTTTTATCAACAAGATGCTTTGCCTCATAGGAGGCCCGGCTGCCCGGCGCAAGTTCCGATGAAGCGCTTATCATCATGCCACGGCTAGATACCTCTTGGGAAAACCCCAAGGCGGGCAAACAGAGCAAGCTCACCAATAGTAACGCAAATTTTTTCATACCTATTCCCCTTGTGTGCCTATCATTAATATAATCCATTATTTGAATTATTTTGTCAATATTATAATTTTTAAACAACGTTTAGGGCACATTGTACATAGCGTATGTTATGTGAAGTGGGGGCATACCCCATAGGCGTTTACTTAAGCGGAGCTAAAAACACAGAGTCGGGGGATTCTTTTACGCATTGAATCAGCACAGAGCGCAGGCAATTTTTGTATATCTTCCACCAAACTGATCCGGCCCAGTGAGTAAATGAGAGCCACGGTTATCAGGGTTTGAGTAATATACAACTCTCTCCACAGGCTCAATCGTTTTGCTAATTGATTTTTCGTTTTTTTTCCAGCGGAAAACGTCCTTCGTTTACCAGCCGTTCGCACAGGGCGGCAAGCAGCAGTTTCCCGTAAAACCACGCATAGGCCGTTTGGTCCAACTTTATCAGACCAGAGGTCTGCGGTATCTCATTATACCGGAACAGCGATTTCAGCCGTTTGAACACTAATTCTATTTGCCATCTCATCCGGTACAGTTCAAGCACCCGGGAAGCGCTTACTTTCTCTGCCAAAGATGTTGCCACAATGATATAACGGTTATAGGCGCTCCTCAGCTCGCTTACCTCATCTCCATGCTTTTTGTGCTGGTTCTCTCTTTTGAGCCGTTTAAGCCCGGCGTGTTCACTGTCACGGTCTTTTCTCATGGCGCAAATACGCAACGGTACATACTTCCCCTCATGGAGATACCATACCTCAAAACTCCGGCTTTCCCCCGCTTTCAGCCCTTTTAACCGCCCCAAAAGACTGATTTTTCTCCCCTGCCCGTTATATACCGAGAATGCCCTGGCCCGCAGCCTTAATACAAAACCGCTCCCCTGTTCTTTCAAGTACCGCATCCCCGGTATACTTCCATATATCCGGTCCCCGATGATAATATCATTCTTCCCTATGTTAGTAAAATTAGTCAGTGCTTCCCCGGTCTTGATATCCGTTACCTTCAGTTCCCTCATCCCCAGGGTGAACAAATCAAGGCAATTCAGACGTTAGTCCGCGTGCAGCCGGAAGTAGGACTTCCGGCTGCCGCATATCACATCTTCGCTTGAGTCTACCAGACATACCTGCTTCCCTTTCAGCCACTGCGGTTTCTCGGCCAACAGTCCATTATGCCGGTAGAAGTTCTCGCACAACCACTTCAGCCATCCGGCACTGCTGCGGATGCGTCGGACTAAAGTCCGCTGTATACCCCTATCTTGTTCAGTTTGATATCCCCGCCCATCCGCAGCAGTGCGCTCGTTCCCGCGAAAGACTTTCCTTCGGTCAGATACAG
>BNUT01000151.1 GCA_025997555.1 Spirochaetia bacterium
TTTTAAGACAAAAACGGCATTAAAGGTAGCTTCTGGGGGCTGTGGTTCAGAAGCGGGCTCTTTCCAACTAAACCCGGGTCCCTTTCCCCTGCATCCTGTTTTGGCAAATAAGTACGTTACCCCCCCCCCCCCCCCCCCCCCGTGTAACACGCTTTTTTTAACTGATTCCGGCTTTTTTTCATATAAAAATAACCTGTTTCCCTGTCAAAATAAGGCGCCTCTATATAAAAATAACCTGCTTCTAAATAGAAATGACCTGTTTTTATATAGAAACAACTCACCGCTCTATAGAAGCAGCTTGTTTCTCCATCAAAATGACCCGTTTCTTTATCGTCTCAAGTCCAATTTATACAGGAGGTATATATGAGCACAAATTGGCTGCCCGGCACGAGGGTCGGGCAATTAGCGTTGGCACGGCAATGGCAAGCCGTCTTGACGGCAAGCGCAAACGGCTGGGACATCCCCGCCGCGGACGTGACCGCCTTCACCGGACTTATCACCACGGCGGCGGCGGCTTTGGAGAAGGCGCAGGACAGGGCAACCCGCACCCATATTGACGCGGCGGCCTGCGAGGCGGCGTTTAAGGAGCTGACCGGGAAGATGCGGTACCTCAAAAACAACTACTTTAACAGCCCGCCGCGCACCGCCGCAGAGCTGGCATCCCTGGAACTTTCGCCCCGCAACCCGCCCACGGAGGTGCCGCCCCCAAAAAATCAGGTGACCGCGAAGCACCGCCCCCTCGGCGACCACCTTATCGAGCTGGTCATCGAAATTGTGGGGGATGGTATCACGGACAACAAGGCGAGCGATTACGGCTTCCGGGTCTACTGGGGCATCATGCCCTCAGGCGGGGCGTCTGTGGAAGCCGCCACGGGACGCAAGCGCGAACTGCGGCAAGCCCCTGCGGGGGGCGAGGATTTGCCCTTTTCGCGGTTTACCCGCAAGAAAAAGGAAGTGTTCGACTTTGACAGCGCGGACCGGGGCAAGACGGTGTATTTCTGCATCCGGCTTGAAAACGCCAAAGGGCAGGGTGGCCCCTGGGGACCGGTACTGGACACGGTGATACCCTGAGGAAAGAGTATAACCACGAACCACACGAAGGGCACGAACAAAGGAAAAGAATTCAAGGTGAAAGTTCGTGCGGTTCGTGGTTATTTTGAGTGATTTACGGCTCGTCGTTGGCGGGTCTTTATCAAGGTGTGGGGCGGTATGTCTCGCAGAATATATTTGAGGAGGATGTTTTATGAGGAAAACATTCAAAGGCGGGGTTTCCGTCATGGTTGCGGTGTTGCTGGCAGTATCATTTTTGGTAATGGGTTGTGGAAGCAGCGATCCAAAAGCACTGGCAAAGCAGACCTACGACATAGGCCAGCAAGCTCTGGGCGCACTCTTCAACCCGGCAAAAGCCACCGAGCTAACCAAGAAAGCGGCGGACATCGAAACAAAGGTAGCAAAACTGTCCTCTGCGGATAAGGCCATCTACGATGAGGAGCTTACTCGTCTGGCAGGCAATGCGTTGGGGGATATGTTTAAGGCGGCTACAGATGCAGCAGGCGGTACGGAAGACTTGCTGAAAGCTGCTTCCAAGGCGGCTGATGCACTGGATTCTGAGGCTGTTAAAGACGCTGCAAAAGCTGCTTCAGACGCAGCAGATGCCGTAAACAGCGCCGCCAATGCGCTTAAAGGTCTTGGATTTTAAGGAGGAAAGATTATGAGTTTTTTTAATGAAAAATGGAACAACAGTTCTATTGTAACAAAGGTTCCGGCGTTCGTTATGGCGTTAGACGCGCTTTTGCTTCTGATTTGCGCCATCTTATTTTTTGCGCTCAGCGGGCAGGTGTCAGAGGCGAAAGCCTATGGAGTTGTGTTTTTAATACTATTTCTCTTTAATGCCTTGATTTCCTTTGGGTTAATTAAGGTCAACCGTGTAGCACGGATCGCGGCGATAATCGGGGGTCTCTATATCGTGCTTCCCTTCATTATGTACGTTATTCTGATTATCGTTTCCTTAATACAATTCCCGCCGTTGAAAAGTTTGCTGACCATGTACAGCGGCCTTCTCAAATCCATTCTGCCGACGGTCATATCTTTTGTGCCGGCAGAAGCAAAAGCGCTTCTTGCGTTTCTTTTGATAATTTTCATTGGCCCCATGGTTTTGAATGTGTTTGCAATGCTGGTTCTCGTCTTTCGCGGGGGTGACTTCAAAGACGAAGGGAAACCGAAGTCTAAACTTGTCGCGTATCTTTTGTGGTTTTTTCTTGGATGGGTCAGCGCGCACAAGTTTTACCTCGAAAAAGACGGAGCCGGAATCCTGCATTTGCTGACACTTCAGATACTCACCTTCGGCTGGATTGCCAACCTCTTCACTTTAGGGAAACAGGTTGATGCATACAACGCGAAGCTGGACAATGGGGTGCTGGTGAGCGAGCAGGTATAGTATTCATTTGGTGCAGGTGCGGGGCGGTATGCCCCGCAGAAAAATATATTTGAGGGAGAAACAGAAATGAAAAAGAATTTTGTATTGCGCGCCACAGCCATCGTAATGGCAGCGGCATTGGTTTTTGCAGGATGCAGCAAGAAGGGCTCAGGCGACGGCGCGGATAGCGGTAGCGGGAGTGTCAAATCGGTAAATTCAGCAAGCAAGGAAAATCCTGCTACTGACTTTAGGTATGACCTAAACGCCACAGGCGATGGGGTAATAATTGAGGCGCATATCGGTAAAACTGGTGGCAAGGTGATCATCCCAGCCAATATAGAAGGCTTTCCGGTAGTGGAAATTGGGATCGGAGCATTTGAGGAACCAAAGGAGGGTGATTATTCGAATCGTGTTACGGAAGTTTTAATACCTGAATCGGTTACAAAATTAGGTGGTAAAAATTCAGTAGTAAATTACACCGGAGAAGTTTTTAAAAATTGTATCAAACTGAAGAGTGTAAACATTCCCAGCGGTGTAACAATTATAGAACCTGGGACATTTGAGAATTGCACATCATTGACTTCAATTACAATCCCGGAGAGTGTAATTGAAATTGGATACAGTGCTTTTGAAGGTTGTACAGAACTTACCGATGTGAAACTGCCTACTCATAGTATAGAATATTCAACGTATTATGGTCTCGACCAGACATTCTTCCGTTGTTCCAAACTGAGCCTTGCCGTCCGCAAGGCAATTACGGATACTGGCTACAAGGGTATATTCTAAGGGTCTACCCCCTATGGAAGACGGCTTCGGATGAGGCCGTCCCGGTTTACGTTTCACCCCACGCCCTACGAAAGATGCCGTTGGCGTTAGTGAGGGCGGGGGTATTGTTTGGAGGATAAGGAGAAGATTATGGCCGAAAAAACAATCATTTGCAAATATGCCTATAGTGGCAATTCATCTCAATCATTCGAAGAATTACAAAAAAAACCGTATCCTGAGGAAAAATGGGAAATAACAGTTGGGGAAGACAGTAAGGGCTGTTTTATTAACGGACACAATATTGACCAAAATTTTTCGGGAAGAATAGCAATTAGTGTAGAACAATGCAATGCTATTCTTTTTAGTATGGAACAAAACTTTAATGACTATATAAAGACAATCTATGAAGAACATAAATCAAAATGTAAAAAGGCAGGTATTAACTGAAAAGCATTAGTCCCACGCCCTACGAAAGACGCCGTTGGTGTTAGTGTGGGCGGGGGTGTGGTTTGGAGGAGGAGAGATGAAATGGCAAATGCATTAGGTGAAAGTTCATGGTGGGTTATTACAATTGATGACGATCGTAAGGAATTTTCAGTTCATGGGCCGGTAGAAGATGATACACCCTGCGAGTTGAAAGCTGGCACAGCACGAAAGACACGAAAAGGTATACATATTTGCACCGTTGCTGCAAACAATGACATAGAGGCAAATTTAATAAAACAGTACAAAAATCAAAACCTCAACTATGTTAAAGGTTGTATTTTAGGAGTCTGTTGTTAGGTGAACATTTTTTAGAGAATTGTTGAAGCTGTCGGAAAGCGGGGGTTGCGGCTCCCGCCGGATTTTTGGAGGAAGGAAATTTGATACGAGACACCCCACGCCCTGCGAAAGATGCCGTTGGCGTTAGTGTGGGCGGGGGTTGCGGTTCGAGAAGGAAGGAGAAAGAAATGATTATTGCCATAAAAATTACCAAGACACAGGAAGAGAAAATTAAGGATATTGATGTTGCAAAATTAAAGGAACTTGATGCCATTATCAAAAAATTGGATGGCGCAACCGTAGATTATCCTCAAGATGTTTTGGAGTTACTGAGAAAGTAGCTCCAGGTAACGGCGGGAAAGACCGCAAAGGAGTTTTTTGTTATGAAGAAGAGATTTTTGTTTGTTGCGGCAATAGCGGCGCTGGCGCTGAACATCTACGCCGCAGATAGCGACTACACCGTGGACGCAAACGGCGTCATCACCAAGTATTCCGGTTGGGACACCGAGGTGGTTATCCCTGCGACAATCGGCGGCAAGAAGATTACAGCCATTGGTAGAGAAGCGTTTAAAAAGGCCGACCTTACCAGCGTCGTTATTCCTGAGGGTATTACCGAGATTGGAGGTTCCGCCTTTGAAGATAACAAACTTACCAGCATTACCATCCCTGGCACGGTAAAGACGCTTGGGAATGGGGCTTTTTCAGGTAACACAGACATCGCTACCATTGTCCTTTCCGAAGGGGTAGAATATGATAATGGCGCGTTTTACAGGCATAGAGAAGATGTAACGGTTACTCTCCCGTCAAGTATCAAGGTGGTCAAATCTTTATTTAGTCAGTCTGGCGGTGAGTATAGTAGTGCCTATGGAAAAAACGCAACCTTCATCCTCGCCGCGAATATTACCGCGGATATCATCGATATTTTTCCCGGTGCTGATAGTTATATCGCCAATGACCGGAAGGCGGGAACCTACACCGTTTTGCAAAAAATGGAGTATAGAAGAAAGAGGGCGGATGGCTATAGCTATGTCGAGACACCCTATGGGGCGATACTTACGGTGTCGGAGTGGAGGGGCGGGACCCGCGTCCGTATTCCCGCCGAGATTGGCGGCATTCCGGTAAAGGCGCTGCTTGGTACCTTCGATAAAAACTATGGTAGCACAAACCAGATCGACGCGGTACAGATTCCCGAAAGCGTTACGTATATCGGAGCGAGGACATTTTGGGGTCAGGAGCTGGTTTCCATCACTATTCCCGCAGGCGTTACTTATATCGGTGACAGTGCGTTCGCATACAATGGACTGACATCGGTCACCATCCCCGCCGGCGTTACCTACATCGGCGACCAAGCATTCTTCGGGAATAAATTGACATCGGTCACCATACCCGCCGGCGTTACCTACCTGGGAGCCTTGGCATTTGCGAAAAATGGCATAAAGACCATCACCATTCCCCCAAGTGTTAAGACATTAGGCCATAATCCGCTTTTTGGTGCCGTTTATAATAGTGATGATGCCAATACCGTTAATGGTGCGAGTATCGTTATCGGCGCCGATGTAGTGGTAGGCGCTAGTTTTTACAGCGATAGTTCCGGGCGACTCGACCGGAATAGTTTTAAGAACGCATATGACAAGAACGGTCGGAAAGCCGGGCGGTATACTGTCGCGGTGGAACGGGGCACCTTTTCTGAAACTTGGACCTACAGCGCGAGGTAGGCGAGGCTGCATGGGAGGGGAACGGCTCTTGGGGCGGGGAAACGCTTTGGTGCCTGGCACCATAGGCGTATACTTAGCGGAAAACCGAAGAAAATGAACCACTAACTACACGAAAAACACGAACCCGGACTATCAAATCTTGTTTTTTTGTTTGTGGGGTTCGTGTTGTTCGTGGTTAAATTCTTCTTTCCCCTCTTCTTCTGTCCGTGCTGTCCGTGGTTAATAATGAATGAATCCCTGCAAGTACTTCCACCGAAGACGCGAGGATGACCCCCGCATCGTGCATCGACTTGAATGCCCGTTCCACCGAACCTTCGGGGAAACCAACCCCGCGCATTGCGTCGGTTAGAACGATGGTCCGCAAGCCAATGGCCGCTGCGTCCAGGGCGCTGTAAAGGACGCAGTAATCCGTGGCAAGCCCGCCGAGGATCACCGTTTCAATGCCTAAAAATTTCAGGTAACCCTCAAGGCCCGTGGGAGTTTTTCGATCGTTCTCAAAAAAGGCCGAATAGGAATCGAGGTTTTTGCGGAAGCCCTTGCGGATAATCAGGTTCACGCTTTTAAGATCCAGCGCCTTATGGAAATCCGCGCCGCTGCTTCCCTGTACGCAGTGATCCGGCCAGAGGACCTGTGTATCAAGAACATCCCCGGCTTTCCTGCCCGCATGGGATGAGGCAAAAGAGATGTGCCCCGCCGGATGCCAGTCGGCGGTGGCGATTACCCGGCCGCCGCGCCGGGTAAATCCATCGGCAAGCGCATTGAGGGGGCCGATAACTTCGTCGCCCCTATCCACCGCCAATGTCCCGCCGGGGCAGAAATCATTCTGTATATCGATTTCGATGAGCGTGGTTCGGGCGATGTCAATGGTCATGGCTGCTCCTTGAAACTTCGTTGGATGTTCCCTGGTTCATCCTGTCACTCCATCCTATCGATCAATCCCGGAAAAA
>BNUT01000152.1 GCA_025997555.1 Spirochaetia bacterium
GAACGCAGGGAAAAACTGCATACTGCATTTATTAACAGACGGAGCTACTGGCAAAACCAAACCGCCGCGCTCCGAACCACCTAATAAGCTGCCGCTAAAAACGGCAAGTTCCGCTTAGGCAGTACAATTGCGGCTGGCTGTTTTTAGGGCATGAGTAACCGCTCTATCGCAGCGGTCAAATCTTCAGGTTTTGTGGTGGGTGAAAACCATGTTTCCACTTTTCCGTCACGGTTCACCAGGAATTTTGAAAAATTCCATTTGATGTCTTTGGCACCGGTGAAGGGGGAAATGCTCTTTATCCGTTCAATAAGAGCGGCCGCCCCTTCATCGGTAGTTTCAGTAACCTGCTCTTTAAGATACACAAAAAGCGGCGCGGCATTATCACCATTCACGTCAATTTTGGTAAACTGGGGAAAGGTAACATGATACTGCGTCTTGCGAAATTCACAAATCTCCTCGGCGCTGCCCGGGGCTTGTCCGGCAAATTGATTACAGGGAAAGTCCAGAATTTCCAGCCCTTTACCCTGATAGGTATCATACAAGGCTTGCAAACCGGTATATTGCGGAGTCAATCCGCACTTAGTGGCGGTATTGACAATCAAAAGCACTTTGCCTTTATAGCCGCCAAGTGACACGGGCTTTCCCTCACGGTCCGTAACCGTAAAATCATACAAATTCATACGCTAAACTCCTTTGCTCTTTTCGAGCTTCTCAATACTATCACGTATGCCGTGCATTTTCAACTCAAGCCTTAGCCCTTTGAACAGGGTCAGATTGCCGGGAGAAACAAAACGACAGGATGCCGCCTCCCAAAAAGCAAACAATAGCGGCGGCGATTATTGGAAGATTGGCGCTTTCGCCCCGGGGAAAGATCACGAAAACTGAACCGGCAATTAAACCCAGAATTGCGGCATAGGTTTCCCGGGGAAAGCGCTTCATGAGGAAGCGTACCAGCGCCGCCCCGCAGAAAAGCCCGATGGCTACGCCGATTGCAACAGGGGCCAGTACCAGGAAGGGCAGAGCGAGCCGGGAAAGAAATTCCCCCGCCCCGGAATAAGCGCCGCTCTTGAGGAGAATGCCCGTAACCGATGACACCGCCGCAAGTATGCCCTGATAGGCGCCCAATGCAAGGAGCAAAAAGGAACCGGATATGCCGGGGATGATCATGGCAACGGCCGCAACAGCGCCGACGAGGATCAGGAATAAAAACAGCGCCGGGGAATAAAAACAGCGCCGGGGAAACCTGGGTAAAGGCCGCCCCGGTTTCTTCGGGCCTGACAAGGGCCATGAAAATCATGAGGCAAAAGGTTATGACTGCGGCAATGGCAACAGAAGCTTTTGGTTTTTTTGAGACCGGCGGCTCAAAGGTTTTGCGGTATATCAACGGAAGGCTTCCCACGATAATTCCGATAAAAAAACAGCGGGTCGGCACGGGGTGCGCCGTAAAAAGCCAGGAAACCAGTTTGGCGAAACATAACACCCCCGCCACTGCGCCCGCGCCCAGGGGCAGCCAGAATTTCCATTGGGAAATAATTTTTTTGATATTAGGAGTAATAATGGCGATGAGCCGGTCATAGACATTAAAAGATACCGCCAGGGTTCCGCCGGACACGCCGGGAATAACATTGGCGATACCTATGACAATCCCGATGCCGAAAAGCTTTATTGTTTCAATCATGGTTATGTATGATACAATACCTCTCCAAATATTTGAAGTAGAAATTATAAACAATTTCTAAATTCCGGTAAAAAAAAGCCGTTTCACTTATTAAACCGGTATCCCGCGCCCCAGACCGTATCAATATATTGGGGATTGCGGCTGTCCGCTTCTATTTTTTCCCGGATGCGGTTGATATGCACGGTAACGGTAGCGGTGTCGCCTATATAGTCATGTCCCCATATCTCCTCGAAAAGTGTATTCTTCGAAAGAACAATATTTGGATTTTTAACAAGAAACAGCAGCAGTTCAAATTCCCTGTTGGTGAATTTTATCTCGTCTCCCCTGACAAAGACTTTATACGCCTGCGCCAGTATCATCAAATCGCCCGCAACAATTTTATCCTCCTTATCGCCCTCTTGCTCCGGAGTTTCCTCGGTTTTAGTTCCATTGGTCAGCCGCTCATACCGGGCAAGATGGGATTTTACCCGCGCCACAAGCTCAAGTATTTCAAAGGGCTTCGTTATGTAATCATCCGCCCCGAAGCCAAGCCCCCGGATTTTGTCCACCGAATCTGTTTTCGCGGTTACCAGTAATATGGGGGCGCTTACGGTGTCGCGTATTTCCCTGCACAGTTCAAACCCGCTTTTTCCGGGCATCATCACGTCGAGCAGCAGCAGGTCGTATTGGTTTGCCTGTATCATTTCAAGCGCCACTATGCCGTCTGCCGCAATGTCCGCCTCGAACCCGTTAATGCTTAAATAGTCTTTTTCGATGACCGCTATTTCCGCGTCGTCTTCCGCTATCAGGATACGTTTCATGATTCATTCTCCTTTTCCTTTTCCATCGGCAGTGTAATAGTGATCGCCAGGCCGTTTTGGTTCTCGGCGGAGATGCTTCCATTATGCGCAATCACAATGTTTTTGGCAATCGCAAGCCCCAGCCCGCTTCCATCGGCATAGTTATTTCGTGACTCATCCCCCCGGTAAAAACTTTCAAACAAATGGGGAAACTGCTTTTCCGGTACACCGGCTCCGTCATCCTGTATTCTGATGACGAGCTTGCCCGTTTCCCGTACCGGGGACACCGTAACGGTAATGTTTATGTGCCTGCCCGGATTATATTTTACGCTGTTTTCAAGTATATTGGTAATCACCCTGGTCATTTGTTCCGTGTCCAGAAAAACCTCCTCGTTGGTACAGGAGCTGTCCAGCGTCAGGGCGGCGTCATTTTTTTTCAAATCATATTCAAGGGAATCCAGCACCGTGACCATATATTTCTGAATGGGAACCGGCTTAAACTGAAAGGGAAGATTGCCGGTTTCAAGTTTGGAAAACAAAAACAACTGGTTTATAAGCACCTCCATTACACAGGATTTCCGGTACACCACATCCAGGTATTCCCGCTGCTTTTCGGGCGTTTTGGCAATTTCATCCTGCAAGCCTTTTACATAGTTCTTGATTGAAGTAAGAGGCGTGCGGAGATCATGGGAAATACCGGCGAGCATTTCTTTTCTGTTCGCCTCATATACCAAGTTCTTTTGTATATTTGCCTTAAGCCGGCGCTGCATTTCGTTGAAAGCGCCGCAGACCTTTTCCAGTTCTTCAACGCCCCCGGAGGGAATATTCTCGTCCAGGTTTCCTTCCTGTATGCGCTCTGCCCCTTCACAGAGGTTGTCAAGGGGAATCACAATGTTTTTCACTATCCGTTTTGCCAAAAAAAGACTGACCAGTATGACCGTTAAAATGGCCGCCGCAATAAGCAGGATGCCGCCGGTTATGATGAGTACGGCAGAACCCGCTTCCTTTTTCTTCTCAGGCTTCTTTTCTTTTATTATCCCCGTCGCACTGAATACAAGGGGCGGCGACAGTGTTTCCACGCTGTGCCGCAAAAATTTTCTTTCATCATTGTAAACCCAAAGCGTCCGGGAATCGGACTCTGCGGGGGACAGAACAACCGGACCAACGTATTTTGCGATACGGGATTTCTCTTTGCCGGATAAGCTGGAAAACAAAACCCGGCCGTTCTGTGCCGCCTCAAGGTGATACCCTTTCGCGGCGGTTTTTTCCAACAGTTCCCTTTGGGCATCGGAATTTTCCAGTAGCAAAACCGGATCGGCGTTATCAACAAGACTCTGAATTTCAAAAAGCGGTGCAGTAACGGTGCGAATTTCATCATCACCCGTGTCTTTGAGAAAGGTATCTTCCATCTCGTCCGCAACGCTGAATACTATGAGGAACGCGGCGAGCGGGGCAATCGCCATCAATAAATTTGAAAAAAACAACCGCTTTTTTATCGTCATAAGAACGGCCTCCTAGCGTACTCTAACACGATAAGCATATCATATAATTCTAAACAATTTCTAAACAAACCCAGGGTAAAAATAAACTTTTTATTAAATCGTTTATACTTTTGACTGTTTCTAAACAAGCTGGTGGGAAAAGATAAATTCTTTATAAAATAGATTGAACGTTATAGAAAAACCATTTACAAGAGATTTTTGTTTTAGTATGTTTTATATATCTTTATTTAGGAGGTAGATATGAAAAAATCTACATTTTGGGTCGTGTGTGTTTTCTTGGCTGTCCTTTCGGCTGGCACCGTATATGGACAGGGGTTTACCGGGCCGGGTGCCGGAATAGCCAATGGGCAGGTGCAAACCGTTACGGTCACTCAGGCACGGGGGCTATGGGATAATTCCCTGGTAATACTGACGGGTACCATCGTGCAATCACTGGGACGTGAAAAATACACATTCCGTGATTCTACCGGCGACATTACCGTTGAGATTGACCGGGAGCTTTGGACCTTACTCGGTATTTCCATTAACGCAAATGACCGGGTAGAAATTGGCGGCAAACTTGACGTTGAAAGACAAGGGGTTGAGATTGATGTAAAGTACATCAAGAAATTGTAACTCGGATTTCGCAGGATGTTATTCACCTTTTACCGGCTTGCCGGTAAAAGGTGAATAATTAAAAATCTCCGCCGCACGGGCTAAACTTACCCTGCAAAAAGCGATTCGTCTCATCTACGGCACGAAATTCTTCATCATCCATATAGAGCGTCTTTCTAAACAAACCCAGGGTAAATATAAACTTTTTATTAAATTATTTATACTTTTGTCTGTTTCTAAACAAGTTGGTGGGAAAAGATAAATTCTTTATAAAATAGTTTGAATACCAGGGAAAAACCATTTACAAGATGTTTTTGTTTTAGTATGTTTTATATATCTTTATTTAGGAGGTAGATATGAAAAAATCTACATTTTGGGTCGTGTGTGTTTTCCTGGTTGTCCTTTCGGCTGGCACCGTATATGGACAGGGGTTTACCGGGCCGGGCGCCGGAATAGCCAACGGGCAGGTTCAAACCGTTACGGTCAGTCAGGCACGGGGGCTTCCAAATAATACCCTGGTAATACTGACGGGTACCATCGTGCAATCACTGGGACGTGAAAGTTACACATTCCGTGATTCCACCGGTGATATAACCATTAAGATTGATCGGGAACTTTGGACCTTACTCGGTATTTCTGTCAGCACAACTGACCGGATAGAAATAGGCGGCAAAATTGACATTGAAAAACGGGTGTTGGAGATTGATGTAAAGTACATCAAGAAAGTGTAACGCGGATTTCGCAGGATATTATTCACCTTTTAGCGGCTTGCCGGTAAAAGGTGAATAATGGTGTACGCCCAAAAACCTTATCATGATCATTGAAAGCATGTATTGTACGTATTGCGTTTGTTGGCAATAGTATGAGCGGATCATACCTAATCCCTATAATATCGCATACCCGATATATAAAACCGACACAATCATTTGCGGGGAGAATAAAAAAATCAAAAAGAAAATAACCGCATTTTTCATTTGGGGTTCTTTTATTAATTTATCAGAAAATTAAGACAAATGTTCCTGCGGTAATCAAAACACCGCCAACAACCACTTTTATAGTTACGGTTTCTCTTAATACAATAAATGCCAATACCATACCTATTACCAAACTGAATTTATCTATCGGTATCGCTTTTGATGCCTTGCCGGTTTGCAATGCCTTATAATAACAAAGCCATGAAAGCCCTGTTGCTATTCCTGATAATACTAAAAACAATAAGTTTTTATGTCCAATATTTCCAATATCATTTTGTTTTCCTGTTGCAAAAACAACAGCCCATGACATAATTAAAACCACAATGGTTCGTATTGCCATTGCTAAATTTGAATTTATATCTGCAATACCAACTTTTGCCAGAATTGATGTCAATGCGGCAAACAGGGCCGATAATAATGCGTATGTTATCCACATAAGGAATGCTTAATTCTTTATTAGACTTGTTCGATAACCCCCACAAAGGTATAATAACGGCATGGGACGGGGAAAGCAGGCAGGGGACGCCAAAAGCATACTATTCAAACGGCTTTATGGGGTGAAGCCTGAAACATTTGAAAAAATGAAGAGCATACTCCAAAAGGAATACGACAAACTGCACCGGGAGGGGGGGTAAACCGCCCAAATTGACGGTCGGGGCCAAGCTGTTCATAGCCCTTAAGTACCTGAGGGAATATCGGATGATGGAAAGCATCGGTGCGGACTACCAGGTTATGTAAAAGCACCGTTTCAGAATCGATCAGGTGGGTAGAGAACGCCTTACGAAAAGTTCCGGATTTCAAACTGCCCGGAAAAAAGTCCTCAAAGAGGAAAGCTCTCCTATAGAATACGTGGTAGTGTCGGACTAAAGTCCGCTGTAACTGAAAGTCCTATTCAACGCCCTAAAAAAAACAAAAACAGTGGTATTCAGGCAAGAAAAAGCGTCATACCATAAAGACGCAGGTGATTATCAACCGGAAAACCCGGGAGATTCTTGATGTCAGACAGAGAAAAGGCAGTGTGCATGATT
>BNUT01000153.1 GCA_025997555.1 Spirochaetia bacterium
GTCCGGCAATCTCCGTGGCCCCCTGTTCCAGCCGTATGGGGGCAATCCGCAACGGCAGCACCCGGAAGGTTGCGGGTACACGGGCGCTGATGTTAACACCATCGGTGGTTACTGCCTGGATGGTCCAGTAATAGGTTCCCTCCTCCAAGCTGATAAGCCTGATGGTTTTATCGGGATTTTTAATATCCATCAAAGGTGTCCCGGTAAGGGGGTCGGGATTTTTGGAAAGGACAAAGCGGCTATCCCCAACCTTTTCGTTGGTACTCCATTTTACCGTACCGGGCCGTCTGAATGCTTCCAGGCCGACAATTTCTGCGGCCCCTTGTTCCAGCTGTATTGGAGCAAGCTCAAAAGGCGTCACCCGGAAGGTCGCGGGCGTCCATGCACTGATGTCAATACCGTCGGTAGTTTCCGCCTGGACGGTCCAGTAATAGGTTCCCACCGGCAGTCCGATAAGATTGACGGTTTTGCCGGGGTTTTTGATATCCATCAGGGGTTCCCCGAGAAGGGGGCTGGGGTTTTGGGAAAGGACAAAACGGCTGTTCCCCACCCTTTCATCGGTGCTCCAACTTACCGTACCGGGCCGTCTCAGCGCATCCAGTCCGGGAATTTCCGAGGGCCCCTGGTTCAACTGTATGGGAGCAAGCTGTACCGGTAGTACTCGGAAGGTCGCAGGCGACACTGGGCTGATATCAATGCCATCGGCAGTTTGCGCCTGAATGGTCCAGTAATAGGTTCCCTCCCGCAGCCCGATAAGGTTGATGGTTTTGCCGGGGTTTGGGATATCCATCAGGGGCGTCCCGGCGAGGGGGTTGGGGTTTTGGGAAAGGACAAAGCGGCTGGTTCCCACCGGTTCGTTGCTGCTCCATTTTACCGTGCCGGGCCGCCTGAGGGCGTCCAGTCCGGGAATCTCCGCAGCCCCCTGTTCCGGCTGTACACGGGCAATCTGCAAAGGCAGTACCCGGAAGCGCAGGGGTGTTTCCGGGCTGATATCGAAGCCGTCCCTGGTCTCCACCCGGACAGTCCAGTAATACTCGCCCGGTTCAAGCTTGGTAAGCCGGATTTCCCTGTCGGGGTTATTGATGGCCATCACCGGCGTTCCCTGGAGGGGATCGGCATTTTTAGACAGGATAAAGCGGCTGTTTCCCACGGTTTCGTTGGTGCTCCACCGTAGTATGGTGGGCTTCCTGAACGCATCCAGTCCGGAAATTTCCGTGGCATCCTGATCCATCTGCACCGGAGCAATTTGGAAAGGCAGCACCCGGAAACTCGCCGCTTCCGCCGGGCTGAGATCAACGCCCTCGGCGGTTTCCGCCCGGATGGTCCAGTAATAGGTTCCTGCCTCCAGTTTGATAAGGGGGATGCTTCTGCCGGGGTTTGGGATATCCATCAGGGGTGTCCCGACAAGGGGGTTGGCATTTTTAGACAGGACAAAGCGGCTGTTCCTTACCGTTTCGTTGGAACTCCACCGTATCGTGCCGGGCTGCCTGAGCGCAGTAAGCCCATCAATGGCGGCATTCCGGGCAGGGGAATCCAGGCTTATGAGTTGCAGCTTCCGGGCCGTAAAATTCGCAGCCGCCACAAGTCCGCTCCGGCGGGACTGGAGATTGGTCTCTGCCGCCATGGCTTGCAAGGTCCAGGAATAAGCGCCCTCTCCGTAGCGGCTCCAGTCCACGGTCTGGGAAGTGGCCCGGTTCACGGTGGTTTCAAACAGGGGCTGATCCTGAGTCGTCCCCCGGTACAGGCGGAACTGATATTGATCCGCCCCCGTGACGGCCTGCCACTGGAATTCCACATGGTTGTCCAGCCGGATAAAGGCGCGGCCCCCCGAACGGGGAGTATCGATAACCGGCTGGGGAAGGGCGGGGGAAACTACGGAGAACCGTTTTCCCGGCGTTTGATACTGCGGTCCCGATAAAAGCGCGCCGTTATCCCCCACGGCGGCGATCCGCCAGTACCATGTTCCCAGGGGCAGCCGGCTTCCCTGGGCGGTACTCCCCGTCACGATCCTGTCGATTACCGGGGAAGAAAAATCCGCTGAAGAAGAAACCTGGAACCGTATCCCGTTGGGCAGATTGGTCTTCCAGGTAAACCAGGTATCGGAGAGGAGATTCTCCGCGATGGTGTAATTATCCGGGGGGAAGATGGTCCGTTGTGTTTCGTCATTTACGACGGCACCCTCCACCAGAGAAAACTGATACACCGCCGAAGCAGAGGAATTGCTTCCGTCTGCGGCCGTTTGATAGACCGACCAGTAATACTGTCCCGGTTTCAGCAGGGCAGTTGAAGGCTGGTACACATAAAAATTTGTAGACACGGTTTCACTGACAACAGGGTTACTGAGATTTTGATTGGGAAAAATTCGTATGGTATAGGTATCCGCATCTTCTTCATTTTTCCATGAGAAGTAAACACCTGAGGCATTACGGGCAGTATTGACCGGGCTTCCGTTTGCCGGACCCTGGAGGGTCGGGGCGCTTAATGTGTTGGATTGTTCAATGTTAAAGGATCTGGTTTCCGATACCGTCTGAGCCCCGGTATAATTTCCGGCAAAAACCGGCTGCACCCGCCAGTACCAGCGCCCCGGATTCAGTTTTGCAAAGGTGAGGGATGTTCCCCGTACCTGGGTTTGCAGCACAGGGTTTCTGAATTCCCGGTTATCCGCCGCCTCCAAAAGATAATAAGAGGCTTCTGCGGTTTCCGTCCATTGAAACCGCACCGAGCTCGGTTTGGTCCGGTACCGGTATAGGTAGCCTTCCGCCGGAGCAGTCAGTACCGGCGGGGCCGAATAAATAATAGAAATTCTTCCGGTGGCAGCATTTTCCACAGTGCTGACAGGATATACCCTCCACCACCAGGTTCCGTTTTCCAGATTGACCGTAATACTGCTTTCGTTCAGTTCCTCGCTGACGGCAATGCGGGTAAAAGAGCGATCACCGGCGATTTCGAGCCGGGTTTTTTCGTTTTCACCATAGTTCATCCGGTTCCAGGTAAATGGAACAGTTATGTTGTCCTGGCTCTGGTTAAGGTATCGCGCATCAGGCCGGGGAGAAGTGACCACCGCCATAGTTATCGTTCCCAGAGCGCCTGATCCGTCAACGGAATAGGCTGAGCCCGTCCCCACCTGCAAGCCGTTCACCGTGGCGGTTCCCTCGGACACCTGCAGATTGAGGTTTCCGTTGTTTGCAGCCCCGATGTTCACCACCGACCCCGATGCAATATTCAGATTAGTGTTTCCCGAAGAAAAGGTGAGGCCCTCTCCGGTTCCATTGGTAGCGTTGAGGCTCACATTTCCCTGGACAAAGTCGACACGGGGCTTTGATCCTTCCCGGAGTATTTGGATCAGGGTGTTTTCTGACAGGTTGATCTCTTCTCCCCCGGTAAAGGTTATGGTGGCGCCGGAAAGATCCGCCGTGCGGATAAAGTCTCCGTCATAAATCGGGGTTTTTATTTGCAGCCGTCCCCAGAGTACCCGGTCGGAAAAGCGCCGCTGGGCCTCCTTTTCTTTCCAGGTTATGGTCCCTACCGGTATCTCGTTTCCCCGGGTAAGGGTGCGGTACATGTCATTCCAAAAAAGCCTGAGAAAAAAACCTATTCCTGCGATACAGATAATGAGGACGATACAGTCAGGCACACTGAACCGCCGGGCAGCGGTTTCTTCGCGGGAAGGGACCGGAGTCTCAGGACTTGCCCCCTGGCCCTTACTGTTTGGCGCCAATGGTGTACTTTTTTTCTTCAGCATCAAGATCTACCTTGCTCAAATCCGGAGGCTTAAGCCCCAGCAGGTTCCGTACTTCAGCGAGACTTCGCGGAGGGATCTGCATTCCATCCTTCTCCATTTTTAAATTGACCACCGCAAAGAGCCGCACTGGGTCTTTTTTGCCCTTTACCCGGACCGGGGGCATTTCTTCGACGATGATATATTTTTTGATCATGGCCCAGGTATTTTCGGTAATAAGAATATCCGTTGCCAGGGGCTTGTTCAGAGCTTCTGTCCGGCTTGCAAGGTTTACCGTGTCCCCGATAACCGTATATTCCATCCGTTCATCGGAACCAAGCTGGCCTGCGATCATCAAGCCGGAATTGATGCCGCAGCCGATACGGATATGGGGATTGCCGGGATCATCTGTTTCCCGCTTGCGGTTCATTGCCGCAAGACGGTTCCGCATCATCAGAGCCGCACGGACACAGTTAAGGGCGTCATGCGCAGGGCTCCCGGATGTATAGGCGGTTCCCCAATGGGCCATCACGGAGTCTCCTATAAACTTATCCACCACTCCGTTGGTCTTTTCCACGCAGTCCACCATGCTGGTAAAATATTCATTAAGCCACGCAATAATTTTGTTGGAAGCGTCAAGTCCAAAGGTAGTGGTAAAGGTTTCGCTGATCGCAGTGAAGTTTCGGATATCAGAAAAAAAGACCGTAGCGTTTTTTGATTCACCTCCGGGGCGGATTTCCCCCCGCATGGCCCGTAATGCGACTTCCCGGTTGGTAAAGCGGCCGAAAACGCCCAAAGCATTGCTCATCTGGTTGAAACTGTCCGCGAGAACCCCCAGTTCATCCTGGGTGTTGCTCCGTATATTCAGTTCAAATTTTCCCGCCTGCATCTTTCTTGCCGCAGCGGTAAGATTTTTTAAGGGTCCGCTGATGGTTTTGCTGAAAAACCAGATCACAATAACCGAAGCAAAAAGCACCGCCCCGGCAAGGTAACCGTTCCGCCTGGTGGTGGCGACGGTCCCCTCAAAGACCACATCGTATTCCACACTGGTAATTACCGCAGCATTTACGGTAGGGATTTTTTGAAAGGCCCCAAAGTACCGCTTTCCATCTTCACCGGTGTAGAGGGTCTGCAAATTCGGTTCATTGCTTTCCCGCAGCGTTACTACGAAGGGCTGATTCGCCGCATTTGCCCCGGCCCGCACCAGTTCGAAATCCCGGTGAACAAGGATATCCCCGGCGTCATTTATTAAAAAGGAAACGTTTACCCCCTCGCCAAAACTGTTATTCAATGTTTCGGAAGAAAAAAGAACGATCGCCGCGTTCCCTTCCCCCCAGGGGCAGAGGATGGCCAGAACAGGAATACGGAATACTGGCGTTGCATTAATCAGCAGTTGTTCCCCCAGTTGGCACTTTTCCACCGCCTCCCGCTCCTGTTCAAGAAAGGTCCCTACTACGGACGGGTCCAGTTCATTGGACAGGAAGAACCGGTTGTTGATGATCTCAGTGCCTGAATTTCCTGAAATGACAATGGCGGCAATATCCTGATTCCGTTCAAAGAAGAAGGCCTCGGCCTGCCACAGGGCCCCGGAGGAATCGGCGAGCCCAAGGGTATCCAGCAGCACCAGGGCGTTGGACCGTACCGCAGAAAGACTCCGTTCCGCCTCCACTGCAGTTCGCTGATTGGTAGTAAAATTATTATCCTCCGCCGTCACTTGAACATCCGCCGAAACCATCACCGACACCAGGACACTGATAGTCCCCAAAGAAACGAGCAACAGCATGGTGATAATCGTTACCAGCTTAATGCCGATGGGGAATCGAATTTTTACGGCGTTAATATTCCCCTTTTTTGATTTTTTCCCCTTTTTTCGTTTTTTCCGGCTCATGGACCCTTCTATACCGTATCAGACTTAATTGCCGTTAATGTCGCGTTTACCGTTATACTACCAAGTATAAAATATACTACTACCCTCGTCCCCCTGTAAACCTCTGTATAGGTATTATAGGTTGAATTTGCATAAATAAGCCGATATCATTATACTTAATATTCGGGTTATCCCCCCAAGGAGTTCCAGATGAAAAAGCCGATTATCCTTCTTTTGATTGTTTCGATATTTTTGCCGCCCCTGTTTCTGGCTTCCTGCGCTTCAGGCGCGCAGACGGTTGAAGAGCCTCCTCCGCCCCCGCCTCCTCCTCCGCCCCCCCCGCCTCCTCCTCCGCCCCCCGATATCACGAGGCCTGAAATCCAGATACGGTTTTCATCCGAATATTTCAGCCCCGATAATGACGGAACCGAAGATGAGCTTACGGCATATTTGAGCGTCACCGATGAATCCGGTATCGGCCACTGGACCTTTGAAATCCATGAGCCCGGAGCTTCCAATCTCCTGTTCTCCGGATGGGAAGGGGATGGGGAGCCCCCGACGGAGTATACTTGGGACGGTTACAATGCCGATGGCTCTGAATTGGTGCAGTCCGCATCGAAATATCAATATATCTTTACGGTCAGTGATACCCTGGGCAATATTTCAACCGAAGAAGGGGTCATCCAGGTTGACGTCCTGGTTATAAAAGAGGGAGACCAGTACCGGGTTCAGGTACCGTCCATCGTTTTTGCCCCCAATTCAGGGGGCTTTCAGGGACTTAGCGAGGAGATCATGGCCTCTAACGACTGGATTCTCAGGCGGATAGCCCAGGGACTCAACGAATTTAGCGCCTATCAGATCAAGGTTGAAGGCCACGCCAATATCACCGTCGGTCCCACGGCCTCCGCCGCCGCCCGGCGCAGGGAAGAACGGGAACTGCTG
>BNUT01000154.1 GCA_025997555.1 Spirochaetia bacterium
TGCGCTTCGGCGACATTGTGGCTATCCTCGATTCGGACACCCGCTTCGGCCGCACCTACCGGGGCGGCGCCGTCACCATCGGCGTGGTGGTCCACGGTGACAGCAACCTCAACGGCCACGGTCCGGGTGTCACCACCCTGATGACCAGCAAAACAGCGCTGATTGAGCCCTTCCTTGACGAGGGCGCAAACTTGGCAAATTTTTTCAAGGTTAAGAAGGCCAAGGCATCCGGCAAAGCTCCCCTTGGAGCCAAAAAGAAAGGCCGGCGTTAAAGCCGGCCTCAGCGGAAAACGGCAATCATTTAGCCGCCTGTCATCTTATTTAGTCATCAACCGCTTTCAAGTTCTGGGGGAAGCCGGAAAGTTTCTTTGCCTCCGCATTGGTGGCGGCGATTTTGATCTGCCCGGAAGTGATCCGTGCCTTGATCTGGTCAAGCTCTTTTACGATATCGGCGGAAAGGGCGCTGTTGGCGGTTGAATAACCGACTCCGTCGGCCTTCAGATCGAAGGTAATAACTTCACCCCTAAAGGTATTGTTCTTTACCGCGTTAAGGCCGTAGATCAGGCTGGTTTCCACCCGCTTGAGCATGGAGGTCAGCACTGCGGAATCGGTGTTGTTGTAGAGCCCTTCTTCGTACTGATCCGAATCAACCCCGATGGCCCACACGTTCCGTCCGGCGCTGCGGTATTCCTTGGCCTGGGCGATGGTGCCGTTTCCGCTGCCACCGGCCGCGGAATAGATGGCATATACCCCGGAATCGTACCAGTTCTTCGCCTGGGTCTTGGCCTGGGCGGGGGCGCCCCAGTCGTTCACGTAATAGTCCACGATCTGGGCATCGGGGATGACCGAAAGGATGCCCTGTATATAGCCGACTTCAAACTTGGTGATTGTGGCTCCCGGAACCCCGCCGATAAAGCCGAAACGGGGATTGGCAATGCCGTCGGCCTTGGCCTTGAGGGCCGCCGCGGCGCCCACCAGGAAGGAGCCTTCGTGCTCGGCATAAACGGCCTGCATCACGTTGGGAAGGCCGACCCAGTCAACGTCCACGATCATGTACTTCTGCTTGGGGTTCTTCGCCGCCACTTCTCCAAGGGCATCCGCAAAGGTAAAGCCCGTGGTTACGATAAGATCGTAGCCCTCGTCGGTGGCCTGTGTGATGTTGGGGATGTACATATCCTGGGTCTGGGCGGTGACCGCATCGTAGCTGGCGCCCCGGCCTTTGGGGTTCTGCCAGGTATCGCCGTAGAATTCGAGAATTCCCCGCCACGCCGCAGCGTTGAAGGACTTGTCGTCAATGCCGGTTGCATCGGTGAGAAGCCGGACCGTCACTCCCGTCCCGCCGCTGCCGTCCGCAGGGGCGCTTGAACTCTGCTTGCCGCCTCCGGCAAACACCGAGGCCGTGACCAATGCGCTTATCAGGACCGCGCCGATTAACACTCTTTTCATCTTATTCCTCCGTTGAAATATGGAACGTAAACATATACGTTCTTTTTACTTAATAAAAATATAATGAAAAATCCGTCTTTTAACAACCGCCCTGTACATACTTTTCCAGAAATTGGGAAACCTGTTTTTCATATCCCGCCGGGTCGGTCTGGCAGGAAAGACAGTGTCCGGCGCCGGGAACCACATAGAGTTCTTTTGGGGCAGCGCAGGCTTCGCAGAGGGGGTACACCATTTCTGTAGGAACAAAGGTGTCCGCTTCTCCGTGGATAAACAGGGTAGGGACCCTGATCTTCTTTACCTGCTCAAGGCTGGAGGCTTCCTTAAAGGAATATCCCAGCCGCTTTTTTGCCAGCCGGTTTATTGCTTTAATGAGCCGGGAATCCTTGGTTAACTTCAGGTGAAACATCGCTTTTCCCTGATAGATGAGTTCATCCTCCGCCGAAGTATAGCCTGAGTCTTCGATGATCGCCTTTACTTCCGGGGGCAGGGCCTCGCCGCCGGTCATCAGCACCGTGGCGGCACCCATGGAGACGCCGAATAAGGCAATCCGTACCGGCTCAACGGTTTTGCCCCTGGCGGCGTCCATGCGGATCCTTACCCAGTCTATCCAGTCGAGGTAATCCAGCCGTTCCGGCCAGCCGAAGCCGATATACTTCCCTTCGGAATTGCCATGACCCCGTGCATTGGGCATTAATACGTTGTACCCCAGTTTTTCGTAGAAATACTGTGCAAAGGGGGACATTTCCTTCGCGTCACCGGTATATCCGTGGGCGAGAATCATCGTTCCGGCGCTTGCGGGATTGGTCCGCCCAAGGTAATAGCCCCGCAGGGCCAATCCGTCACGGGACCGGATCTCCACAAGTTCGCAGGGCATGGTATCGATCCAGAGCCTGGGCTCTTGCAGGGCGGCTTCTGACTGAAAGCCCGCTGCTTCGGCCATGCGGAATGCGCCGGTCCCCGGCATGGGATGTTTGCGCCCTGTGGCAAATTTGAAAAAATAAAGCGGCGCCAGACGCGCCCCGGCAAGCAGGACTGCGGCAACGCACCCGATCACTATTATAAGAACCATTTTTGCTCCCCTGTCTTCCAGAGTATAACTTTTGGCATGACTTGTGGTAAGACACGCCCCTTGTCTATAATGCTTATTAATGAAAAAGAACGAAATCCTGGTTGTTTACGGCGCACACCCCGCTGAAATGGCCTCTGAAATCGCCGAAGAGGCCGGTCTTGCGGAGCTTATCGGGGATAAAAAGAAGCGCATCGGCCTAAAGCCGAATCTGGTGGTTGCCCGCCCGGCGGAGGAAGGGGCCACCACCCACCCGGAAATCGCCGCGGGGCTCATCGATTACCTGCAAAAAAACGGCTTTACCAATATCGTGATCCTGGAAGGTTCCTGGGTTGGGGACAATACTCAGGACGCCTTCCGTCACTGCGGCTACGAGGCCCTTGCGAAGCAGAAAAAGGTTGAGCTTATCGACACCCAGCTTGACAAGGCGAAGCCCTACGACTGCAAGGGCATGAAGATTGAAATCTGCGACAGCGCAAGGGCGGTGGATTTCATGATCAACCTCCCGGTGATGAAGGGCCACTGTCAGACCCTGGTCACCTGCGCCCTGAAAAACAACAAGGGGATCATGCCGGACAGGGAAAAGCGGCGCTTCCACAGTCTGGGGCTCCACAAGCCCATTGCCCACCTCAACACGGTGGCCCGGAATGACTTTATCCTGGTGGACGGAATCTGCGGGGACCTGGATTTTGAGGAAGGGGGCAACCCCGTAAGCGCCGGGCGGCTCTTTGCGGCGCTGGACCCGGTGCTCTGCGACGCCTGGGCCGCAGAGCAGATGGGCTACGCCGTGAGCGAGATACCCTACATCGGCCTTGCGGAAAAGCTGGGGATTGGGGTGGGGGACCCGAAAAAAGCAATAGTGCGGGAACTGAACCAGCCCCTCAAGGGCGGCGGTTTCGCTAAACCCGGCGGCAAGGTCCGGCAGCTTGCCCAATATATAGAAGAGGCCGAAGCATGCAGCGCCTGTTACGCCGCCCTGATCTTTGCCCTTTCCCGGATGGATCGGAGTGAACTGGGCCGTTTGAAAGGAAAGATTGCCATCGGGCAGGGATTTAGGGGTAAAAAGGGCGCATTGGGGGTAGGCCGCTGTACACAGGGCTTTGCCGCCGCCATCCATACTACTGGCGCCTCATGTCCGGGATGCCCGCCTTCGGGAGCGGAGGTACTTTCTTTTCTGCGGCAGCAACAATGAATTGAAGAATTTTAACCGCAAGGAACCGAAGGTTCCAGGACACAGAGTTCACAGAGTCGTAATTTCCTCTCTTTTCTTTCCTCTGTGTGCCCTCTGTGGTTATAATTGATTATATGACCAAGACCAATGTTTTACGTTTACTCGATGCCGCAGGAATTTCCTATACGGTAAAAGAATACCCCGTAGACGAATCGGATTTATCCGGTGTCCATGCGGCGGAACTTTTGGGTATGCCCTCGGAACAGATCTTCAAGACCTTGGTATTGCAGGGCGCTTCCGGGGCATATACGGTTTGCTGTATCCCCTGCGCGGAAGAACTGGACCTTAAAAAAATAGCCTGCGCCGCAGGGGAAAAGAGTATCGATCTTATCCCGGTTAAGGAACTCCGGCCATTGACCGGCTATATCCGGGGGGGCTGTTCTCCAATCGGCATGAAGAAACAGTTTCCTGCTTTTATCGATGAAACTGCGGAACTCTTCGATACTATCGGCGTCAGCGCCGGGATGAGGGGTATGCAGGTGATTTTGAGTCCGGCGGATATTGTCAAATTTACCGGGGCGGCCCTGGCGGATCTTACCGTCACGACAAACGCATGAAAAAAATTATTCACTGATTAGGATAGAATTCTTTAGGATTTAAACCGCATACTATTTATCATAGCTTCGTGGTTAAATTCTAATCATACGTTTGTCGTGGGAAGACTCTGACGGGCGGGTGACAAAAGTCCGCTGAATTCGTATACTGGTATTAAGTGATTATCAATTTCTGGAGGAAAATGGACATGAAAAACCTAAAGAAACTGTCGGCGCTCTTTGCGGCGTTCACCGCAGTCCTCGTCAGCCTGGCCTTGATTGCCGGCTGTACCCCCGGCCCGAAAGCGGTGAAACGGGAGAAGGGCAAGGCCTATGATCTGGTTATCCTGCATACCAACGACCACCACGGCGCAGTGCTGCCCAATAACGGCAAAGGCGGGCTTGCCGAACGGGCCGCCTTTGTCAAACAGGCACGGGCCGAAAATTCCCAACTGCTCCTGATCGACGCCGGGGACATCAATACCGGGCCCGCCCTTTCCAATATGTTCTATGCGGAGCCGGACTTTCTTTCCTATAACCTTATCGGTTACGATGTGGGAACCTTCGGAAACCACGAATTTGACAAGAGTTTTGATACACTCAAAACCCAGCTTGGTCAGGCCAAATTCCCCCTGATTTCTTCAAATATCAAAACCGCAGACGGCAAGTATCTGGGCGCGGGCCAGTATCTGGTTAAGGATTATCCGGGCTTCCGGGTGGGGCTCATTGGTATTACCACCCTGCGGACCCTGGTTACGGCCAGTCCCGACAAGAGCCTGACCTTTATCAACGAGATTGAGGCCGCCAAGGCTGCGGTGGATGTGCTGCGGAACAAGGAAAAGGCCGACATCATCATCGCTATTACCCATATTGGGGATGTAAAGGAATTCGAGGATCATGTGATTTCCCCGGAACTGGCTGCGGCGGTTTCCGGCATTGATATCATCGTGGACGGGCACTCCCATTCCTTCTTCGCTGAACCCAAAAAGGTTGGGAATACCTATATCGTTTCCGCCAATGAATGGGGAAAGTATGTTGGCGAAGGGAAACTGACTGTGGTGGACGGGAAGCTTGCCGGTTTTGACTGGAAACCTGTGGAGATCAACACCGCTGAGGCCAAAACCTTTGCCCCGGATGCGGAAGTTACGGCTCTATTGGCTCCCTATATCGAAAAAGCTAGCGCCAGCCTTAAAGAGGTGGTGGGGGAAGTTGCCGAGGAATTCGTATTCGGCAACCGGCTTACCCGGTATCAGGAAACCGCCATCGGGAATCTGGTCACCGACGCCAACGTATGGTACTTCAAGAGCGCCTTTAACCAGGACATCGACTTTGCCTTCCATAACGGCGGCAATATCCGTACCGGCCTTCCCAAGGGAGCGCTTACCCAGGAACAGATCCTGACGGTGCTGCCCTTCGAGAACTACCTCTACATTGTGTCCCTTAAGGGATCTGATGTGCTGGAACTCTTCAACTTTATCGGTACTCTTCCCCAGGGTAACGGTGGTTTCCCCCAGTTCTCCAAAGAAGTGCGGTATACCATCGACAAGACCTCCGGTGACGGGGTTGTCAAGGACCTGACCATCGGCGGCGCGCCGGTTGATCCCAACAAGACCTACCGCTTCTGCACCAACGATTATCTGTTGGGCGGCGGTGACGGTTACACCGTGCTGACCAAGTCGGAAAATCCCTTCAATACTTCGCTGCTCCTGTCTTATGTGGTGGTTGAGTACATCCGCTCCCAGGGCGGGGTCATCACCCCTGCAACGGACGGACGCCTGACGGTAATCGGCGGTGTAACGCCCTAAAGAGAGGTCCCTCATGGCAAAGGAGATTTTAGTCCTTACCGGGAGTCCCCGGCGGAAGGGGAACAGCCCCCCCCGGATATAGCCGGTCAATGGCCGGAGTTCCTTAACCGGGATAAGATCGATACTCTTTTCCCCTGCGGCGCAGGCTATTTTTTTCCACCTCACCGGCCTTTTCCTTGATAAGCTGGGGCCGGAAAAGCCGACTCTTCACCATTGCCTGGTAGGGCTCATCGATCTCCTTGTCGATTATCTGCAAAAGCCCTTTTGAAAGGGCCTCCTTCCGG
>BNUT01000155.1 GCA_025997555.1 Spirochaetia bacterium
GCTTCGATTTCTGCGGCATCGGCAGGGTCCTGTTCGGGCTGCTGATCCATCACCTCGAAGATCCGTTCCGCCGCGGCCAGGGCAGACTGGATCGTGTTGAACAGGTTGGCTATCTGGTTGATGGGGTTGCTGAACTGCCGCTTGTATTGCAGGAACGAGAACACAATCCCTACGGAGACCCGGCCCTGCACCACCATCCACCCGCCGGCCACCGCCACCGCCAGATATGATACGTTGTTGATGCAGTTCATCATGGGCCCCATAAGGCCGGAGACACACTGCGCCAATGTACCGCTTTTCCGCAGCCGCTGGTTCAGCTCCCGGAATTCCTCACGGGCCTTTTCCTCACGGGAAAACAGTTGTACTACTTTTTCACCGGAGACAATTTCTTCAATGTAACCGTTGAGCGCCCCCAACTCTGTTGACTGCCGCTTGAACAGCTTGCGGGTGATTTTGGTGATAAACCGGGTGAACAGTATCATGAAGGGCACCACCGCCACGGTCACCAAGGTGAGGAAGGGACTCAACAACAGCATTGCTATTAAAGTGCCCGCAATGTTGATGATGCCGGAAAAGAGCTGCGTCACGTTCTGGGACATGGTTTGGCCGATGGTGTCCACATCGTTGGTCAGGCGGCTCATCAGATCCCCGCTGGAATGGCTGTCGTAGTAGCCCAGGGGCAGGCCGCCGATATGCCCAAAGAGATCCCGGCGGATGGTGGCGGTGGTGGTTTGGGACAGCCGCGCCATGAGCCGCTCCTGCAAATACGCGGCCGCCACGCCGAACAGGTAGATACCCAGCAGGATCAGGCAGATGATCCCCAGCCCCCGGATGTCTTGCCGGGCAATGTAGTTGTCCACCACCATGCCGTTGATGCGGGTTGCAACAATGGTGATAAGGGCCGTTATTGCGCTGAAGCAGAGGATACCCGCCAATATGGGAATGTTCCCGCCCAGATAACGCACCAGCCGGGCCAGGGTCCGCTTGGCGTCCTTGGGCTTCTCAAAGGTCATCCCGAAGCCCCCCGGTCCGCCGGGACCGCCCCGGCCGGGCCCAAAGCCCATGGGCCGCGGGGGCGGTGTTTGTTCCAGTTTTCTGTTAGCCGGCATTGTGCAGAACCTCCTCTCCCAGTTGGGACACCGCAATACTCCGGTAAATTTCGTTTTGGGCCAGCAGTTCCTCATGGACGCCCATGCCGCTGATCCTGCCCTGATCCAGCACGATAATTTTGTCCGCCCTGCTGATGGCGGAGATGCGCTGGGCGATGATGAACACAATGGAGCTGTCCCTGCGGCCCGCGATGGCCTGCCGGATTTTTGCCTCCGTGGCGGTGTCCACCGCGCTGGTGGAGTCGTCCAGGATCAGCACCCTGGGGCGGCGCGCGAAAGTGCGGGCGATGGAGAGCCGCTGTTTCTGCCCGCCGGAAAAGTTCTTGCCCCGCTGTTCCACCGCCGCGTCATATCCCTCCGCATTTGCGGAGAGGAACTCCGCGGCCTGCGCGTCCTTTGCGGCTTCTTCGATAAGGGAGAAGTCGCAGCTGTCATCGGCCCAGCGCAGATTTTCCCGGACGGTCCCCGCAAAGAGGATACTGTCCTGTAACACCATGCCCACGGTCCGGCGCAAATCCCGGCGGTTCAAGCTGCGCACATCCGCGCCGCCGATGCGCACCGTGCCTTCGCTCACATCGTAGAGCCGGGGGATCAGGGACACCAGGGTGGATTTCCCGGAACCGGTGGCTCCGATAATGCCCACGGTCTGGCCTTCCTGCACCGTGAAACTAATGTCGTTGAGGACATATTCCGGATCGTTTTCCTCATAACGGAAGCTGACATGATCGAATTCCACGGAACAGCCTTCCATGTGTGCAGGTTGAGATGGGTCGGTGATGGAGCTTTCCGTGTCCAGCACCTCGTTGACGCGTCCGGCACTTGCCTGCGCCCGGGAAAAGCCCATCAGCATCATCACTACCATCATTAAAGAAAAGAGGGCCTGGGTCAGATAGGACATAAAGGCCATGATCTTGCCGGTTTCAAATTCCCCGGCAATGGCCAGGTTGCCGCCGAACCAGAACAGGGCCGCGACACTCACATTCATAATGAGGGTCACAATGGGCATGAGCAGAATGGTGAGGTTGGCGGCCCGCAGGCTCCAGTCCATCAGGTCCGTGTTGGCGGTCCTGAACCGTTCGCGCTCATGCTCCTGCCCCACAAAGGACTTGACCACCCGGACCCCCAGCAGGTTTTCCCGCATGACCGTGTTCACCCGGTCCACCCGTTTCTGAATCTCGGTGAAGAGCGGGAAGGCCTTGCGGATGATGAACAATACGGCGAGAAACAAGAGGGGAAGCGCCGCCGCAAAGATGAGGGACATTTTGGGGGAGAGCAGATAGGCCATCACCAGCCCGCCGATACAGGAAAGGGGGGCGCGCACCAGCATCCGCAGGCCCATCATCAGCATCATCTGGAGCTGGGTCACATCGTTGGTGAGCCGCGTCACCAGCGAGGAAGTGGTAAAGCCGTCGATTTCCTTAAACGACAGGGTTTGTATTTTGTCAAACAGGCCCTGGCGTAAATTTGCGCCGAAGCGCATGGCCGCGATGCTGGAAAAAATGGTACAGCCCATGCCCCCCACTGTTCCAACCACGGCAACCAGCAGCATCATTTTGCCCCGGTCCCAAATAAAGGGGATGTTACCCCCGGCCACGCCCACGTCAATGATTTCGGCCATATAGGTGGGCTGGAGGATGTCCATGAACACCTCCACGGCCATGAAAACGGGGGCCAGGAGCGCCAGCAATACCACGCCCTTCATGTATTTTTTGAGAATCTTAATCATCCGGGAGTTCCTCCTCTCTGCCGATTTCCCGCATATTGGCAATGATTTTTTCCAGTGTTTTGTGAAAGGCGTTAAGTTCCCTATCCCCGATACCCGCAAGACAGCGCTCTTCCAGTTGGCGGAACACGCCGTTCACTAATTCGCACTTGACCTTGCCCTCCGCCGTCAGGTAGACCCGCTGGACCCGGCGGTCATTCTCCTGGGCCTGACGGCTGATGAAGCCGCACTGCTCCATATTGTCCAGCACACTGCTCACGGAGGCCGCCTTTATGTGGCAGTTTTCCGCAATGTCCCGCTGGATACAGCCGTCGTGATGCTTCAGGTACCAGAGCACCGGCGGCTGCCCACGGGATATACCCCCTTCCAATAGGCGGCCGGCCATGTGCCGGTGGGCATGGGCCATGTGGAGAAGGGTCATCATAATTTCACGGTTCATGCATTCCTCTTTCAAAAGACCGTTAGATACCTGATAGTATGAAGTTTGATAGTTAGGTATCTAATCAATTACAACTATACTGCCATGGCGGAAAAGAGTCAAGGAATTTTTTGTATGCAGGAATAATACCCAATGCCCGGAGGCGGGTCATTGGGTATTTGCCGGGCTTATACTTTGCTCAACAGGAATTTTCTACTTTGGGCAAGACTCTCAAAGGGGTCTTGCTGCCAGTCGTTATCCTGCTCAATGGCGGCGTAGGGGATGTTCTGGGCTTTACAGAGGGGGATGATTTCGTCCCAGTCCAGATTGCCTTCCCCGATTTCCGCGAACTTCCGGGCACGGTCCTGGATTTTGAAATCCTTGAAGTGGATGACCTTGATCCGGCCGTTCAGTTTTTTGATGTACTTGAGGGGATTGGCGCCCCCGGCCTGGACCCAGAAGGTATCCAGGATGAATTTGAGGTTCGGGCATTCTTCGATGATGCGGTCGATGGCGGTAACGCCATTCCACTTTTGGAATTCAAAGTCGTGGTTATGATAGCCGAAGCTAAGCCCTTCACCTTTGACCTGTTTGCCGATCTCGTTGGCCTTTTTGATGAACCGGGTCCAGCCCTCATAGGTGTTGGGGTACACATCGCCGGGGCGGGCGCCAAGGCCGATATGATCGCAGCCCATTTTTTTGTGCTCGGCGATGACCTTTTTCAGCTCTGCGGGATCGCTTAGCCGGGGCCAGGGGGTGTGGGTGACGCACACGTCAAGGCCGAGTTCCTTAACCCACCCGGCGAGCAGGTCCGGATCGCAGGGACCGAAACCTGAAATCTGAATTACGTCAAAGCCGATAGCTTTGACCCGGCGCAGGGTGGCTTCAATGTCCTCAGGGGTCTTGGTGTAATCCCGGACATTGTATAATTGGGCAGCTAGTTTCATTCTTTACTCCTTGAATTCATATTCTAACATATATTACCATAAAATTGAGGTCAAGATGAATAATATTCAAGCGGAGAAATATCCCATACTTTTTGGCGCGATTGATACCTCTGATCGTTTGACGGCGGCGGCGACCTTCGATTTTTTTCAGGAGATTGCCATCAACCATGCGGAGCATCTGGGGGTAGGCCGGGAGGACTTTATCAAGAGCGGTCAGGCTTGGGTACTTTCCCGCTTTTCAGTTTTGTGGGATCGTCGACCAAAGTGGAAGGAAGAGGTTACCGTGCGGAGCTGGCCCCGGGGTGGGGAAAAACTGTTCGCCCTGCGGGATTATGATATCCGGGACGCCGAAGACAAGCCCATCGTCCGGGGCCGGAGCGGCTGGATCATTCTGGACATTGAAAAGCGGCGGCCCCTGCGGCCCCAGACGGTTATGGAAAAGCTGCCCCTGAACGATGGCTTAAATGCTCTTACCGGAATTCCCTCATCCCTGGACACCCGCGCCGATTATACCCGCATTGGTGAACGGAAGGCCGCCTACTCCGATATTGATTACAACGGTCATGTGAACAACACCCGGTATATCCAGTGGGTGCAGGACACTATTGAACCCGGCATTCTGGAAACCGCCGCTCAGATGCGGCTGGACATCAATTATTTAAGCGAAGTGAAGTTCGGCGAGACCGTGGAAATTTGGACCGCCCCTATTGATGGCTCCGATGCCGACGCCGGAGTAGCAGCGGGCGCTTTTGGGGCAGCAGACTGGGCCTATTCTTTTGAAGGCCGCCGGGCTGATGCCGATGACAAGGCCGCTGTGTTCCGGGTGGAACTTCGGATCAAGTAATACTACACATCAAATTCCACCCACCGCACCCGTCCCGCCTGTATGGCATCCCGGAGCCGTTTTTCCTGATCGTTTAATTGTCTTGCAGCGCCGCTTTTTACTTCCAGGAAGATCACCTCACTGATGTCCTTTTCGTTCATCCCCTTAAATACGATAAAGTCGATGGGCTTGCCTACAAAGCGGCAGTCGCCGGGGTCAAAGGGAAAACCCGGCAACAGGGGTGCCATCTGCTCCGAGACCAGCCCCCCCAGCACCGCCCGTGACTGTTTGAGCCGCGCCTTTACGATGTCCTCCAGCTTGTGGACCTTCCACTCCGCCTCCTCCTGCCTGCGCCCGTGCCGTGCTCCCACACGCAGGCCGATGATAAGAAAGAGGATGCAGAACAGAATGAACAGACAGAGGATGATGATAAATTGAGGGGTCAAGGTTTCCATGATCGTATCCATCAAAACACCCGCTCCGTGCACTCCACCCCATGTGCGCTGAACCACTCCGCAACCCAATGCCGGTGGCATGGTTTATTCAGGGCCTCAAAACACAGAAGGGTTAATTTATTGAAGTCATCAATATTGGGATAAATTTTTTGCAAGTCCGCCAGCACTTCATCAAAGTTTAATTTGTCAAGCACGGTGCGCTGGTATTCATCCTTAAACTTTTCAGTGTCCCGTTCCAGTTTTTCCTGGTTCTGTTTTGCGTTTAACAAAATATCCTTGGGTGGGGCTAACTTGAAATAGCGGGGACCGGTATACCATTTCGGGGGCCACCGGCAAATGGAAACCGGATATTCAATTTCCAGACGTAAACGGGCGAAATAGGAAGTAAACATACCAACTAAACCTCATCGGATAATATATCATACAAATAGTTTTTTTGGTCGTAGTCGTCAAGATTTTTCTCCCCTCTCCACCACCGCCCCCCGCAGTTCAGAGCGGTCAATGCCCCAGTTTCGCCCGAACTGCGCTAAAAGCATATCCGACAGTGCCATAAACCGGTCAAACACCGGCTGCCCTTCGGGGAAAAGCGTTGGGACCAGATCGGGAAAAGAGCCCCGGTTGACGATGAGTTCCCAGAAGCGGGCAAAGTTTTTGATGCGGTCAAGATCAACGGAGGGAAGGGCGGCGGTTTCCAAAACTTCGTAGGGCGGCTCCGAAGCGTATACCATGTTATATGTTTTTGTATGCCGCGCAATGGGTGTACCGGGGAGCAGCTTGAGTATCCCCAACTGAATCTCCGTTGGCCGTGCCTGCCAGAGCAGGTCGAAGCCCT
>BNUT01000156.1 GCA_025997555.1 Spirochaetia bacterium
GGAAGATTTTGTGCGGGTTGCCGTGAGCCGGGAAGAAGCGCTTAAACGATTTGCCAACGAGGAATTCAAAACCGAACTGATCAATGAGCTTCCGGCGGATGCAGAAATCACCATCTACGAACAGAAAAGCACGGACGGAAAAGTGCAGTGGGCGGATCTCTGCCGGGGGCCCCATGTGGCGAATACACGGGAGATCAACTCTGCGGGATTTAAACTGATGAGTATTGCCGGGGCCTACTGGCGGGGGGACGAGAGCCGGCCCATGCTTACCCGGATCTATGGTACCGCCTGGGAAAATCCCAAAGACCTTAAGGCATATCTCACCTTTCTTGATGAAGTAGAAAAGCGGGACCATCGCCGTGTGGGGAAGGAGCTGGACCTCTATTCCATCCACGAGGAAGCGGGGGCGGGGCTTATCTACTGGCACCCGAACGGCGGCCGGATGCGGGTTGCTATCGAGGACTTCTGGCGTAAGGAACATTACCGCAACGGCTATGAAATTCTCTACACCCCTCACATCGGCAAATCCTGGCTCTGGGAGACTTCCGGCCACCTGGGCTTCTACAAGGGGAACATGTATTCCCCCATGGAGATCGACAAGCAGGATTACATCATCAAACCGATGAACTGTCCTTTCCACATTATGATCTACAAGAACTCAGGCCGCAGTTACCGGGACCTACCCCTGCGCTGGGCGGAGCTGGGCACGGTGTACCGCTATGAGCGCTCCGGGGTGCTCCACGGCCTGCTGCGGGTGCGGGGCTTTACCCAGGACGATGCACATATTTTCTGTACCCCTGAACAGATCGAAGATGAAATCCGGGAGGTGCTGCGCTTCAGTTTAAAAATATGGAAGATATTCGGCTTTAAGGATATTAAGGCTTACCTCGCTACTAAACCTGCGGAGTCTGTAGGCGAGCAGAGCCGCTGGGATCAGGCATTAGAATCACTGCGAAAGGCGGTAACTGCCGAGGGGCTTGAGTATGAAATTGACGAAGGGGGCGGCGCATTTTACGGCCCCAAGATCGACCTCAAAATAAAAGATGCTTTGGGCCGTGAATGGCAGATGACCACCATTCAGTTCGACTTCAACGAACCGGAACGTTTCGACATGACCTACGTTGATGCAGACGGTCAGCACAAACGGCCCTACATGGTGCACCGGGCGCTGCTCGGTTCATTGGAGCGTTTCTTCGGGGTGCTCATCGAACACTTCGGCGGCGCATTCCCCGTGTGGATCGCACCGGAGCAGATCGCCGTGATCCCCGTGACAGAAAATTTTAACGATTACGCGAAGAAAGTTGCGGCGGAACTCAAGGTCCGGGACCTGCGGGTTACTGCGGAACTGGACGATGGCAGGCTCAACGCGAAAATCCGGAATTGTCAAAACCGCAAGATCCCCTATATGCTGGTGGTGGGCGAACGGGAAGCCGGGGACGGAACGGTGTCCATCCGTCTGCGTGATGGGAAACAGCTTCCCCCCATGAAGGTTGCCGAATTCGCCGACTATGCGGCGGACAAGGCCGCCGCACAATCACTGGAATTGTAAAAGGGCTCTTTCAAGAAGAGGCAAAGTAAAGCCTACAGTTGCTTAAATAAACTTAGGGCGTGTTCACACTAGGGAAAAGAGAGCCGGAAGCAGATAATAAGAGAGATGGAACTCAGCGAAAAACAATATCAGCGGATAGCGGCACTACTGCCCACCCAGCGGGGGAATGTCAAAATTGAGAACCGAACCCTGCTCAACGCCCTTATCTACCGCTGTGAAAACGGCTGCAAATGGCGGGCGTTGCCGAAATCATTCGGGAATTGGCACGTTATCTATATGCGGTTTAGCCGATGGTCGGAGAACGGGGTATTGGAACGGGTATATACGGCGTTAGCGGCTGACGGATTGCTGGACCGCCGAGTATATGCGCTTGATTCAACAGCGATCAAGGTGCATCCGGACGCGCAGGGGGCGCTTAAAAAAACAGTCCGCAAGCGATAGGCAAGACCCGGGGCGGTTGGAATACGAAACTGCATGCGGTGACCGCCGGGGACACCAGGGTAGTGGCGTTCAGTCTGACGGCGGGGAACGAGGGGGATGCTCCGGCAGGACGGCTGCTGCTGGAAACTATCGGGAAGCTGGATGAGACGGTCAAGCTGCTGATGGATCGTGCCTATGAAGATGATAAGACGCGGTTAACCGCTTGGGGACTGCAGTTCGATCCGGTAGTGCCGCCGCACAATCACTGGAATTGTAAAAGGGCTCTTTCAAGAAGAGGCAAAGTAAAGCCTACAGTTGCTTAAATAAACTTAGGTCTCCCTTGGTATATTGAAAGTACCTGGGCGGAGCAATAGGTATCCACGCAGCCTTTCCCGAACCGGTTTCGCATATATCAACATTTCAAACGAAAGTTTTTCTTGACTATTTTTGTAAAAATTGTATTTTATAGATAAGGGTGATGTTAAAATCACCTAACCGGTAGCGCTGCCAATAACCATGAACAAGAGAGGAAATACCCATGACGAACAGGCATACCAGAATTCTTGAAACTTTAACCCGGACCAAACGCATTGAAGTAACTACTCTGGCGGACATGCTGGATGTTTCACAGGTAACCGTACGCAAAGATTTGGATCAACTTGAAGGACAGGGGCTGATACGCCGGGAACACGGATATGCGTGCATCAATTTGACCGATGATGTGGGCAATCGTATGGCCTATCACTACGGCACCAAAAAGCGAATTGCCCAAGCGGTGGCGCAGACTGTGGAAGACGGCGAGACCGTGATGATCGAATCCGGTTCCTGCTGCGCCCTTCTTGCAGAAGAAATTGCCAACACCTGTAGAGATGTTACTATCGTTACCAATTCGGTGTTCATCGCGAATCATATCCGCTATGCGCCGTATATAAAAGTGATTCTGCTGGGTGGTTATTACCAGGGCGAATCCCAGGTAACGGTTGGCTCCATGACCCGCAAATGCGGCGAGGTGTTTTTCTCCGACAAATTTTTCATCGGCGCCGATGGTTTCTCCGAAAGTTTCGGGTTTACCGGCAAGGACTATGAGCGGGCCCATACGATTCTGGATCTGGCTGAACAGGCCCGGCAGATTCTGGTGCTCACCGAATCTGAAAAATTCAATCACCAGGGCGTGGTCGGTCTGGTGCGGACCGAAAACCTGACAGCGGTTTATACGGACGACAATATACCCCAGGATATCGAGGCCTTCCTGCAGGAGAAGGATGTTGAGGTCCACAAGGTTTCTGAACGTATTGATATGTAACTTAACAATCCCCGTTCTTTGTAGCGGGGATTGTTGCTTTAATTGGAATCAGGGTATACAATAACAAAAATTGTTAAGGGGAACTCATGATCGTACAAAAACTGCATAATAACTGGAAGATGAGAAATGTGACCGATGCTGCATTTCTTCCTGCAAAGGTTCCCGGTTCGGTTTACAGCGATCTTCTTTCCAATAAAAAGATGGAAGATCCCTTCTGGCGTGATAACGAAGACAAATCCTTTGAGCTTATGGAAAATGATTTTGAGTATGTGAACAGTTTTACTGTGGGTCAGCGCCTGCTCAATTCTGACAATGTGCTGATCCGTTGCGATGGCCTTGATACCCTGGCGGATATTTACCTGAACGGCGCTCTTGTCGGCAAAGCGGAGAATATGCACCGCATCTGGGAATTCGATGTGAAGAAACAGCTTAAAACCGGGGATAACACCCTGCGGATAGTTTTTCATTCACCGAATAAATTTGTACGGGAAGCTTACAAAAAAGTGCGGGCCGATGGTTCTTCCGACGCCCTTGACGGTTTTCCCCATCTGCGCAAAGCCCACTGTATGTTTGGCTGGGATTGGGGTCCCCGTCTCCCCGATGCGGGAATCTGGCGTGACATTCAGCTTGTGGCCTTTAACACCGCCCGGATCGACAATGTATACGTTACCCAAAAACACAAAAAGGATGCGGTTGATCTTAATATTCGTGTCCAACTTGACACCGGTAAAGAGCCGCCTAAATCCGGCCTTACCTGGAATATGATCGTTATCGATCCCAGGGGTGTTTCAAAAACTTACGAAAATTCTCCTGAAAAAATTACCATCACTAAACCGGAACTTTGGTGGCCCCATGGTTACGGCGCGCAGCCCCTCTACAAAGTAAAAGTGATTCTGCTTTACAAGGGCCGGGAAATTGACAGTTGGGAACGGCGTTACGGTTTACGCACCATGACCATGCACATCCAAAAAGACAAGTGGGGTGAAAGTTTTGCCCACGAGGTAAACGGTGTGCAGATTTTCGCCATGGGCGCGGATTATATCCCAGAAGATAACATACTGAGCCGGGTGACGGAAAAGCGCACACGGAAGCTGCTGGAACAGTGCGTTGTTGCGAATTTTAACGCCCTGCGGGTCTGGGGCGGTGGTTACTATCCCAACGATTTCTTTTTTGATATTTGCGACGAGCTGGGGTTGATGGTCTGGCTCGACTTTATGTTTGCCTGTGCGGTCTACGAACTATCCGATGAGTTTGAACAGAATATCCGCGCGGAACTTGCGGACAATATCAAGCGGATCAGGCATCACGCTTCGCTGGGATTGTGGTGCGGCAACAATGAAATGGAAATGTTTGTCGATCAGATGACCTGGGTCAGCACCCTCAAACAGAAAGCCGACTACATCAAGATGTACGAATACATCTTCCCAAAAATTTTGAAGGAGCTGGACCCGCAGACTTTCTACTGGCCCGCAAGCCCCTCGTCAGGCGGCAGCTTTGACAAGCCCAACGATCCCGACCGGGGTGATGTCCACTACTGGACCGTGTGGCACGGGAACAAGCCCTTCTCGGATTACCGGAACTACTATTTCCGCTACTTGTCAGAATTTGGTTTCCAGTCATTCCCCGGCAGTAAAACTATTGAGGCTTTTACTTTGCCGGAGGACCGGAACGCATTCTCCTATGTGATGGAGCGGCACCAGCGGAATAACTCCGCCAACGGCAAAATCATGACCTACATGTATCAAACCTATCTGTACCCCAATGATTTTGAAACTTTTCTTTACGCATCCCAGTTGCTGCAAGCGGAGGCGATCAAGTACGGCGTGGAGCATTTCCGCCGTAACCGGGGCCGCTGTATGGGCGCCATTTACTGGCAGCTCAACGACATTTGGCCCGTAACAAGCTGGGCCTCGGTTGACTATTTTCACCGCTGGAAGGCCCTGCATTATTTTGCCAAGCGTTTTTTCCAGCCGGTGATGCTTTCCTGCCACGAGGAGGGCCTTCTCACCCAAAATCCCAATGCCAATCATCAGCCCCAGGTAAAAGCCGCAATCGAAAAAAGCTTCCGCCTTTCAGTGACCAACGAGACTTTTGATGAAAAGAAGCTGACCGTTAAGTGGGAAATCCGGGACAGGAATGCCAAGGTGATTAAGGAAAAAAGCGTTCCGGTTAAAGTTCCCGCCTTAAGCTCCCTATGGCTTGATAAGGTTGATGTACCGGACATCGCCCTGGATGATCAGTATTTAAGTTACCATCTGTTAGACGGCACAGCGGTGGTTTCCGAGGGATCGGTGATCTTCTCCCTGCCAAAATATTTCCACTGGGCGGACCCGCATCTGAGTTACAAAGTTGACGGCGACACCATTACGGTCAAGGCCGACGCTTATGCCAAGAGTGTAGAAATCCTCAACCGGAACCAGGACCTGGTCCTTTCGGACAATTACTTCGACATGGATGCAGGGACGAAGAAGGTGAAGATTGTCAGCGGGAAGCCCAATGGAATTAAACTGCGGAGTGTGTTTGATATTAAGTGATGCAATCAAGTAACGCAGGTTTATTGTGAAACAAAAAGTCCCGGCGGTGTGCCGGGGCTTTTTAGTAATTATTCACCAAGATCTACTTCCATAGTTCTGGCATCTAAATAATTGTCAATAATGTCCTGAACATCGTCAAAGTCGCTTTTCCTTTGTCTGGAAATCCATCGGATATCGGGACCTACAAATTTACCCCTTTGCAGTAACCTTGCTATATCTTTATCACTGGAGGGTCTGGCTTCCAGTTCTAAAGATAGGAATGTTTGATTAACATACACATAGTAAGTTTTGCCTGCAAGCAAATTCATTTGATAGTAAGTACCTGGAAATTGTCTGATGATGAAATTATGGATGCCCGCATTATATTTTAGTACTATATATTGCTTTTCCTGCAGTTGAGTTAATGGGGTTAAATCCTCATATAGTTCCATATCATCCTCATCTGAAAGAAAATACACCACGGCACTGCTCTCATCAAGTTTT
>BNUT01000157.1 GCA_025997555.1 Spirochaetia bacterium
ACGGATCTCTAAAAAATGGACAATGCCGATACGGGATTGGGGCGCTGCTCTCAATCAATTCGCTATCATCTATGGGGACCGCCTCCCCCTATGATGCGGCTGTTTACACAGAAATATTTACAAGCTCCCAATACTACTGGCTTCACGGTGGATCAAATCGAAAAACTCTAATCGCTGCCCCAATTTTCCGCCTTATCACCGCCAATTTTCCAGGGATAAGCCGGGACTCAGGGAAATATTCTTTAATAATCAACATAATAGTTGACAAACTTTAAAAAATCCCCCAAACTCAAAGGGTATACTTCAAAGGAAGTGAGGTGCGGGCAATACCCTAACCCTCCGCTATCCCGTAACTGTGATTGGGAACAATTCCGTCAATAACCGCCACTGGCCACAAGCCGGGAAGGCGGACGGAAAAGGCCAGACCCATAAGCCAGGAAACTTTGGTATATTCGATCCCCTGTGGGATCAAATCTTATTTTCAGGCTTCGAGGATTGAGCCCTGAGAAAGACTGCCGTATTATCCTGTTCGGTTTTCTTTTCCCCGGCTCCTTTTCTTCGGAAAGGAGTGATCTATGTTTCGGAAAAACGCTTTGTTAAGGAATGCGTTTTCTCTCTTCGCTGTGTTGTGCTTTGTTATGGGGGCGCTGTCGCTTATTGGGTGCGATCCGGATGATCCTTTCGTTGATGACCACAAACTCAATAACGGGCTTATTGGTGATTGGAAATACACATTTGATAATGGTAATGATAGGTATACGATTGACGCTACTACGTTGGTTTATACGTTTACTTATGAGGGTGTTGCCACCAGTTTTACCAGCAACATTGAATACATCTACAATTTTAGTGAAACTGCGGGGGTCATTATTGTCAGATATACTGCGTATGACTTAGGCTATGGTGCCACAGTGGGACAATACCAAGGTGTTTATTTCCGGGATTTAACGGCATCAACGGTTAAACTGGGAAGCGCCTATGAAACTGATTATTCAGTGGTAGAGGTTGCTAGCTTGGACGAGGCCAAGGAGAAATTCAGAAATTTCAGGTCGTATGGCGGCGAATTATCTATGGCCACGCCCCTAACCAGACAATAGCCATAAGCAGTATAATGATTTCCTGTTTCCCAGGGGCCGGGAAATTGCTCCCGACCCTTATTCTGATTTTTTGCGTCCTCTGTCCCCTGTATTCGCAGGAAGAAACGGCGCAGGGGGAAGGGATTACAGCGCTTGAAGAAGATTTTTTTGAGGATGATATTCTTCTTATGGATGGTGAGGGACTCACGGTAACGGCGAGCCCTGAAACCACCCAGCAGATGAAGATTGTTACTAAAGAGGAGATTGATGCGGTCCACGCTCCGGACCTTGCAAGCCTGTTGCAGGAAACTTTGGACCTGGGGGTCACCAGCTACGGCGGCTACGGCAGCCAGACCGACATCAATATGCGGGGATTTGATTCTGAGCGGATCGCTTTTTTGATTGATGGGGTTCCCGCCAATTCCCCCCTGTCCGGTGAGTTTGATATCAGTATGATCGATCTTAACAATATCGAACGTATTGAGGTTATCTACGGCGGTTCTGATACCAAATACAATGTTTCAGGCGCATTGGGCGGAGTCATCAACATTATTACGGTCAAAAAGCAAAAACCCGGTTTGCGACTGGGGGGCAGTATCGCTAATACCTCGGCGATGCCCGGAGCGTATAGGAAATGGGACGATGACAACAGCAAAGGAAGTCCCCATTGGGAAGATCTGGTTGATACCCAAAATTATTCCCTTTTTGCGGGATTCGGCGCGGAAAAATACTCTTGGTCGGTCAATCTATTTGCCAACCGCGCCGCAAATCATTTCCTCTATAAAGATACTATTTTTAACACAACGCGCCGGAAAGAGTCCAATGAAGTCTGGGATACTGGGGCTTCCGTATCTTTCGTGCGGGACCTGCCGGATGATTATTCAAAGCTGATTATTTCTACCGACTTTTATTACGGTGATAAAAATATTCCCACATCCGGCTTTTCAGGTATTGCGGGAAAGCAAAACGATATTTCTTTACGGCAAAACATCATGCTCGATATGCCCCGTGTTTTTATGGACGATCTTGCCGCGGAGGCCAGTATCAGTTATTCGTGGCAAAATTTGGGCTATGATCCGCCGGCGGGGAGCAGTTCCTTTCACGACCAGCACAGTATTACTGCCATTAACCGGTGGAGCTGGTATATGACGGAAAAACTTACATTCCGATCGGGATGGGACTACCGCTTTAACTATCTGGATTCCACGGAGAACGGCCTCCGCAGCCGCCATGACGGTGGTATTTATCTTACGGCGGAGTATAAGCCCCATAAAACATTTTTGATTATCCCCTCGGTAAAGGCGGTTTTCAGCGGCCCCGGCAGTGCGGAGCCCGTGACGCCGGTGCCAAAACTCGGCTTCCTGTGGAATGTAAACGACTCCTTAAGTTTCAAGAACAACTACTTCCGCAGTTTCAAGCATCCCGACTTTGAGGACCTCTACTGGACCGGTGGCGGCGGAACGGGCAACCCGGACCTGCGGCCCGAAGACGGCTGGGGGGGCGATCTGGGCGCTTCCTATCGCTTCAAAAATAACTGGAACATCGAAGGCGTTTTTTTCACCCAATGGACCAACGATTCGATCCACTGGTACGGTGCGGGGGGAGTCTGGAAGCCCCAAAACGTGGGGGAGGCGATATTCTTCGGCATAGACGCAAAAGCGGGGGGCGATATTCCCCTCCCGAAAGGCCCGTTTAAAAAGATCGGCCTTTCACTATCATATCAGTACCTTTTAAGCTATCTTTTGAGTTACGGATATGATTTTAACTCTGACAAGCGCATTCCCTACATGCCCATGCACACCATCGGCGCATCGCTTAGTCTGCATTGGGGGGCGGGTAATCGGGGAAACGAAGGTTCCCTGTTGATTTCCGGCCATTATGAAAGTCTGCGCTATGCGGAAACTGCGAACATTACTGCACTGGACCCCTGCTTTTTGCTCAACATAACGGTGAACCAGCATATCAACAAAAACATCAGCGCCTTCGCCGCGGCGCGGAATATCCTCAACACCTCTTATGAATCATTCAACGACTACCCCATGCCGGGGCTTACCATAACTATCGGTATGCGGGTAAACTATGAGGGGATCGGCGCACCATGAAACAGAACTATTTGGCATACAGTTTTTTATACGATGATCCTGCGGACCTCCGCTGTGATTTTGAAATTATGTCCGATGAGATTGCCAGTATGATTGGCATGCTGCGATCTCTTATCGACAATAAAGAAATACGGGAGGATCTTAGTAAAACTATTGAACTCATGTATCATATCAATCCTTCATTGCGGACAAAAACTGCGGTAACAGCGGAAGAACTGGCGTGGCTCCATGAACGGGTAGAACGCATCCAAAAAGAGACGCGGGAAACTTTTAATAAGGCAGCGCCTTCCCGTGGAAAAGCGCCGCGCTTTGTACTTCCCCAGGGCTGTACTGCGGCGGCCTATAGTCATATTATCAGAAATAAATGCAAGTCTCTGGTCAGACTTTTACACCGGTACCAACAGCAGGGCAACACAGTGGATGACATTATCTTTAATTTTACCAATCTTTTTTCAGGGTACTTTTTTTCTCTGGCATTAAAATTAAACAAAGACAATGATGTAGAAGAGGTCGAATTTAACAGCAGGGTATATAAATGAAGAAAACAGCAGCAGTATTACTATTGATGTTCTTGATACTGACCGGATGCAACCGCAGCAAAGGAGGCGGCGCAGGGGGCCGGGCCGCAGGTACAACGGCAAGCGGTGACACCCCCACCGTCATCAACCGCATCATCTCCACCGCCCCCTCAAATACGGAGATTATCATCGGTCTTGGCTTGGCGGACAGGATCATCGCGGCGGACAAATATTCCATGGAAATATCCGGTCTGCCGCCGGATATCGCGGAGATAGATTTTTTCTACCCCGACCCGGAGGCGATCATCGGCCTAGACCCGGATATCATCATCACCAGCGAACACAATGTGTACGGCGCAGGGGACGATCCTTTCAAGCTGCTTAAGGAAATGGGGATCGCTGCGGTCTACCTTCCCACCAGCAGCAGCATCGCCGATATTTGCCGGGATATCGAAAACGTCGCCGCAGCCTTGGGCGCTGTAGAAAAAGGGAATGAACTGATACGGACCATGAAGGAACAAATTGACAGCGTTGCTGCGCGTGGAAACAGTATTACTGAAAAAAAGTCCGTATACCTGGAAATATCACCCGCCCCCAACATGGTGAGCATGGGCAGGGAAACCTTCCTCGGCGAAATGATTGAACTCATCGGGGCCCAAAATATTTTTGCTGATAAGACCGGCTGGATTGCCCCCGGTGCAGAAGCTGTGCTGGAACGAAACCCCGATGTGATCCTGACCAATGTCAATTTTATTGATGACCCGGTTGGGGAAATAAAGGGCCGGGATGGTTTTAATACCATTAAGGCCGTACGGAGTGGGGCGGTTTATTATATCGACACCGATTCCTCATCCCGGCCGTCCCAGCACATTATTTTTGCCCTGAAGCAAATAGCCCATGCGGTGTATCCTGAACACTATGGTGAGTAAAATTGAGTAACCGCAAAAAAATAATTCTCGGCATTTTTATATCGCTGTTTATCCTCTGTGCGGGAACTTCACTGGGTAGTACATTCATCAATTTTTTTGACACGGTACGGATCATTTTTTACAAGATGATAGCGGCCATAATGCCGTCAAAAGGCGAAGCCCTTATGACGGCGCTGGAAAGCAAAAACATTTCCATCGTCTGGCAGCTCAGGCTCCCGCGGGCGCTGCTGGCCTTTATGGCCGGGGGCGCGCTGGCAATGAGCGGTGCGGTATTTCAGTCGGTGCTGAAGAACCAGTTGGCCAGCCCCTACATCATCGGTGTGTCGTCCGGGGCTTCTCTGGGCGCAGGGCTGGTGATCATCAGCGGCTTTGCTCTGCCCTTTATCGGACGCTTTACTCTGCCCCTCGCCGGTTTTGTGTTCAGCCTCCTCACGGTGTTTTTTGTGATCGCCTTTTCCGGCAAGCTTGACCGGACCATGTCAAACAACACAGTAATACTGTTTGGTATGGTGGTTTCCCTTTTTGTAAACGCCCTGCTTACCACCATCACCGCTGTTTTTCGTGAAGAACTCAAAACCCTGGTACTATGGCAGATGGGGAGTTTCGCACTCAAGGGCTGGCCCTACGTTATGCTGATGTTTCCCTTTCTTTTGATCGGCAGCCTGGGGATTGCCCGGTATACCAGGGAAATGGATATCCTCACCTTTGGTGAAGATGAGGCCCAATCGGTGGGGGTAGAAATTCACGGAATACGAAAAAAACTGTTTTTTTTCTCCGCCGTATTAACCGGCGGTGCAGTAGCCCTGAGCGGCGCCATCGGCTTTGTGGATCTTATTGCCCCCCATGCGGCGCGGAAAATCGTAGGTTCCAATCACCGTTACGTAATTCCCATGTCCTTCATCATTGGCGGCGCGCTTATGGTAATCACGGACCTTATCGCCCGGACCATCATCTCTCCCTCAGAACTGCCCGTGGGGGCCATCACGGCGATCATCGGCGCGCCTTTTTTTGCCTGGGTTTACTTTAAAAAAAGTTGAGGTGAGGACAAAACATGATGGAAATAAAAAATTTGTATGCCGGGTATAGTGATACGGACATTATTAAAAATATCAACCTTGAGGCCAACCGGGGGGAGATACTCTGTATCGCCGGACCCAATGGCTGCGGAAAAAGCACCCTCTTAAAAACCATTGCCCGGCTGCTTCCATATCGTGGTAGTATTACTGTTGATGGACAGGATGCTGCATCCTTTACGCGAAAGGATCTGTCAAAAAAAATTGCCCTCCTGGGGCAGATATCCCAAATCTATTTTCCCTACACCGTGTACGACACCATCTCTCTGGGCCGTTATGTCCATACATCGGGTTTCCTCAAAAACCTGTCCACAGAAGATCGAAACATTATCGCCGCCGCCATCAAACGGCTGGAACTTGAGGATGTACAGAATAAGCTTATCACCGAATTATCCGGGGGCCAGTTGCAGCGGGTCTTCCTCGCACGGACATTAGTCCAGGACCCGGAGATCATTTTACTCGATGAACCCACCAATCATCTTGATTTGAAACACCAGATAGAATTACTGCAATACCTTTCCGTATGGGTCAAAGAAAAAAATAGAATCATTGTCGGGGTGCTCCATGAT
>BNUT01000158.1 GCA_025997555.1 Spirochaetia bacterium
GCTGCTTATCCAGGTTGGGGGGCTGGGGATTATCAGTTTTAGTTCGATCCTGTTGAGTATTCCCGGACACCGGCTGGCTATCCGGCAGCGGAATTCGATTCTTGAATTTTCGATTAACGGGATCGAGTACAACCCCCGGCGCATCGTGAAGAATATTCTCCTGTTAACCCTTTGCTTCGAGGCCGCCGGGGCTGTACTGCTTTCCTGCATGTTTTACCGTTCCGGGTTTGATGATTGGGCCTTTTGGGGTATTTTTCACGCCGTGACTGCCTTCTGCAACGCCGGGCTCTCCCCCTTTCAGCCGGAATATCCGGCGGCCCAGCCCGCTATCCTTTTCATTCTGATGATTCTGACCATTGCGGGGGGGCTGGGGTTTATCGTGCTGCAAGACGCCGCACAGGTGATTCTGCGGAAAAAGCCCCGCCTGAGTTACCATAGCCGGGTGGTGCTTTTGATGTCTACGGCCCTTATTTTCGGGGGGGCCCTGATCTTCTTCATTTTTGAACGAAACCGGCTGTACGGCGAAATGAGCGGCCCCCTTGCGGCGGTGAACACACTTTTCCAATCCGTGGTCTGCCGGAGTTCCGGCTTCGCGTTGACGCCGCAAAAAATGTTAAGCCAGCCTTCCCGGATGCTTACCGGCATTTTGATGCTTGTCGGGGGCGCGCCGGGGTCCATCGCCGGGGGGCTCAAGGTTACGACGATCTTCGTAATCTGTATCGTGATGATACGCAAGCCCGACAAATACGGGGACATCAAAATTTTCCATCACCGGCTGATTTCGGACACGATTAACCGGGCGGTGGTTTATTTTCTTAAGGCTGTTGCCCTGCTGGTCATCTGCGTCACCGCCCTCTTTATCACCGAGGGCCGGGGTGAACCCCTAGGTGAACCCCTGGCCGGGAACAATGCGGAAGCCATTGTCTTTGAGGTCCTGGGGGCCTTTTCCACCGCAGGCATTACCCTGGGGCTGACTCCGGATCTGTCCACTGCGGGCAAGCTGGTAATCCTGGCAGCAATGTTCGCCGGGCGGGTGGGGCTTATCGCCCTGGCCTTTCCCGCCATCGGACAGAAAAATTATGATATCACTTACCCGGAAGGTTCGGTGTTGCTGGGTTAAGAGGAGTAGATTGTGAAACAGGTTGCGATTCTTGGATTGAGTCATTTTGGAAAGAGTGTGCTGGACGAGCTGTTGGCCCTGAATGTCGATGTGTTTATCGTGGATAAGGACCGGGAGGTGATCGACACCTACAAGGATGCCTCTGCGGGGTCGGTGGTGTTGGATGTGCTCAACGTGGAAACCCTGCGGAAGGTGCTCCCCGATTCGATTGATGCGGTGGTGATCGACATGGGGGATCGAATCGAGGCGTCGATTCTGGCCACCAGTTACTGCGCCAAATTGGGGATAAAGGCCATTGTCGTCAAGGCGGAAACCGAATCCCAGGCGGAAATTCTGGAGCTGGTGGGGGCCACCAAAATAGTGTTCCCCAACAAGGAAGCGGCCAAGCGGATCACCCCGCAGATCCTCTCCGGGGTGCTGCTCAACTACCTGCCCCTGGGGGGCAAGCTCGCCATTGCGGAACTGGAGGTCCCCCGGCACATGACAGGCTGCACCATCGTAGAATCGGGAATCCGGCAGAAGTACGACATCAACCTTATCGCCGTGCGAAAACCCGAAGACGAATACGACAAATTCGATCCCGCCTACCGCTTTGCCGAGGGTGATATCGCCCTCTTTTCCGGCGCCGTTGATGACCTGAACCGCTTTACCGGTACGGTACTCAAGGAGCAACATTCAGCCATCACCGAACAGTTTATCAACTTTTTCAAACGAGGGAAGAAGTAGGAGCCATTCATGCGTCTCCGCTATACCCAATCGGGCCATATATTTATCGGCCCCGAAGATGATCCCCCAGCCATCGCTCGCGCCATGCTTGAAACCGGCTACGACGAAGAATTCTGTATCGCTATGGATTTTGCCCCGGACTTTATCGCCCGGCTTATGGCGGCGGGTTTCCTCGTCATGTCCGTGGTACTCGATGAACCGATGGATAAGGGCGCAGAGTCCGGTGAAAAAAGCGGCCCCATATACATCCTTACCCCCAAACTTCACCTTGAGCGGTCGATCATCTTCTTTGAGAATTTTCACGAACCCCGTTCTGCGCGACGGCTCCTTCCCCGGTACGAACTGCGGACGGACAGAGAACCAAGTACGCCGGGGGATTTCAGCCTTTTCGATTCGGTGCTGGAATGCTGCGCCACAGTCCACGGTGAGGACTGGCTTACCCCGCCCCTGCGGGAAAGCTTCCGGCAAATTCGCGCCAATCCCGGTTGCCCGGTGCGGCCCATCGCCTTCGGCCTGTACCGGGAGGGACGGCTGACTGCGGGGGAGTTCGGGGTTATTGCCGGAAAAGTCTATACCAGTTATTCGGGGTACTACGATGAAGATTCAGCGGGGACGGTGCAGCTGATCCTGACCGGGCGCTATCTGCGGGACGCAGGCTTCGCCTTCTGGGACCTGGGGATGCCCCTGGAATATAAAACCCGGCTGGGGGCGCGAGAGGTGGAAAGGGGGGAGTTTTTGGAATTATTTTTGCCGGAAGAATATTAGAGATAATTTCCCCCCAAACGCCGACAATGATATTATGGCAATGGATTTTGAACACTTGGTTGTTGATTATGGGAAGGCCCTGCCTCTGGGGGCGGTTCCATTGGCGTCGGGGGTGAATTTTGCGCTGTTTTCCCGGCATGCTACGGCGGTAACCCTCATTCTGTTTGAATCTGCGGAGCCGGACAGTCCCTACCACGAGATAAAGCTGGACAAACAGAAAAACAAGACCGGGGATATCTGGCACTGCCACATTCGGGACCTGAAACCGGGGGCGGCTTACCTCTACCGGGTGGACGGGCCCTACCTGCCGGAGAAGGGGCTGCGCTTCAATGTCAATAAAACCCTCCTGGACCCCTATGCCAAGGCCCTGACCGATGAGAGCGTATGGGATTTCAAAAATTGCTTGGGCTATGATCCCAATGATCCTTCAATGGACCTGTCCTATTCTTATGTTGATGATATAAAAAGCCAGCCCCGGTGTATCGTGGTGGATGATACCTTTGACTGGCAGGGGGATTCCCCCCTCAACTACCCCCTGCGCTTCAGTGTGCTTTACGAGACCCATGTCCGGGGGCTTACGGCCCATCCCCAGTCGGGGGTGGAACATCCGGGGACCTATAGGGGGGTGATCGAGAAAATTCCCTTCTTTAAAGATTTGGGTGTTACCAGTCTGGAATTTCTGCCCATTCAGGAATTTAATGCAAACGAATTATTTGCCATAAACCCCCGGACCGGGAAACAGGTGACCAATTACTGGGGTTATTCCACGGCGGCCTTTTTTGCCCCCAAGGGTTCCTACGCGGCGGACAAAAGCCCCGGCGGCCAAGTGCGGGAATTCAAGGAGATGGTCCGGGAACTGCACAAGGCGGGGCTTGAGGTGATTCTGGACATCGTATTTAACCATACCGCCGAGGGAAGCGAGCGGGGGCCCACCCTTTCGTTCCGGGGGCTGGACAACGGTATTTATTACATGCTGGACGAGAATAAGCGGTACTACAAAAACTATTCCGGCTGCGGCAATACGATGAACTGTAATCACCCGGTGGTGCGCTCCTTTATTCTGGACTGTCTGCAATATTGGGTGACGGAGATGCATGTGGACGGTTTCCGCTTTGACCTTGGTTCCATTTTGGGCCGGGATCAGCAGGGGAAGCTGATGGAAAACCCGCCCATGCTGGAACGGATTGCCGAGGACCCGCTTTTGAGTAGTACCAAGATCATTGCCGAGGCATGGGACGCAGGCGGGGCCTATCAGGTGGGCTGGTTCCCCGGGGGCCGCTGGGCGGAATGGAACGATCGCTTCCGGGACGATATGCGCCGGTACTGGCGGGGGGACCCCAAGGAAACCCGGCATCTGGCAACCCGGCTTGCGGGCAGTTCCGACCTGTATCTGCGGGACGGACGCAAGCCCTTCCATTCGATCAACTTTATCACCAGCCACGACGGCTTTACCTTGAAGGACCTGGTGTCCTACAAAGGCAAGCACAACGAGGAAAACGGCGAGGAAAACCGGGACGGCGGGGACTACAACTACAGCGCCAATAACGGTATTGAAGGCTACTCCGTCAATCCGGCTATCGAAGGCGTCAGGATACGGCTGCTGAAGAATTTCATCGCCACCCTGATGGTTTCCCTAGGGACTCCCATGATCCTGGGGGGTGACGAATTCGGCCGGACCCAGAGGGGGAACAACAACGCCTACTGCCAGGACAGCGAAACTTCCTGGTACGACTGGTCTTTGCTGGAAAAAAACGCCGATTTGTACCGTTTTGTCAAAATGATGATCGCCTTTAGGCGGCGGCATCCGGGCTTTATGCGGCCTGAGTTTTACACCGGCCACGACGGGAACTACAACGCTATCCCGGACATCAGTTGGTTTGACGAAGAGGGGGAAACCCCGGACTGGGAAAAAATCGGTCCCTGCCTGGCCCTGCGGATGGACGGCAGCAAGGCCGAGGTGCTGGCGGACAAGGATGACAATGATTTCTTCATCATGTTTAACGGCGGGGAAAAGGATGTTGATTTTACGATCAGCGAGCCCATAGACGGAAAAAGCTGGATCAGGGTTGTGGATACCGGCCTTCCCTCCCCCGATGATATCGCCGCTCCCGGCACGGAAAAGCCGCTGGATTCAACAAAACCTTATACGGTTAAGGGCCGCAGTATGGTGGTACTGATTTCAAAAAAAGGTACAGGGACATACACTAATGGATGAAAGCAGTTTTATTTTAGGGGTCGATCTTGACGGTGTGGTAGGCGACTTCTACGGCGCCATGCGCGGAATCGCTGCGGAATGGCTCAACAAACCGTTGGAAACCCTCACGCCAGATATCGGCTATGGTCTGGACGAGTGGGGCATTGCCGAATACGGCGGTTACGATCGGCTCCACCGTTTCGCCGTTACCCAGCGGAACCTCTTCCGGGACATGAAGCCCATACAGGATGCCCCCTCGGTACTGCGAAAACTCTCCAGCCGGGGCATCCGCATCCGGATCATCACCCACCGGCTCTTCCTGAAATATTCCCACAAAACATCAATTACCCAGACCGTGGACTGGCTTGACAACTACGATATCCCCTATTGGGACATCTGCTTTATGGCCGACAAAGGCGCGGTGGGGGCCCACGTTTACATCGACGATGCCCCGGACAACGTGATCCGCCTGCGGGAACAGGGCTGCAGGACCATCGTGTTTACCAATTCCACTAACCGCAGTCTGCCGGGTCCCCGCGCCGATACCTGGCATGAGGTGGAAAAACTGGTGATGGACAGCCTGGAAGAATGGACCACCGGCACCCTGGACTTATTCGGGGCAGCGGGGTTTGGGCCTATTGGCCAGTAATGGCGCAAAACGATATACTTCTTACCACGATAAACGCCAAATGGGTACACCCTTCTCTGGCCCTCCGGCTCCTCAGGGCCAACCTCGGTGAACTTGAAGACCGCTGCACAATTCTTGAGTTTGCCCTCCGTCAGCCCCTTGTGGAAAAAGTTGAACCTATCCTTGCCGCTGCCCCCCGGATTCTCGGCATTTCGGTTTCGATATGGAACCACAAGGCCACAGTAGAACTGCTCAAAACGCTTAATGAAAAATGGGGGGCAAAAGGTGAAAAGCGGAGCGCATATAAACCGGCTATCGTATTGGGTGGGCCGGAAGTGTCATATCTTCCACCGGAGGCTGAAATTTTTAATTATGCCGATTGGATTATCCGGGGCGAGGGAGAACTGGCTTTTCGGGAATTATGCAGCCTTCTTTTGAAAAAAAACAGTATTACTGCGGAAAAATTTATTGATGCCATGCCGGTTGATCTTAACGCCATTGAAAGCGGCTATCGACTTTACACCACAGAAGATTTGAACCGCAAACTGGTGTATGTGGAGGCCAGCCGGGGCTGTCCCTTTGGCTGCGAATTTTGCCAAAGTGCGGTAAGCGTCGGCGTACGGGAATTTCCCCTGGATCATTTCCTTGGGGAAATGGAAAGGCTCATTGAACGCGGGGCACGGGGTTTCAAATTTCTGGATCGCACCTTTAACCTTGACATTGAACGGGTCCGAGCCGTCATGGAGTTTTTTCTGGATCGCTTGCAGCCTTCAATGTATGTCCACTTCGAGATGGTTCCCGCACGGTTTCCTGTGGAACTGCGGAAAC
>BNUT01000159.1 GCA_025997555.1 Spirochaetia bacterium
CCGCTCAAAAGAAACAATCGCTTCGTTAAAGGCATACCGGTTATAGGCCTGAACCCCGATGCGGAAGGCTTCCCCGGCCTGGATGGCGTCCATATCCGTCGCAACCTGCTGGGCCTCCACGCTCAAGAGTGCCGAAAAGGCAAGCCACAGAAACAGCAGGGGAAAGTGGATATGGAACATCTTTTGCGTCATGAAGCGCTTTCCCCATTTGCGGCCTTGACATGCTCCCGGATTTCCCTTTCATTGGGGGCCATATCCAGCGCCCGGCGGAGCCAGGTACGGGCTTCGATCATATCGCCGCTTTTAAAGTAGGCCCAGCCCAGGGAATCAATATAGGCGGGATTTTGGGGCTTAAGGTCAACCGCCTTCCGGCAAAGCCTGAGCCCCCGGAAAAAATCCATGCCGGTATCCGCCAGGATATATCCCAGGCAGTTCATGGCGGTGGTGTTATTTTCGTCCATATTCAGGGCTTTTTCGTAAAATTCTACCGCGTCTTTAATATGTTTCTGCATCCAGGCAGCGTACCCAAGGGTGGTATAAAGCTGGGGCGATTCAAAACCATTGCTCTTGAGCTTCTGGAGTTCAAACTCCGCCATTTTGGAGCGCTTGGTGATCACATAGATATAGGCCAGGGTCATACGGCACTGGTACACCTGTAGCACGTTCTGAGAGGCGGGTATCACCTGTTCAAGGTAGAGTAAGGCATCGTCGTAACGGGCCAGCTTGGTGTAGCAAAGCCCCAGGTAATAGGCAAGCTCGGTGTTTTCTTCGGGGGTGAAACCTTCGGTGTTTATCCGCAAAAATTCCTGCAGGGCCAGTTCCCAGCGTTTCATGTTGAAAAGCCGTATACCCTCCTTCAGGGTTCCATCGGAAAGCTTTCCATTGGGAATTTTTTCGCCGGGCTTTCCTTCCGGAGAGGAACTCCCCGCAGGGGTCTTAAACTTCGCCATACAACGCCCTTATATTCATCGCCACAACCCTAATGATGCGGCGGAGGAACCAGACGGCTCCCCGTGGCGGGCCGCACTTCGTAAATAACCGGACGAAAACCGAAGATCCGCTCGTAATCCTCCAGCCGCTGCCGGAACTCCTCAATGGCGTCTTCCCGGATAATCGTATAGGTACAGCCCCCAAAACCCTGCCCGGTCATCCGGGAACCCAGAACCCCGTCAATCTCCTGGGCCCGTTTGACCAGCCAGTCGATTTCCGGGCAGGAAACCTCGTAGAGATCCCGCAAACTCTCGTGGGAATGGGAAAAAATCCGGGTAAGAGCCGCAAAATCCCCATTCTTCAGGGCCGTTTCCGCATCATAGACCCGGCGGATTTCCTGAACAACGTGCATACTTCGCCGCCGGATCTTCTCCGGCAGGTCCCCCATGGATTCCATCAGGTCCATGGCGGCAAAGTCCCTGAGGGTGGCCCCCTCTTTCTTGCGGGAAAGGAGTTCAAGCCCCTTTTTAATGTCCTGCCGCCGCTGTTTCAGCTCCTCTTCAACCCCCATCCGGGGTACACGGGAATCCATAATGAGGATATGGTGCTTTGAAAGGGTGGATTTTACCCGTTTTACCACCAGCCCCGCCTCGTCCACGATAAGAAACTGGTCCTTCCGCGCGGAAAGGGCCACTAAATAATCCACGGGACTGGTATTTTTACCGAAAAACACCTCCTGGGCTGCGGTAAGCCGGGCAAGGAGCTCCCGCTCATTCACTGCGGCCTTCAAAAGCCCCCGCAGGGCAACTGCGGCAGCCACCTCAATGGCCGATGAGGACGCAAGCCCCACCTGTTGGGGAATATCCCCGCAGATGGTAAAATTGAGCCCCTTCACCGGATAACCCAATTCGGCAAAAACGTGAATTGCCGCTTTTATATAGTTCGCCCAGCGGTCCTCCCGCTTGTACTTGAGATTGACCAGGGTGGTCCGCTTCCGTTCCCCCAAGTCCGCCGCATAAAAACGAAGGGAATTGTCCTTCCGCTGGCTAACCGCCACCCTTACATAGCGATCAATGGCGGAGGAAAGGTATAATCCGGCCTTTGGCTCACCATGCTCGCCCAGGTAATGAATCCTGCCCGGAGCCTCGGCAATGACAACAGGTTCGGATCGGTCGTCGTCTAACTCGTATTCCTTACGGTGGATGGGACCGATATCCAGCATCTGATTACAACCTCACAAAACTTAACGTTATGAGTATAGTATAGGAAAATCCCGTCTTATTCAATAAAAATGGGTAAACAATTTTAAAGGATTAGCCGATTTTTGCGGAAAAAATACTTGATTGTATATATTTTTGTTTTCCACGGAGAATTAGCGTATAAAATTCGTCCACTCCCGCTTAACCGCCTCAGGCGGCTTAAAATCGTGCTTCCCTATGGTGATGGCCTTGAGGAGCCAGGCCATGTTCCGGGCGCTTGTTTCCAGGATCTGGATACCCTCCCTGTCCTCCTTCAGTTCTTCGGGGGTGTTGCCGTGGATCACTTCCCAATAAATCGAGGGTGCAAGGACCACCTGGGCCAGGTTGAGGTAGTTGTTAAGCTGATGAAAGGTGCTGATGCCCCCGGAGCGCCGCAGGGAGGCCGCCACCGCGCCGACCTTGTACTTCAAATTGACGCCGGGGAAAAAGAGCCGGTCCAGGAATGACTTAAAGGTCCCCGCGATACCGCCGTAATACACCGGGGAACCCAGAATGATGCCGTTGGCGTCGTTCACCTTTTCCCGGCACTGGTTCACGATATCATCGTTAAAAACGCACCGGCCCAGCTCCCGGCATTTACCGCAGTCGATACACCCCCGGATGATTTCGTGCCCCACGTGGATTATCTCGGTTGCGATGCCCTCTTTTTCCAGTTCCCCCTTCATGGCTGCCAGGCCGCTATTCACCACCCCGTCCTTATGGGGACTTCCGTTAAAGGCGATTACGTTCATATTGATACCCTCCGGTTTCAGGCTATCATAGCACAGATACGGTGCGGCGCAAAGAGCGCAGGGCCCCTGCATTTACTTTTTCTCACTGCCAAATTTACTCAGAACTGCGATATTTCAGGAAAAAGGAACAACCGCGAAGGCGACAAAGGCGCAGAAGGAAGGAAAACACGAAACGGGGTATTCCCTTAGCCGCCTTCTGCGCCTTTGCGGTAAAATTCTACTTAAAAAAAGACAATTATTTGATAGAATCAACAAAAGATTGTTTACAGCCTTCTAAAACATTTTGGCAAGGGGTCAAGAACAATGAAAAAGTTGTTTGTGATTTTACTGATTACGGCGGCATCTGCGGCCTTTGCCCAGATCGGGAGCGATTTTACGTATACAACAGCAAACGGTCAGCTTACCATCACCGGCTACACGGGAAACGCAGCCGCCGTGAGTATCCCCGCAAGGATATGGGGAAGGCCGGTTGTTGCGATTGGGGAGAATGCCTTTTACTACTCCGACCTTACATCAATACGCATAGGCGAAGGCGTTACCAGTATTGGGGACAGCGCCTTTGCCCACTGCTCCGGCCTTACCTCGGTAAGCATACCGGGAAGCGTTACCACCATTGGTGAGGCCGCCTTTTACGAGTGCACGAGCCTTAGCTCGGTAAGCATACCGGGAAGCGTTACCCGCATTGGGAGCGGCGCCTTTGCCAACTGCTCCGGCCTTAAAACGGTACGCATACCGGAAAGCGTTACCAGTATTGAGAGGAACACCTTTTACCAATGCACCGGCCTTAGATTGGTAAGCATACCGGAAAGTGTTACCAGCATTGGGGAAGGCGCCTTTTTCGAGTGCACTGGCCTTAGCTCGATAAGTATACCGGGAAGCGTTACCAGCATTGAGGACGGGGCCTTTTTCGATTGCTCCGGCCTTACCTCGGTAAACATACCCGCAGGCGTTACCCGTATTGGGTACTATACATTTGGAAGCTGCCGCAGCCTTACCACGATAGGCATTGGCGCCGGTGTAATGCTAACCGGGGATCATTCTTTTGATAACGCCTTTGACATCTATTACAACACCAACGGCAAAAAGGCGGGCCTGTATACCTTCCGTAACGGCGCGTGGAGTTACGCGGCAGAGTAGCGGGCTTCCACAAATGGGGGAAACATGAAGAAGGGCAGTACGGTTTTAGTTGTTTTGCTGCTTGCGGTATGCGGCGCAACAGGGGCGTTTGCCCAGAGCGAGAGCGACTTTGAGATAACCGTGGAGAACGGGGCGGTTACAATCACCGGGTATACGGGAAACGAGACCGCTGTGGTTATTCCCGCAACAATAGAGGGCTTACCGGTTACCGCCATTGGGAGGGAGGCCTTTTGGAATTGCACCGGACTTACCGCGATAAGCATACCCGCGAGCGTTACCAGCATCGGGTATGGGGCCTTTCAGGACTGCACCAGCCTTATAAAGATAACCATACCCGAGGGCGTTACCAGCATTGGGGACGCCGCCTTTTACGAGTGCAGCAGCCTTACCTCTATACGGGTAAAAACAAATAATAATCACTATACCAGCCGTAACGGCGTGTTGTTCAACAAAGCAGGAGACGAACTTATTGCCTATCCCCCCGGCCTTAAGGGGCAGTATGCTATACCTGCGGGTGTTACCGATATTGGCTCATCGGCATTTTCCAGTTGTACCGGCCTTGGCCCGGTAAGCATACCCGCCAGCGTTACCGGCATTGGGAACGGCGCCTTTTCCGGCTGCACCAGTCTTACCTCGATAGCGGTAGATACAAATAGTAATCACTATACCAGCCGTAACGGAGTATTGTTCAACAAAGCAGAGGACACGCTTATTGTCTATCCTGCCGGCCTTAAAGGACAATATGCTATACCCGCCGGTGTAACCGGCATCGGATCCGGGGCATTTTCCGGCTGCGCAGGCCTTACTTCGATACGCATACCTGCAAGCGTTACCGGCATTGGGGATGGCGCTTTCTTAGGCTGCACCGGTCTTACTTCAGTAACCATACCCGCAGGTATTACCAGCATTGCAGAGCTTACCTTTTGGAAATGCACCGGCCTGACCTCGGTAAACATACCCGAAGGCGTTACCGGCATTGGAGGCTGGGCCTTTTGGGGCTGCACCGGCCTTACCTCTGTAAGCATACCCGCAAGCGTTACCGGCATTGGAAACTGGGCATTTAACGAATGCAACGGCCTTATCTCGGTACGCATCGGCGCCAATGTAGAGATTGGTGATGACTATTTTGAAAAGGGCTTTGACGCCTATTACAACGCTAACGGGAAAAAGGCGGGGCTGTATGCTTACCGCAAGGATGCGTGGCGTTACGCGGCGCAGTAGGCGGCATTACGGCATGAACAAACATTGGATGGAGGAGAACTATGAAAAAGGGCAGTACCGTTTTCGTTGTTTTGCTGCTTGCGGTATGCGGCGCGCCGGGGGTGTTTGCCCAGAGCGGGAGCGACTTTGAGGTAACAACGGCAAACGGTCAGGTTACCATCACCAGGTACAAGGGAAACGCAGCCGCCGTGAGTATCCCCGCAACGATAGGGGGAAAGCCGGTTGTCGGGATTGGCGGCCAGGCATTTAGCGATTGCAAGGACATTACCTCGGTCAGCATACCTGAAGGCGTTATCAGCATTGGCGGCACCGTCTTTTTAGACTGCACCGGCCTGACCTCGGTCAGCATATCCGCCAGCGTTACCAGCATTGGCTTTGGCGCCTTTTTGGGCTGCACCGGCCTTACCTCGATAGTGGTAGATACAAATAATAATCACTATACAAGCCGCGATGATGTGTTGTTCAATAAAAAAGGAAGTCAGCTTATTCAATATCCCGCCGGAAAACAAGAAAGGCAGTATGCTATACCCGAAGGCGTTACCCATATTGTGAGCTGGGCCTTTATAGACTGCACTAGCCTTAGTTCGGTAAGCATACCCGGAAGCGTTACCCGCATTTGGCTGGATGCCTTTGACGGCTGCACCGCTCTTACATCGATACGCATTGGCGCGAATGTGGCACTGGACCGTAGTTTTAGCAACAACTTTGACGCCTACTACAACACCAAGGGCAAAAAAGCGGGCCTGTATACTTTCCGTAACGGAGCGTGGAGTTACGCGGCGCAGTAGGGGGCATTACGCATGAACAAATATTGGATGGAGGAGAAACATGAAAAAGGGCAGTACGGTTTTATTGGTTTTGCTGCTTGCAGTATGCGGCGTCCCCAATGCTGGTAACGCCCTCGGGTATGCTTACCGAACTAAGGCTAGTGCAGTCTATAAAGGCCCAGCTCACAATAT
>BNUT01000160.1 GCA_025997555.1 Spirochaetia bacterium
TCCTGCGGATGCGGGAAAAATTATCACCGCCTGCCTTGAGCGTTACCGGGATGTTCCCTGCGTTTACAAAAAAACCGATTCCACCCTGCGGGGAAATATCGGCGCAGAACTTGAGGCGCTGATGACCGCGCGGCGCATACCGCAGTTGCCCTTTGTACCAGCCTATCCCGGCCTGGGCCGGACCACCGTCAACGGACATCAACTCCTCAAGGGCATCCCCATCGACAAAACCGATATGGCTGCGGACGCCCTCAACCCGATCCGGCACAGTTTTATTCCCGACATCATTGGCGAAGAATCGGACATCTCGGTGCGGCTTGTCCCGGCGAAGGGCGCCGCGCCAAACCCGCCCCCTCAAAAAAAAGAAATTCTGGTTTATGACTGCGAGACCGCCGGTGAACTGCGGGACATTGCCCGGTCCCTTAACGCGCAGGGGCTCATCTCAGTTACCGCAGGCTGCGCGGGCTTCGCCGAATTCCTCATGGAGGAGATTCCCTTTCCCCAAGCGGTGAAGGCCGGCGCAGGCCAAGCAAAAGTCGGCCTCGGCATCATCAACAACATTCCCAAGCTCCCCGTCCTGATCCTCTCCGGGAGCCGCCATCCGGTGTCCCTTGCACAGGTGAAGGCCGCCCTGGACAGTGGGATTCCGGGCATCACCGTCGATGGGGAAAAGCTCCTCCGTCCGGAATGGTTTTCCGGGGAAGAAGCTACGGCCCTTGAGGATAACTGCGCGGAAACTCTGAAACAACAGGGGGTCTGCATTTTAGGCACCGCTATGGCAATGGGTCAGATTACCGAACAGGCGGCGGCGCAGGGCCAGGAAAAATGGAAAACGCAAAAAAAACAGAACGGCCAAACCCCCGGAAAGGCCGGAGTGGCGGGGCTTTTGGGAAAACTCCTGGAAGGGATACTTCCAAAGACCGGCCCCCTGCATCTGGTTATTTTTGGGGGGGACACCCTTTTGGGGATTATGGAAATTCTGAAATTTGAGTATATTATACCTATCAGAGAAATAGGTCCGGGAATCGTTCTTGCGCAAGCGAAGGGAAGGGACGCAAGTTCCTTCATCGTCACCAAATCGGGGGCCTTCGGCGATGCAGGGATGATCGAAACTATCCGGGCCTATTTCGCATAAGGAGTATGTTTATGTACGAATACAAATCCAAGGGAACCTGTTCAACCAAAATTCATTTTGATATAACGGACAGCAAGGTTCATTCAGTTTCATTTGAGAATGGCTGCGATGGAAACCTCAAGGCAATCTCGGCATTGGCGGAAGGCATGGATGCGGATGAGCTCATCAAAAAACTCAAGGGGATAAAATGCGGTCACAAGGCAACTTCCTGCGGGGATCAGTTTGCCCAGGCCCTTGAAAAATATAAATGACGCCCACAAGGCTTTTGCTCCATACCTGCTGCGCCCCCTGCTCGGTAAAATGTATCGACAGTCTTGCTGAAGAAAATATACGGCCCGCACTGTTTTGGTACAACCCCAACATCCATCCCTTTACGGAATACCGGGAACGCCGTGACACCCTTGTCAAATTTGCCGCTGACACGGGGCTGGAACTTATCAGTAATGATGAGTACGGCCTGCGTCCATTCGTGCAGGGAATTTACACGAAAGACGCCACGGAATTCGCGGATAAAACTCCGCAGCGTTGTACTTACTGTTACCGGCTACGGCTTGAAAAAACCGCGGCCCGTGCTGCGGAAGCGGGCTTCGACTATTTCAGCACCACCCTCCTTATCAGCCCCTATCAAAACCACGATCTTATCCACAGCATTGGTGAAGAGCTGGGTGAAGCCTACTGTGTAAAATTCTTATACCGGGACTTCCGGCCCCTCTTCCGCGCGGGACAGGCCAAGGCGCGGGAACTTGGTTTATACATGCAGAAATACTGCGGATGTATTTTTAGCGAGGAAGAACGGTACACGTAATCTCACCATCGTCCCCCGCGTCCACCGCCGCCGCGTCCTGCCGCGTATGCGCCGCCGTTTTCGGAAACCATTGTTACCATGCCGCCGAGTTTGATGTCGGCCCGTTTTTTCCCGTCTATCAGCAGGGTATAGGTTTTTCCCGCCGCGAGGTCAGGGGAGGTAAAAGCCGATGCGGTGCAGGCGGTGCGGCTGGTATAGGTAAGCAGTTCCCGTCCGTTTGCCTCCGCAAGGGAGATGACGCTGCCCACCGCTACCTGCGAAGTGTATGAAACGAGCAGACTCATCTGGGTGGATTGGGACGCGGGAGGCAGTGAAGTCCCGGCAGTAATGAGCCGCCCGCCTGAGATGACAAAATTCCGGTCAAAGTCGATTGCGCCCTGCATTCCCATACTCGGCCCGCTCAACTTCACCAGGCCGCCGTCCAGAAACACATCGCCGTTGGCGTCAATGCCGTCACCAATAGACAGGGCCTCAATGGTCCCGCCGGTAATACGGATATAGGGCGTTTTGTTCGATGTTGCGAAGCGGTCATTCGCCGATCCCCCGTCAACACCGCCCGATGCGTTGATCGCGTCATCGGAAGAAGTAAGGGTGATGTTTCCCCCGTTGATGTCAATGGTGGCCCCTTCCAGTCCCTCGTAGCATTTGTGCGCAACGATAAGCCCATCGTCTATGCGTAGCGCACTGTCGGCGTGAAAGGCATCATCCCCGGTTTGAATGGAGAATGAGCCCCCTGAGACCGTAACATTGCCATTGGAATGAAAGGCGTCATCTTCCGCGTCAACAGTAAAACTACCGCCGCTGATCAAAAGAAACGTACCGGATTTAAAACCCTTCCTGCTGTCAGAATCCTCCGCAGCCGTAGACGCAGGCCGCGGAGCAAAACCACCGCGCCCGCCGCCGCCGCCCATCTGCGGAGGCGGAACCGGCGCATTGGCGGAACCTCCGCCGGTAGTAATACTGTAGTTTCCGCCGGTAATCGTCAGGCCTGTCTCCGCCTGCACCGCGTCTGCGCCGGTTTTAAGCGTATAGGTCCCGCCGTCCAGCGCGATAAAGCCCTTTGCGGGATCCTTATCGTTGTTTGATTTGATGCCGTCATTGCCCGCGTTGATCACAAGGGTCCCGTCCAGTATGGCCAGCGCGTCCCGCCCGCGCAAACCGTCATTGACCGCAGTAACACTGATATTCCCGCCTGAGATAACGAGCTTGTCCTTTGAGGCTATTCCATTGCGGTATCGCCCGTTGACCGTGAGCGCCCCGGTGCCGGTAATCGACAGATTATCCGCAGCAAAGATCGCCGCATCAGGCTCGTCTGTTCCTGCGGGAAACACATAAGACACCGCGTCGGTGATCACGTTCCGTGTGCCCTGGGGCAGGATAAGCACGGTCTTGTTCGCCTGTTTCATATAAAGGGGGGTTCCCGTTGATGAAGAAAGCTGAACCCCGTTCAGGACGATGCGCACCAGGGCGTTCTTGCCCGCGTTGACCAGAATCTGTCCATCGTTCCAAGTGCCCGACAGCACATAGTCCCCAGCCTGGCTGATCGTAACCGTTTTGCCGTTCACTGCCGCACCGGAACCGCTGATTTGGGCGCTGCTGCCATTCAACGTAATCTGCGCGGCGTTTTGTGACCAGGCAGTATCACTGTCTTCCGGTTTGTACTCAAAGGCCGACGCCGTATTCTGTACCGCCGAGCCGACTGCCGGTTTCGGCTGCATAGATGGTGCGGACGACTCCGCTTCCCCGCTTGCGGTCAGTGAAACAACAAGGCCGACCATTGCGATTGTCATCAGCAAAATCACCATTGTTTTCTTTTTCATGTTAAACTCCTGTTTAGTGCGGCGGCTACCGCTGCTGTCTGAATAGCCAGTCCCTGATCCCTTCGATTGTATAGGCGACTTTCCATGTATAGGTGTGGCTTCCGCCCTCAAAGACGGTGTAATTTATGCCCGCGCGTTTTGCAAGCATATCCGCAACATAGGTATCGAATTCAGTGGCCGTTACCCGGCTATTCCATGTTGCCTTGGATACGGTATCGCCCTTCGCTTTTAATACCTCTGTAATAGCGTCCATTCCCGGATTCGCTTTGGTATCCCCCTCACTCACAACAATCCATAGGGGCTTGCCCGCCATTGGCGCAACCTTCGCCGCGTCCCACTGCCCGGCAACCAAAAATGACGCGGCAAACATCTGGGGATACTTAATGTTCATCGCAATAGAAGTCATGCAGCCCATGGACTGCCCGGTGTTATAGATTCTATTGGCGTCAATGTTGTACCGGGTAATCAAATCACGGATCAAATCAATGGTAATGTCCATGTCTTCCGTTGTCTCGGAGTTGTCGTCAGCCATCACCCTGGTATACTGGGGGGCGAGTACAAAACATTCATGTTTCGCCTGTTCTTCCGGCGTTGCCCAGATGACAGCTCCCAGCCCCTGGGTGAGGGTCTTTACCGGGTCTGTGCCGACACCGCCCGCATCTACCATGAATAATACCAGCGGATAAGCTTTAGCCGGATCATAGTTTTTGGGGACAAACAAATTATACATCAATTCCTTGAACACCAACTGTTGAAAATCGTCTACCACCAGATTTATTGTCCGGTTGCTCTCAATAGAATTTTTTGTTCCCGCAATGCGCTGTCCATTTTTTGCCGCAATATCTTTGTTTTGCGTGACCGATACGGTCAGATGATTGCTCGGCGGAGCGTTATCCCCCGCGCTTCCAAGACCCGGCCCACCGCCGGGACCACGATTGCTGCCGCCTTCTCCTGGGACGAAATCCGGTCTTTGTCCGCTTGGTCCACCTTGCGGTGAACCTTGCCCATTTACTTCAGCGGCGCCAGACCGTAGGTCTGCGGTATCTTCGACAGCCAATTCAAGAATCACATAATTGCCGGATGTACCATTCTCTGCCTTCGCAGCATTGGTGTTGGTATATACCTTTACAATCGTTTGATCCATAACTGAATAATCCGCCGCAGAAAGTGTACCTGCGGCGATTATCGTACCGTATTCAATCGCTACCGCCGTCACCTTTTGCCCGTCTCCAAATACCTCGGTAATCGCCGTAACGCTTTTTATGCCCGCCCTTACGCCCTTAGCAATTGAGGAACATGCGGTCATCAGCAAGGCCAAGGATAACCCTAATGCAATTGTTTTTAACCATGTCTTCATAAAAATATCTCCTGTATTTAAAGTTCCAAATTCTCCGTATGTTCCCGACCGAGGGAAATATTCAGATTGCCGTTAAGCGTGCGCAGGGCATCGATAAAACGCTTCGGCGCCGCCGGCCCCTTAAGCTGAACACGGTAGATCAATTCGTAGAGGCTTCCCATGTTGGTGGTCTTAACCGTGTCGAGTTCAGCGTTTTCCGTATACTCCGCGAAGGCCGCGTCAAACAGGCCGTCGTAGTCCAGATTCTCCGGTATCGTAATTTTTAAGATACGGGTGTTCTGGGGGCCGCTCCCAAACTTGAGCGCCGGAAGCAGCAGATTCATGCAGCCGACCACGATTAAAAAAAGCAGGCCGTAAAAGAGATAACCCATCCCCGTGACAAAACCGATGGCCATGGCAAAAAAGATCGCACCGATATCCCGTGAATTCCCCGGTATCGAACGGAACCGTACCAGGCTGAACGCCCCTGCCACCGCAACCCCCGCGCCGATATTGCCGTTGACCAGCATGACGATGATCTGCACGGTGACCGGCAGCAGCGCCAATGTGATCACAAAGTTCCTGTTGTACCTGCGGTTTGCCATATAGACCGCCGCCACCCCAAGGCCGAAAAGAATTGATGCGGCCATACAGAGCAGCACATTACCCACGCGCAGGTTTCCGTTCAGTACATTCCCGGTTAAAAATGAAATCATTTTATTTTCCCCCTTGTTGTTATAGCTGCCTACTTGGCAGCACGCATCAGGCGATCAGTTGTTCTTCTGAAAAACAAAACTGCCGGTTCAGAATAAAATTCGTATAGCAGGTCCCGTATTTTGAAAAAGACACGGGAAATATTGCATACTCACTCAAGAGATGACTCAGCCACAACGGAATGGAAAAGGGTGTCTTGAGTTCCATCAAAACCTGATCGGAATCAAGTACCGGCGTGCCGTAATCACCCCCGTCAAGGCGGCAGTCGTCCTGACGGAAACGGATGCCCGTGTCAAAGGTGATGCGCAGGTCAGGGTCTTCCACACCGGAGAGTGCGATCCGATCATAGCGGAGGTACACCTTGGGCGCCACCGGGTAGAGCCGCAGGAACTGCCCGATTTCCCCTGCAACCTGCTTAT
>BNUT01000161.1 GCA_025997555.1 Spirochaetia bacterium
CGTCCTGGCCGAACATATCATCCGGCCCCCGGTAATCTTTCAACAGTTCATCCAGCGTTTCTTTCGAAAAGGCCATACTTGCTCCTTCCGGTAGTATTGCCGTTTACACATTATTTTTTACAGGCTCCTGCGCATAACATACGCTTTATGCAAACCCTTGTGTTTCCCTGTGTTCCCTTATGCTCACCTGTGTTTATCTTATTACAGGATAAAGAATTAGTCAAGTAGTTTGTGCTGTCATGTGTCTGTTCGTGTTTATATGTTACCCTAATTTTTTTTATATTGCTGTCATATCTGCTGTCATTTTTGGTATTTTTAAGATGCACAGTAATACTGTTAATCAAAAATATAAAATTTTCCGTATGGCAAGCATATTCTAAATACCCCAAATTTAGCGTTTCCTGGCCCGTGGTTGCGTCCGTTGGTGTACTGCCGTATCTTTCTATGCCTTGCCCTTAATAGACCCAATAAAACCCAAATTTACAAAATCATTTTTCCCCGGTAATCACCATCCCCTAAGTGCGGTAACTGCCGCCCTTTTTTGCGCCGCAGTTTTTCAAAAGGTAAAAGCTATTCCGCAAAAGCGGCGCAAAAAACCCCGGCGCCCCACCCTGGAAAAGAAAGGAGAAAAACCCTGCGGGTTTTTCTCAAATCATTAACGCCGCTTCAACCTACAGGGGGGCGCTTACTCCGCCCGCCCAGGGCCGCGCAACCTTCTAGCCTATTTTGCTACGGTGGCAATTTATTGGCGACCCTTATTATCCCTCCCCCTCGCCGCCGGGCTTCCCCCTCTATGGCGGGCTACGCCCGCGAAATAGGTGGGGTTTGCTCCCGCCGCTCCCTACGGTCGCTCTGGTCGCAAACCCTTCATCAACGGCTCAAAGGGGGAGGAGCGGCCCCCCTCCCGTTGGTCGGGTTGCCGCAAAGTACAAAAAAACACCGGCCTCCTGCCGCTCCGCCAATAAACTGCCACAGCGGGGTTCGCTCCGCCCGCCCGGTGGCGTTCAACCTTCCAGTCCGGCTTGCTCCGATTCCCAGGGCTTTTTTGTAGCAGCCCCCCTGCGGGAGGCTGAAGTAAATCCCAGGGGCAAAGTCCCCAAAGCTTAATCCACGCAGCCCTCCCCGCCGGAGCGGGGAAGGCTGACCGGGGAATGACCCTCTCCCAAAGCCGCTCCTGAATTTCCCAAAGGGTAACCCCCCGCCATCGGTCCCCATCCCCGCCCACTGTGAAACTCCCTGAATCAGAACGCCCCCAAGACTAAACACAATTCAGTCCCCCCTCCGGGGAGACTGCCCTATACCCAAAGGCGGCTTCAAAAACTTCTTCCCCAAAGCTTTATCTGCGCAGCCCTTCCCGCAGAGCGGGAAAGGCTGGTCGTGGGCTGACCCACCCCGCAAGCGGGGCGGCCCGATGACACATGATACCGAGTGATTCCATTCTGGTAATCTTTTATATATATCCTACGGATATATATAATATTCTTTTTTATGACATAAATGTCACAGAAAAAAATAATATAATAAGGGTGTTGAACCAATCACAGCCATGCACACCCAAACACCGATAAAAAATGACACGAAGTTAATTTCTATCTGTCATTGATGACACCTCTAAGTGTCATTTTCCCGGAATCGACCGGATTTTTCTGATGACGAGGGGAGCGCGACTCCCTCAAATTTGCTGCTTTTTGTTGAAAATGACATTCCGATATGTCAGGAATAAATGAGTTGAAGTATCGTCACCGTTTTTTCATCACCGTCATATACCGGCTTTATCACCTGTACACCGCCAATCACCAGCTATAAAACACCCCCTGCCTTTACCGGCAAACCTGAAAAGGGGCAGGGGGAAAAACAACAAAAAACGAAACCAAAAAAATTAAAAAAGCTTTGCCCGGAGCATAATCCCGGTCCAGTACCGGGCCTCCGCAGTTCGGGACCGTTCTATCCCCAATTCCTGATTACATAGCCATTTCGTATCCCTTGCCCCCCCCCTATTTTTAGGGTATTCTATTCTGGGTAGCCGGGAGTTTGGAGCTGTGGACGGTATTCTCAATAAATTTTTTGACCATCCTATCCTCAATTCCCCTTATTCATATCCCGATCGCCATTGGGAACTGGACTCCCAAGGCCAGCCAACCCAAAAAATCATAGAAAAACGCCGAACGGCGTCTTATATAACCCCCATTCCTAACCCCCGAAAGCAAAAAAACCGGCAAAATCAGTTCAACATGGTCTTTGATGAAGGCTTAGGGCTTTCCACTCAGGACCAGATGTACGACCCCACCATGGCGGCAATAAACGCCATCCGGGGTTATGTGGACGTATGGCGGAAGCTCCCGAACCCCGCCGATTGGAAGGTGAGCCCTGAAACGGCCCGGCTCCTGCAGCATTGGCGGAGCTACCGTTTTAACAATATCCGCCCCTTCTTTTGTCAGGTGGAAGCGGTGGAAACCCTCATCTGGCTCACCGAAGTAGTCCCCGCCCTGGGCAAAAAGGAAGGCGCCTTTATTGAATATCTCAAGAATGCCAACGCCGAGGCAAACCCGGAACTATTCCGCATAGCCCTCAAAATGGCAACCGGCTCCGGCAAAACTACCGTCATGGCCATGATCATCCTATGGCAGACCATCAACGCCGTCCGCCACCCCCAAAGCAAACGTTTCACCAACGGCTTCCTGGTCGTTGCCCCCGGCATCACCATCCGGGACCGGCTCCGGGTACTCTACCCCAATGACCCCGACAGCTACTATGAACGCCTTGAACTTGCCCCCCGTGATATGCTGCCGGATCTGAAAAAGGCAAAAATAGTCATCACCAATTACCACGCCTTTATGCTGCGGGATAAAATGGAACTCCCCAAAGCGGACCGTTCTTTTTTACAAGGCCATGGGCCGGAACTGGATACAATTGAAACCGAAGGCCAAATGGTAAAGCGGGTAATGTCTGAACTCATGGGTGTTAAAAACATCATGGTCATAAACGATGAAGCCCATCATTGTTACCGGCAAAAAGTGAGCGATAGTGATGCTGCTGTCCTTAAGGGTGATGAAAAAGACGAAGCCGAGGAAAACAATAAAACTGCCAGAGTGTGGATATCCGGCCTGGAAATGGTGAAACGGGTAATCGGGGTATCAACCGTAGTAGACCTTTCCGCAACCCCCTTCTTTCTTGCCGGTTCAGGCTACCATGAGGGTACCCTTTTTAGCTGGACTGTCAGCGATTTTTCCCTCATGGATGCCATTGAGTGCGGTATCGTAAAACTGCCCCGCGTCCCCGTGTCAGATAATATTGCATCAGGCGATATGCCTATGTACCGTAATCTGTGGGAACATATCGGCAAGGACATGCCGAAAAAAGGCCGGGGCAACGCCGGCGACCTTGATCCCGCGCTGCTCCCGGTAAAGCTCATAACCGCCATGGAAGCCCTCTACGGTCATTACCAGAAAACATTCACCGCTTGGGAAGATGCGCATATTCCGGCTCCACCCTGTTTCATTGTGGTGTGTAATAATACTGCGTCATCAAAATTAGTATACGATTATATTTCCGGTTACTACCAACAAAGCGCCGAGGGGAAAAAGAATTTTCATGACGGTCATCTTTCCCTTTTTAGTAATTTTGATGAAAACGGTAATCCCCTTGCCCGTCCCCATACCCTTTTGATAGACAGCCACCAGCTTGAATCCGGCGACAGCCTCGATCCTCATTTCAGTTCCGTGGCGAAAGACGAAATAGATCGTTTCAAACAGGACATAATAAAACGAACCGGCAGCCGTGAAGCCGCCGACAATATCAGCGAACAGGAACTTTTACGGGAAGTCATGAACACCGTTGGGAAAGAAGGCCGCCTGGGGGAAACCATACGCTGCGTTGTTTCCGTGTCCATGCTCTCCGAAGGCTGGGATGCCAATACCGTAACCCATGTCCTGGGTGTCCGTGCCTTTGGAACCCAACTCCTTTGTGAACAGGTCGTAGGCCGTGCCCTTAGGCGGCAGTCCTACGACCTCAATACCGAAGACCGCTTTGACGTGGAATACGCCGATGTCCTGGGCATACCCTTTGACTTTACTTCCCAGGCGGTTCCCCCCAAGCCGCCACAACCCAGGGACACTATCCATGTCCACGCCATAAGCCCGGAGCGGGATAACCTTGAAATACGATTCCCCCGTGTTGCCGGGTATCGCGCCGAACTCCCGGAGGATCGCCTCAAGGCAAAATTCACCGCCGATTCTGTGTTTGTCCTGAGCCCCGATATTGTAGGCCCCGTGGAAGTGCAGACATCGGGAATCATCGGGCAGGCGAATGACCTTGATGTAAAGCACCTCGATGAAGTCCGTGAGGCAACCATCGTTTATAAACTTACCCAGCGGCTTCTGGAAACAAAATTCCGGGACGATAACGGTGAAATAAAACTCCACCTTTTTGGGCAGCTTAAAAATATATGCGCCGAATGGGTCCGGGACTATCTTACCTGTACCGGTGAAGTATATCCCGCCATGCTTCTCTACCAGATATTGGCCGATGAAGCCTGTAACCGCATCGTAGCCGCCATCAGCCAGTACCTTATAGGAGAAAAGGAGAAGCCCATAAAAGCGATCCTGGACCCCTACAATCCCGAAGGCTCCACCATTCATGTCAATTTTAATACCAGTAAAAAAGACCGCTGGAAAACCGACCCCCGCAAATGCCATATCAACTGGGTCATCCTCGACAGCGATTGGGAATCGGAACTGTGCAGGGTAGCGGAATCCCATGCCAAAGTAATAGCCTATGTGAAAAATCAAGCCCTGGGCTTTGAAGTCCCCTACCGTTTCGGCCCACAGGACAAAACATACATCCCCGACTTTATCCTCCTGATTGATGACGGTCATGGTCCCGATGATCCTCTTCATTTAATCGTAGAAATCAAAGGCTATCGGAGGGAGGACGCCAAGGAAAAGAAGCTCACCATGGAAAGTTTTTGGATACCCGGCGTCAACCGTTTGGGGACTTATGGGAGATGGGCTTTCGCAGAGTTCGTAGATGTGTATGATATAAAAAAGGAATTTGCGAAGCTGGTGGATAAATATTGTGGAGGAGAATATAGTTATGGCAATTAATCGCGTGGAGATTAGGAAGGGGTGAAATGGAGGTAAGTGATTATGAAACAGAAAATTAGTGTTGAAGATGAGGTTGACGCTATCCGCGACAAAATCTATGAACAAATTAAGGATATGTCGCCGGCAGAAGAAATTGCGTATTTTCACGATAATGCAGTTGCGGTCTGTAAAGAATTCGGAATTAAGATATACAGCGATGCCGAATTAGAAAAATCCGAACCAACTTTCGTCGGCAAATAAAGGAGGCTTCCCATGGATCAAATAATCCAAACCGAACTTGACACCATCAAAAATATCATCATCAACACCGTCCCGGTGGAGCAGATATATCTTTTCGGTTCCTATGCCTATGGCACCCCAAACAAAGATTCGGATTTGGATTTGTATGTGATTTTGAAGGATGATGCCCAAATGCGGATGATTGATGCGGCAATACAAATTCGTCATGCCATAGGCAGAAAAAAAACAATGCCCTTGGATATTATCACCAATAAATATTCCAGATACCAGGAACTCAAAAAAAATGCCACCCTGGAACGCACTATCGCACGGGAGGGCCTTAAAATTTATGGCTAATGAAGACAAAATCAAGCAGTGGATTGAAATAGCGGATAAAGATTTTGCCACCGCAAACCACATAGCCCTTACGATGCATCCGGTCCCCGATGAAATAGTCTGTTTCCATTGTCAGCAAGCGGTAGAAAAATACTTAAAGGGGTTTTTGGTATTTCATGATGTGGAACCGCCAAAAATTCATGACCTAACAGAGTTATTGGAACTCTGCATTAACATTGCCGCCAACTTTTCATCAAAATATGATAAATGTGATATTCTGACCCAATATGGCGTATTGCCCCGGTATCCAAACGAAATGCCTATCGAAAAAGAAGACAGGGACAGGGCGCTGGCATACACAAAAGAAATAATATCCTTTATCCGCAAAGAGGTCCCGGAAATGTTTAAGGAAGAAACCAATGGCTAAAACACCACCCAAGAAAACCATAGCCGTCTATCCCCATACCGGGGACAAACGCAAAAACATTCCCCCCGCCGAATTTCAAGCTATGGTTTTCTTGGGTGGTGTTTTAGCCATTGGTTTCTTCCTTAAAC
>BNUT01000162.1 GCA_025997555.1 Spirochaetia bacterium
GGTTCCGTTGTTGATGGCCCCCGCAAGCTGGGAATCATCGGCACATTCAAGAATGACACCGGCGTCCCGGAGTTTCTTGATAGTTTCAAAGGTCTCCCGCAGGGCGGCGTTATTGGTGATAGTCATGTTGTTATTGGCGTCAAAGTACCATGCCCCGGCAGACTGGATCATCATACGAAAGAAGGATGACCAGTTGGTGCCGTTGGCGATGGTCATTTTTACGCCGGTTTTCTGCTCCACGATTTTTCCGATTTCAAGGAACCGGTCCTAGGTGATATCCGTAATATCCGCGTCGGTGAAGCCCGCTTTCTCCAGAATATCGTGGCGGAAAAAGTTGGCGCAGACCCCGGTGTCAAAGGGAACGCCGTAATGCTTGCCGTTTAGGGTCATTACCTGAACCTTATAGGGCGAGAACTTGGAATAATCCAGCACATCATGCAGGGGATAAAAATATTTTGAATAGGCGCTGACGTACTGATAAAAACTGTAATCCTCAATCAGAACGATATCGGGCAGATTCTTGCCGCCCGCAGCCAGCCCGGTCTGGAGTTTTTTGTAAACATCCTCTTTAGAGCTGGAAATAATTTCGATATTGAAATCCACATTCGGATTCAATTCCCTGTAGCGGGCCGCAGCGGTCTTCATGATGGCAATATTAAAATTGTCATCCCATGCCCAAACGGTGATTGTGTTTTTCGCCCCGCCCGCCTGGGTTTTTCCCGCAGCGCTGACCGAAAGCGGGCTAAATACAAAGGAGATTGCCAGAACTGCGGCAAAAACCACCAGCCATTTTCCTTTCCTGCACATACATTTCCTCCTGATAATTTCGTTGTTCCTATATAGGAACAACGCTCTTTATTACGAACAGTTTAAGCATATATCCCCTTGCATTTCTTGTCAAGAAAAATTTGAGAAAATTTGAAGAAATCCGGCGCGCAGGATATCCGCCTATACTTTTATGGATTTTCCCCGTATATTTAATACATCCATGCGCTCCTGCGGGGCGCTTTCCGATAAGAAGGAGTTAATGGGCGCTAACGCGCCCGGCGTCATGACCATTAATCAGGAAGATGCACTAAAAGATTTTCTCGAAAATGTTACCGAGCCCTTTACCCTTGAGGATATAACGGCCTTTATCAGGATGGTTGAACCCAGGCAAAGCGGCAGGCTCTCCATGGAGATTGCGTCCCTGATCGATTCCCGGAACATTGCCTTTAAGCTGGACAGCCGCCACTGGGTGTCCCGGCGGGGCTGCTTTGAAAGTGTGCCCTTTGTGATTAACCCGACCAAACTTGAGCTGCTCAATGGTATTTTGATCCCCGGACACCGGTGTATTCCCTTTGCCAACCCGGATCTGTTGCCCCAGGAATATGTGTTTTATTGGCGGGGGAGCCCCGTCTCCGCAACCACCACCGAAGGCCCCCCGGATGAGTTTTATCCCTACTATTGCCTTTTTGGGGAAGAATACGCCCCCCAATATGTGGCCCGGGACAACCCGGAAAATGAGGAGTCCTTTAACTGCGACCCCTACGAGGACCCCCCGGAAGTTTCCATCACGACCCTGGACATGCGGAATATTTACCGGGAAAGCGCCTTTGTGCCGGGGGATCGTTTCGTGGTAAAGACACGGGACTGGCGGGCGGGGATCTTTGATCTGGAACGGGTAGGAAAGGACGAATGGCCTCAAACAGAGTTATACGCCTGGCTTGAAGCTGCCGAAGGGGGCTTTGAGGACGCCTTCAGCCTCCTGGGGCCCGGTTCCTGCACGGAGGAACAGATTGCCTACGCCTACTGGTACGGCGGCAAACGTATGCGGGAAATCCCCGCCTATTCCCTGGAAGATTTTCTTTTTGAAAAGACCGACCGGATCGAGACCGTGGCCTACGGCATCGAAAGCCGTTTCTGGTTCGCGGGGAAGGAAATTCCCGACAGCCGGGTCATTGAAAGCTACCTGCTCCCCCCGGACCGGACACTGGTTGAGGACATCCTTTTCCGGCGGCAGGTGCCCATCTCTGAATACGTGATCCAGTCCTATGTGCGGGACGCCCTTTTTCACGGGGAAGATGATATCCCCCTCATCCTTGAACGGATCGTCCCCCCCAGCATTCGTCTGGAAGAACGGGAATGGAAGATACTTGCGGGATATATCCTCGATACCCTGGATGAATTTAAGCCCACCTACACCCCCTTTGCGGATCAGGCCATGGGACCCATCCGGCAGCGGGTGGGGGAATTGCATACGGCGGTTATCGACCTTTTAGCCCGGCTCAATAAGGGCGGCGTCGACCCCTCCTGGCTGCCCAAGCATACCTACATTGTTCTTTCCCAGATACAGGGCCACGCCGTGGGGGTTCTTGAGGACCTGGACAGCGACGAAGCGCCCCCGGCGGGGGATCTTGAGGCCATGGACAATTCCCTGGACAGCATGATCGAAACCTACGAGGACATAAAGGAACTGATAGAAGAAGCCCTGAACACCTTTCGCCGGAGCAACCTTTCGGTGGTTAAGCCCCGCCCAAAGGACGGAAAGAGCAACCCCTGGCGGATGATTCAGATAAGCATCGGCGGCACCGAGGTCTGGCGGCGGGCGGCGGTTCCCGAATCATACCGGCTTCAGGACCTGCACCGGGTTATTCAGGGCGCCCTGAACTGGCAGGGGGCTTCGGTTTACCGCTTCAGCGTTGAAAAAAAAACCAACGGCTTATCATCCCGCGCAGGTGTCTTGGACAGCAAACTCAAAATAGAGGATCTTTGCGGCGATGGTATTTCTGAACTAATATACGAATATGGCACCAAATGGACCGTAAAGGTGATCATACTCCCCCGGTACGACGGAGAAGATGCCGAGGCGGTGCGCTGTGTGGCCGGGGAAGGGGCGTCTCCCCCGGAATTTATCGACGGCCCCCTGCGGTTCAGGAAGAGCCTGAGCGCACTGGAACGGGGGAACGAGACGGAACGGCAGACCGCCCTCCATGAACTTGGGCAGAATTTCAAGGCCGAATATTTTGATCTTGAGGGCTGCAACCGGAATCTGAATTCCGGTATACTAAAGAACCGGGTCTTTGACCGGTAAAACAGGATTTTATGCACACGAATGAAGATACAAATGAAGAAGGATTGGCTGAACTGGTAAAACGGGGGGGCATTTTTTATCATATCCCCGGCAATACCCCGGAACAAATTCTGGGCGAAATTATCGGGAGGATCCCGGCGGTGTTCCTTCCCATCGGCAAGGAAACCCTCCTCAAGGCGGTGCTGGAACGGGAAGCCCTCATGTCCACCGGCATCGGACACGGCCTGGCCCTGCCCCATCCCCGGAACCCGGTGATAGGCGAAACGGAAAAGCAATTTGTCACCATCGCCCTTCCCGAATCCCCGGTGGACTGGAAATCTCTGGACGGCAGGGCGGTTTATGCGGTGCTGCTCATCGTATCCGCATCGGCCAAACTGCACCTGCGTACCCTGTCAAAGATCAATTTCCTCTGCCGGCAGGAAAGTTTTGAGGCACTGCTTCAAAACCGGCGTCCCCCGGAGGATATCATAAATGCTATCAGGGACATGGAACAAACCTGGAAAAAATAAACTAAACAAATAAGGAATAGGCGAAACAAAGTTTCGCTTCCAATAAAAAGAACAAGGAGTATCAAGATGAACATTCAGGGATTGGAAAAAACAGCGTTGAGCGTACGGGCTTTGACCATTGACGCCATTCAAAAGGCGAATGCCGGGCATCCCGGTCTTCCCATGGGCGCCGCCGAACTGGGGGCGATCCTCTACGGGGAATTGTTGCGCCACGATCCGGCCGCCCCAAACTGGGCGGATCGGGACCGCTTTGTATTATCTGCGGGCCATGGTTCCATGCTTCTCTATTCATTGCTCTATTTGGCGGGATATCAGGACATTTCTCTTGATGATATCAAGACTTTCCGCCAGGTTGGTTCCCGTGCGGCGGGTCATCCCGAATACGGTATAGCGGGCATCGAATCCACCAGCGGCCCCCTGGGGCAGGGCGTCGCTACCTCGGTGGGCATGGCGATTGCAGAGACCATGCTGGCCGCCCGGTTCAACACCCCGGCGCATAAGATTGTCGATCATTACGCTTACGCCCTTTGCGGAGACGGCTGTCTGCAGGAGGGGGTTTCCGGGGAAGCCAGCTCCTTTGCAGGTCATCATCAATTGGGAAAACTCATTGTTTTCTACGATTCCAACAATATCACCATTGACGGCAGCACGGACCTCTCCTTTACCGAAGATGTGGCCAAGCGCTACGAAGCCTACGGCTGGCAGGTGCTGAAGGGCTCCATGTACGATTTTGAAGAAATCGCCCGCCTCACCGCCCAGGCAAAGGCGGAAACAAAAAAGCCCAGCATCATCATCCTTAAATCGATCATCGGGAAGGGCTCCCCAAATAAGCAAAACACCGCCGACAGTCACGGCGCGCCCCTGGGCGAGGAAGAAGTTGCCGCCACCAAGGCCAATCTGGGCATCCCCGCAGGCCCCGCCGGTGATTTCTACACCGCCCCGGAGGCCCTCGAATACTTCAAGGCCAAACGAGCCGAATGGAAGAAGGTCCGGGAAACTTGGCAAGGTGAATTTGATGCGTGGTCCAAAGAAAACCCCGACAAGCGTAAGGAATGGGATCAGTTCCACAGCGGCAAGGCGCTGCCGGCCAGCTTCCCCGCTTTTAATGCCGGGGATAAAATCGCCACCCGCACTGCGGGAAACAAGTCTCTGGCCGCCATTGCCGCCGCCAACAAAAATCTGGTGGGCGGTTCGGCGGACCTCAAGGGCCCCAACGCCGTGGGCTTCCCCGATTCGGGCCCCTATTCCCCCGCCTGCCGGGAAGGCCGTTACCTCCACTTCGGTATCCGGGAATTCGCCATGGCCTGCATCTCCAACGGGATCACCCTTCACGGCGGGTTGCGGGCCTTCTGCTCCACCTTTATGGTTTTTTCCGATTACCTGCGTCCCGCACTCCGCCTTTCGGCGCTGATGAAACTGCCGGTGGTTTTCGTCCTGACCCACGATTCAATCTTTGTGGGTGAAGACGGCCCCACCCACCAGCCCGTGGAGCATCTGGCGGCTCTCCGGGTTATCCCCGGCGTGCGGGTCCTCCGTCCCGCCGATGCGGAAGAAACCGCCGAAGCCTGGACCATGGCCCTGGAAAACCAGGGCAGCCCCACGGTTCTTGCCCTGACCCGGCAGAACACGGTGGTCTTCCCCAAGGCCGACCCGGAATGGCGCAGTACCCTCCGCACCGGTGCCTATATCGTCCAAAAAGCCGGGCCCGCCGGGGAAAAACCTGACGTGGTAGTTATCGCCACCGGCTCCGAAGTGAACATTGCATTGGATGCGGCCCAGAAATCGGGCAAGAAGATTCAGATAGTTTCCATGATTAGCCGGGAACTCTTTGAAAGCCAGCCCAAGGCCATTCAGGAGGCCATTGTACCCCCCGGTGTGCGGGTTATCTGTGCCGAAGCGGGTGTCCACAGCGGCTGGGAACGCTGGGCAAAGCCGGAAGACATCTTCTCGATAGATCGCTTCGGTGAATCGGGCCCCGGCGGCAAGGTTGCCGAATACCTGGGCTACACTGCAACGGCGCTGGCGGCGTTGATTAACAGGTAACAGAAGTATAGAAAGCCCCCAGGGTTCACACTCCGGGGGCTTTGAAAAGATACCGTTTTATGAAAGGTTCTTAATAATCTTTCGGGCAAGATTCTCTTGAATATCAGGGTGGCGGGGGACTTGCTCGGTCTTGCCTGTCCGGGGTTGAAGATAAAGGTCATGCTTCTTGCCATGTTTTACAAACACACAGCCGTGTTGCCGGAGTATCTTGAGCAAGAACCTTTATTGACCCTGCTTTTAGTTTCTTCTCTTGGGTTGCTTATTGCGATTATGGCATCTACAAATTCAGCAGCGGTTGCAGTCGCCGAAGTCGGGACAAGGGCCTGTATGCCCGCCAATGCGGTAAAATAAGCAGTTTTATTAGCCGCCACTACATTACTAATATTGGCATCGGTAGCTTGTAAAGCAGCGAGCAAGGCATCCGCATCTCCAATAGTCCCCTCCAATGCCGCAAAAGCAGCACGGGTGTTAGTTTCATTAGCGCCTTCAACGGTTACCGTTTCTGAAATTGGGACAACGTCTTGATATGATCCGGTGACCGTAACCGTTTGAGTGCCAAAAAATTTAATCGGACCTGTTACTGCAG
>BNUT01000163.1 GCA_025997555.1 Spirochaetia bacterium
ACAATGACAAGAACAAAAACGGTCCCGAAAAAAATGAAAGGATTTGCCTTAATCCGGCGGGTTATTTCTGATTTAGAGGAATCATCCCCCGAAATAGGCTGCTTTTTCACCTTATTAGCCATAAAAAACGTACCTCACACTTAATTTGAAGAATACCATTATCGGGGCCGATGGTCTAGGGGGGCGTGCGCAGGGTGCACTACCCCTTCCGTCGCCTGTCATCCACAAGCCCGGTAAGAACCGGGCAGTCTTTTTGTGTTGACAATGTGTAGGCAAATTGATATGTTTTATGGAGAGGTAAGCAGGAGTCTGTGAGGGTCCGTGGTTAAATTTTTTCTGTCCGTGGTTTTTTCGAATTTCGTATTCAGGGCATAAAAAAGCCGAAAATTTCCGGTTCAATGACTGATCCGGAAACCTTCGGCCCTTTTTTCGGCAGACTTACCAGGAAAGATTCATTGTCTACTGTACATCTAGTACATACTCGATTTCGTTCACCTTCTGTGCGGTAACGGTTACACTTTTTCCACTTTCAACTTCGACAGTTGTTTTCAGAGTCAGCTCTGCATCATAAGGCTGATGTTTAACGATTACCTCATAAGATCCCGCACTTACAGGAACCGGAACACCATCTGTAGCCGTTTCGCCCCCAATCTTTATCGATGTAATGGTAACATTTGTTGCGGCTGTCACCGTGATATTAGCATCCAGGGGGAGGATGGGGGGATCGAAAGAGCCGGTCTTCCCGCAGCTCACCATCATACCGAGCAATAACGCTATACCCACAACACCCACCAACCATTTGGTTTTCATGATTACCTTCCTTTATATCAAACAGCAATTTTGGTTTTTTTGAGCCTTCGTTTCAACGAAACACCAGCCCGCCATATTCCGCCGTCTTGATATATAACCCATATTTTTGTCAAATTTTCACTTGACATTACCTAGTATACACTTGTCAACAACAAGCTGTCAATATTTTTTTTGCTTTTTTATTAAATTTATTCGTATTGAGGGGAGTCTGCCCCCTCCCGGCGGAAAGTTTACTAAATTGGTCAATTTATTTAAGGAACTGCCGCCCAAATATCAGGATGTGCTGCTCAAGGTGAAGGAGTAGGGGATTAATTTTGGAAATAAAAGACATATTGCTAAACAATGTATTGACAACTGCTAAACAATGCAATACCTTGATGACATGGCACAGTCAATTTTAAGCGTCCGCATGGATGAAAGCCTGAAAAGGCAATTCGATACCCTCTGTGATGAATTTGGCATGAATACAAGCACCGCTGTTACCGTATTTGCCAAAACCGTGGTGCGGGAACGGAAAATCCCCTTTGAAATCGCTTTCCCCGAAGATCCGTTCTGGAGCGAACCGAATCAAGCCCATTTAAGGAAAGCCATCGCCGATATAGAAGCCGATAAGTACACCGCCCATGAACTTATTGAGGACTAATAATGACAAAGGGCTGGCAGGATGAAGCATGGGATGATTATCTGTATTGGCAGACCCAGGATAAAAAGACATTCAGGAAGATCAATCAGCTTATAAAAGATATAGACAGAACCCCCTTTGACGGCATTGGCAAGCCGGAGCCATTAAAAAACGAATATCAGGGGTATTGGAGCAGGCGCATTGACGAAACCAACCGTCTTATCTACCGAATTGAAAATGATATGATAATTATAGCTCAGTGCAGGACCCATTATGAAAAATAGGGTATCGTCTTTATCTTAAACCGCATACCGCTGTTCATGGTTTATCATAGGCAAAATGATGTGAAAACACAATCAGGAATAGCTCCTACATATCCCACACCGAAATCGCCCCGGCATTTGGGGTGAGGGGGCGGGGATGGTCGGTAAGGCAGATCAGGCTGCCGTACCCGGTTTTTTCAATGTCCGCAAAGGTAGCAAAGGCCTTAATGTCTTTTTTGCCGGGGTTGGCGGTTTTTTTTATTTCAATGGGATAGAAAAGGCCGTCCTGTTCTATGAGCAGGTCAATTTCGGCCTGGTTGGAATCCCGGTAATAGTAAAAAGAGGGGCGGCGGCCGTTGTGATACCAAGACTTGATAATTTCGGTAATGACGAAGGTCTCGAAAAAAGCGCCGCCCATGGCGCCGCTTTCCAGGGTTTCGGGGGTAGTCCAGTTTGAAAGATAGGCGCAGAGTCCGGTATCCATAAAGTACAATTTGGGCCGCTTGGTAAGGCGTTTTGTCACGTTCCGGTAATAGGGTTTTAGCAGATAGACAATCCCCGATGTTTCCAGAATGGAAAGCCAGCTTTTGGCGGTATTAGGCGCAATCCCGGCATCACGGGCCATCTCCGTCAGGTTAAGTTCCTGGCCGGTCCGTGCGGCGGCGCAGCTTAAAAATTTCTGAAAGGACGATTCATTCTCCACGTTTAGCAATTGCCGTACATCCCTTTCAATATAGGACCTGATATATGAACTGTAAAAAAGGGCGCGCTGGTCGGCGTTTTTGCCGATAACTTCGGGGTACGAGCCCTGCCAAATGATGTGATAGGTTTCGGCTAAATTCCGCTTCGCCAAAATGCCCGGAGGTGTTTTGGAAGGAAGAAAGGGGACCTGCGCGGCGGCTTTGCCGTCCTGTTCGTAGAGGGAAAACCCAAGCATATCCAGAATGGCAACCCGTCCCGCCAGGCTTTCGGTTACCCCGGCCATCAGGTTGTACTGCTGGGACCCGGTCATCCACAGGATGCCCCGTTTGTCGGTAGTATCCGCCAGCATTTTGATATACCGGAACAGTTCCGGCGCGTATTGTATTTCGTCAATAAGCACCGGGGGAACATAGGTCTCAAAAAAGAACTCCGGTTCTTCCTTCGCCATTTGCTCGTCCTTGGGATTATCCAGGGTAACGTATTGCCGCCCTTCACCGGCGGCGAGTTCCTTTAAAAAAGTGGTCTTCCCCACCTGACGCATACCGGTCAACAGAATGACCTTAAAGGTTTGCGAAGTCTGGATGAGGGTGTTGGTCATGGTTCGTTCCAGGTACATTACCCACAGTTTACCGTGGCGGACCGGATATTACAAGTAATTTTTATGAAATTCCGCAATGCTATTGCGGATTTTCATAAAAATAGGCTGTTTGTGGGAAAGGGAAGGCATCTACAAAGAAGATAAACTTGGGGATCTTGTAGCGACTGATTTGGCCGCAGCAGTAGTCCTGCAAAAATCGAGAATTACATTGGCATCTGGTAATACGGCAGGGAGCTTTTGTCCGAAAAAGGCAAGCCAAGTAACCCGGTCAAACCCCTTAAACTGCTATCATACAAAAGTAATATTTCTTCAAAAAAAGTTCCCCTAACTTACGATTAAAAGGTTATACTTAGAGAAATATTGTATAAACGGAGAACAAAATGGTCAAAGAAATGGTAAATTCGCGCTTGACCGGGGTCGCGGTCCCGGTGGGGGCGCTGCGGGGAAAGGGGAGCCTGGGGGTGGGGGAATTCGCCGATTTGGTGGAATTTGCGCCTCTGTGCAAAAAAATGGGCCTGGGGCTTATCCAATTGCTGCCGGTGAACGATACGGGCTACGAAAGCTCTCCCTACAGCAGTCTGACCGCCTTTGCCCTCCATCCTCTGTATCTGCGGATAGAGGACCTTGAGGAATTCAAGAAGGCCGGGGCCTCAGTAAAGGCAAAAATTGCGGAAGCGGGGCAGAAGTTTGAAAAAGAAGCCCGTTTCTCCCATTATAATGTGCTGCGGGCCAAAATTGACATTTTGCGGGATATTTATGCCGCCGAAAAGGCGGGTGTCGCCAAAAAAGCCGCCGCCGGAGGCAGTTTGGCGGCCTGGATCGAAGAAAATCCCTGGGTCAAGGAATACGCTGTGTTTCGTCGGCTCAAGGAAGCGAACGGCGAAAAAAGCTGGAAGGAGTGGCCTGAGCATCAAAAAGTGACCGCCAAAGACATTGAAGCCCTCTGGAACGATGCAAAACTTAAGGAGGAGCACCTCTTTTGGGCCTGGATTCAGGAAGCGCTGGACAGGCAGTTCAGCCTGGCGGCAAAGGCCATTACCGATGCGGGGCTTATCCTTGAGGGGGACCTCCCCATATTGATGAACGAGGATTCCTGCGATGTTTGGGCTCACCCCGAATATTTTTACCTGGACCTTTCCGCCGGGGCCCCCCCGGATATGTACAGCCCCGAGGGGCAAAACTGGGGCTTCCCCACATACAACTGGCAGGCGCAGTCCAAAGACGATTACGCTTTTTGGCGCAAGCGGCTCAAGGCGGCGGAAAAGTATTACCAGGCCTACCGCATTGACCATGTGCTGGGTTTTTTCCGCATCTGGGCCGCTTCCCGGCAGGATATCTCCTCGGCCCTGGGCCGCTACATCCCCTACGTGCCGGTAAACAACAAGGACCTCGCGGAACTGGGCTTTGACAGCGGCCGGATCCGCTGGATATCCCGGCCCCACATCCCTACCGCAGAACTTTGGGATGTCCTCAATGCTAACTCCATCGCCCATGAGGCGGACCGTATCTTTAGTCAGGTTCTGGACCGTCTCGGTAATGAAGACCTCTGGCTTTTCAAGGACGCTATCAAGGGTGAAAAGGATATCGTCGCCCTGGGCCTGAGCCCGGCGGCGCAGAACTACCTTTGCAGCGCCTGGCAGAACCGTATGCTGTTTGAATACGAGGGCGGCCAATTTTTCCCCGTGTGGTATTTCCGCAACAGCCGGGCCTACCAGACCCTTTCGGGGAATGAGAAACAGGCCCTTGAGTCGCTGCTGGAGAAGCGGCGAATCGATTCGGAGCGGATCTGGGAGGATCAGGGCAAACGGCTCCTCACGGTGTTGACCGCCTCTTCCAACATGCTCCCCTGTGCGGAGGACCTCGGGGCCGTGCCGGACTGCGTTCCCCGGGTGCTCACCCAACTGCGTATCCTGGGCCTGCGGGTGGTCCGCTGGTTCCGGGACTGGGGCGCTCCCGGCCAGCCCTTCATCCCCTTTGATGAGTACCCCGAACTGAGCGTCTGTACCCCCGCAGTGCATGACAGCTCAACCGTGCGGGAATGGTGGGACAAGGAGGCGGATCAGGAACATTTCAGCGGCTTCCTGGGGGTTCCCTCCCTGCCCCGGATTTACAACCCTGGCGCCGCCAAAATCATCCTCCACAAGATCGCCGGTTCGGCCTCCCGGTTCCGGGTCTTCCAGATCCAGGACCTGCTCCACCTTTCCCCCAAATGGTATGCGGCGGAAAGCGCCTCTGAGCGCGTAAATGTGCCCGGCACCTATAACGAGTTCAACTGGACCTATAGGCTCCCCGCCTCCATCGAAAAGATCGCCGCCGATACGGATTTTGTGAAGGCCGTGGAGGAACTCAGCGCCATCAAAGCGGTGGCCAAGAATGGTAGGTGTATATAATATGATGCCCTGAACGCGCGTCCCATTGCTCGAAGCTTACGGTGTCCAGAAGAGCGTTTTCAACCGTTTCACTGAGCCAGGGATGGCTTTCCGCCTTGCAGGTGAAGAGAAAACTCATCCCTGTGGCGAGGACCTCACGGCAAAAATCGTTTCGGGAAAACAGATCGTCCCCTAACAGGGTCGGTTTGAGCCAGCGGTATTCTTCCCGCTGACTTCTTCTAAACTCCCGGTTAGCTCGCTTATTATTCCTTGTCCCATCCCTCTATTTTATCAGATTTTTCCTAAATGAGAATTGCTGATGCCACATAAGTGATAAAAACAAACTAAAAATAATTTACTTAAAACATATTGTGTAAGCACGGTTGGACTAAACGAACAACAGATACGGGAATATATCAAGAACCAAGAGGATCTTGATAATGGGAAACAAGGTGATCTCAATTTAGACGGAGATCAAATTTTATAGCCCCCTTTAAGGGAGCTTCCTCAAGCCACCGGCTTTGCCGGGGGTATTTGACTATTCCGAGACAAGACAAAATTTTGTAACACTATTAAATACTGCATTAAAAGAAGAAGTGATAATTACACGAAAAGATGGCAGTAGGTTTAAATTACTGTCACTTAATGAAAATAAAAAACAAGGAAAATCTTGTACTGCCTAAGCGGAACTTGCCGTTTTTAGCGGCAGCTTATTAGGTGGTTCGGAGCGCGGCGGTTTGGTTTTGCCAGTAGCTCCGTCTGTTAATAAATGCAGTATGCAGTTTTTCCCTGCGTTCTGCAAGCCGTCTTTCAACACGCCCTTGAAAAACA
>BNUT01000164.1 GCA_025997555.1 Spirochaetia bacterium
GGCAAGATCGTTGGTGACCATGCCGGCCTCAACCACGGCGGCCATATTTGCCTTGTCCAGTTCGATAAGGCGGTTCATCTTCTCAAGGGATATGACGATGCCGCCGTATTCCGGTATGGCGCCCCCGGAAAGCCCCGACCCGGCGCCCCGTGGGGTGATGGGGATCAGTTCCCGATTGGCGAGTTTTACGATTTCAGAAACCTGCTGCGCCGTCTGGGGCAGCACCGCCGCTTCCGGCATGTGGGCATATTCGGCGGCATCGGTCTCGTCGTGGGAATAGACCTCAAGTTTTTCCGCATCCACAATCACATTTCCCGGTCCCGCGATACGGCGCAGTTCTTCTATTATTCTTGCGTTCAGTTTTTGGTATTCGCTCATCGTTTTTCCAGCCTTTTCATAATTTCCGGGACAAATGAGAAGGCATCCCCCACAATGCCGAGATCCGCAATCCGGTGAATCGGCGCATCGGGATCGGGGTTGATCGAGACAATACATTCGCTGGTCTTGATCCCCGCCAGGTGCTGGATGGCCCCGGAGATGCCGATTGCCAGGTAGAGCCGGGGGGAGACGGTCTTGCCGCTGAGCCCCACCTGGTGGGGATAGGAGATCCAGCCCCGGTCCACCGCATCCCGGCTTGCCCCGGCCTCCCCGCCCAGTTTCTTGGCAAGGTCGTGGATAATCCTGAAGTTTTCACCCTTCTTCAATCCCCTTCCCCCGGCAACGATAACTTCCGCCTCCTCGATATTGGTAAACTCACCCTCGTCATGCCGGTACCCCTCAATGATGATGCCCAGGTCCCGCGGGGGCTTTTTGGGTGCGATGCGGCGTATCTTCCCCTGCCGGGAAGCATCTTCGCCCAGGGGGCGGGCGGACTTGGGCCGTACCGTTGCCATTTGGGGACGATGATCGGCGGTTTTAATCGTGGCCATGATATTGCCCCCAATGGCGGGCCTAGTCTGGAGCAAATTGCCGGTCCCCTCCTCAATGTCCAGGCCGGTACAGTCCGCAGTCAGGCCGGTGTGGACCTTCACCGCCGTGTAGGGCATCAGGGTCCGTCCCTGGGAAGTCGCCCCGGCAAGGATAATTTCAGGCATGAATTCTTCGATAAGCTCCTCAAGGACGGCGGAATAGGCGGGGCAGATAAAGCGGGCAAGGCGGGGGGATTGCACGGTATACACCTCATCGGCGCCGTGACGTACCAGCACTTCCAGGGCGGCATCATCCACACCGTCACCGATAAGCACCGAAACCAGTTTTGCCCCGGATTTGTCCGCCAACTGCCGACCCCAGGCCAAAAGTTCAAAGGAAATATTCTTGAGCTTTCCGTCAAACTGTTCCGCAATGGTCCATACTTCACGGGCCATCAGATGATCCCCCTTTCTTCCAGCAGCAGCATGAAGGCGTCTGCGGCGCTTTGCAGGGCTTCCTCGCCGCCCTCCATGGCATTCACGAGCCTGCCCCCACGGGTGATCCGGGGGCTGTCGATTTTTACAACCCTGGTCGGGGAACCGTTTAATCCCAGGTATTCTTTTTGCAGGTCCATATTTTCCGTACTGAAAAGGGGAATTTCCAGTTCACGGGATCGTATCTTGCCCTTCAGGGTGGGAAGCCGGGGAACGCCGATTTCCTTGACCACCGTGATAAGACAGGGCAGGGGCAGGGAAAGCTGCTCATAGCCTTCCTCCATCAGCCGTTCGGGATAGATCCGCCCATCCTTAATCTCCCTGATTTTGGAAACATAGGCCACCACGGGCAAATCCAGATGGGCGGCGATGCCGGGACCCACCTGGGCGGTATCCCCGTCGGTGGCCCGTTCCCCGGTGATGATAAGATCAAAATTACCAATTTTCTTTATAGCCTGTGAAAGGGTATAGGAAGTGGCCCAGGTGTCGGCACCGCCGAAGGCCCGGTCCGATACCAGAACCGCATTGTCGCAGCCCATGGCCTCCGCCTCCTTTAACACCCGCTTCGCCTGCGGGGGGCCCATGGTGAGGGCGGTCACGGTTCCGCCGTACTGTTCCTTGAGACGCAGCGCGGTCTCCAGGGCATAGAGGTCCAGGGGGTTCACCACCGTCTCTACTCCTGTACGGATCACCATTCCGGTTTCGCTGTCCATCTTTACCTTGCTGCTTTCAGGCACCTGTTTTATGGGAACGATTATCTTCACTTACATTTCCTCGTACCAAAAAACTATAAAGTACTTTATATATTCATACAATATGATTATACTGCCCAAATGCTTTCCATTGTACTTATCGGCGTCTCACTGTCCATGGATGCCTTTGCCATATCGGTCAGTTCCGGTATCAGTATCCCCGGTCTGCGGCCTTTTTATGCGGTAAGGTCCAGCTTTTTTTTCGGGCTGTTCCAGTTTATCATGCCGGTTGCGGGGTGGTTTCTGGGGAGTACCTTCGCGGGCTATATCGACGCCTTCGACCACTGGGTCGTGTTTGCCCTGCTGGCCTTTATCGGCGGCAAGATGGCCTTTGAAAGCCTGCGCTCAAAGGACGGGGGCGAAAAGGACGAAGGCGGCAAGGCGGTGGAATCCGGCGGCGATATTCGGAACATGGGGACACTGCTGACCCTTTCGGCGGCGACCAGCATCGACGCTTTAGCGGTTGGTGTGTCCTTCAGTCTGCTCAAACAGGGGATATGGCTCAATGCCGGTATCATCGGGGTGGTGACCCTGCTCATCTGCCTGGCGGGGTTTGAGTTCGGCCGTCGCCTGGGCAGACTTTTTGAAAAATGGGCTGGCCTTGCCGGCGGGCTCATGCTAATCGGCATTGGGACGAAAATCTTAATCGAACACTTGATAGGGAACTGAAGAGGTCCATGGATTACAATTATGACAACAGGGCGTGAACTTTGAGCCGAAACTCCGCCCGTTTAAGACCTGCGCGGGTGTTGTCGGTGTCAAAGCGGAACATCCCCTCTTTCAGGGATGCTTCCGCCTGCTGTTTTGCCGCAATCGCCCGCTCATAGTCGATCTCCTCGGGCCATTCGGCGGCGTCCACCATGAGGACGGTTTTGCGTTCCTTTACTTCCAGAATGCCCTCGGTGGTAAAGGCCTGCCGCCAATGCCCGTCCTTGTCCTTTATTTTGAGGATCCCCGTGACAACCGGCGCGGTAAAGGCGGAATGATTGGCAAAAACCCCAATCTCGCCGTCGATGAGGGTGATGACGATCGCCTCCACCGGTTCGGCAAAGAAGCGGCGGTAGGGGGTATGCACCTCAAAGGTGTAGAGCTTTGCCATCGGTTTGACCTTACGCCTTTGCCTTTTCCAGCACCTGATCGATGCTGCCTGACATAAAGAAGGCTTGTTCGCTGATATTGTCCACTTCGCCGTCCAGGATCATGCGGAAGCCCCGGATGGTCTCCTTTACCGGCACATACTCGCCGGGGGTGCCGTTGAAGTGCGCCGCCACAAAGAGGGGCTGGCTAAAGAAACGCTGCACCTTCCGGGCACGGGCTACGGTGATCTTGTCCTCCGGGGAAAGCTCGTCCATACCCAGAATGGCGATAATGTCCTGCAATTCCTTGTACCGCTGTAAAGTCTGCTGCACCTGAATGGCGGTGCGGTAGTGTTCCTCGCCGACCACCGCCGGATCCAGAATGCGGGAACTGGAGCCAAGGGGGTCTACCGCCGGATAGATACCCAATTCGGTGATCTTGCGGGAAAGTACAGTTGTCGCGTCCAAATGGGCAAAGGTGGTAGCCGGGGCTGGGTCGGTAATGTCGTCTGCGGGGATGTACACCGCCTGAACACTGGTAATCGAACCTTTGGAGGTGCTGGCGATCCGCTCCTGGAGGCTGCCCATCTCGTTTGCCAACGTGGGCTGGTAACCGACTGCGCTGGGGATACGCCCCAAAAGGGCGGAAACCTCCGCCCCAGCCTGAATGAACCGGAAAATATTGTCAATAAAGAGGAGCACATCCTGCCCCCCCTGATCCCGGAAATGTTCCGCCATGGTCAGCCCCGAAAGGGCAACCCGCATACGGGCTCCGGGGGGTTCGTTCATCTGGCCAAAAACCAGGGCGGTCTTTTCGATAACCCCGGATTCGTTCATTTCCGCCCAGAGGTCCGCCCCTTCGCGAGAACGCTCCCCAACCCCGGAAAACACCGAATACCCCGAATGTTCCGTGGCGATATTGCGGATAAGCTCCATGATAAGAACGGTCTTACCCACACCCGCGCCCCCGAAGAGGCCGATTTTACCGCCCTTGGCGTAAGGGGCCATCAGGTCGATGACCTTAATCCCCGTTTCCAGCACCTCCGTGGCGGGCCGCTGTTCCTCGAACTTGGGTGCGTCCCGGTGTATTGAGGCGTATCCCGAAGGGGTGAAAGCCCCCTTGTCGTCGATTATCTTGCCGGTAACGCTGAACATGTGGCCCAGCACCGCTTCCCCCACGGGTACTTTGATGGAACTTTCGGTGTCCTCGACTTCCAGCCCACGGGAAAGGCCCTCGGTGGCTTCCATGGCAACGCAGCGCACCCGGTTATCCCCGATGTGCTGCAACACCTCAATCACAACCTTCCGTTCGCCCGCATCCCCCGGAACCTTTACTTCCAGGGCATTAAGGATCGAAGGAATCCCCCCTTCTTCAAAACGCACGTCCACAACGGGTCCGACTATCTGTGTAATATGTCCTCTATTTCCCATACTTCCCTCAATCGCTCAGTGAAGCTGAGCCTGAAATAATTTCCGACATTTCCTGGGTAATCCCCGCCTGCCGCGCCCGGTTATAGTTAATCTGCAATTCGGCAAGTATATCTTCGGCGCTTTTGGATGCCTCGTCCATGGCGGCCATCCGGGCGCTCTGCTCGCTCACGTAGGCTTCCACCAGCGCGCCGTAGATGACACCCTTGACGTACATGGGTACCAGCGCGTCAAACACCGTGTCCGCCGAGGGGAGAAATTCAAACTGAAGGTCCACCCGCTTCTGCTGCTCCGCCTGGGTAAGGCCCGCCTGAATGGCCTTTGTGTCCAGGGGCAGGATCTGCCGCTCCGCAGGAAGCAACCTGACGGCGCTGTACATGTGGGTGTAGACCACGTGTACCTCATCAAAGGCGCCCCAATCGTATTGGAAGATAAGGTAGTCCGCAATTTCCTTGGCGTTTTCCACCGTGGGCATCTGGGACCGGTGGGAAAAACTTTCCAGAATAAGGTAGGGGGTGTGGGCAAAGTACCGGTTGCCGATGGCCCCAATCAGGATAAGCATGGGGTTGGTGACTTTTTCGCAAAGACTCATCGCCTGCCGGCACACGTTGGCGTTGTAGCCCCCAGCCAGCCCCTTGTCGCTGGTCACCACCAAAATTGCTGTACGATAAGAGTCATTTTTTTCACGGGCATGGAGGAATTCGCTCTGGACCGTGCCCGCGCCGGAAAGGATATCATACATAGACTTCTGGATACGGGTAAAATAGGGTTCCGTGTCTTCAAGCACCCGCCGCCCCTTCCGCAGTTTTGCGGTGGAAATGAGGTTCATGGCCTTGGTAACCTGAAGGGTCTGCGTGATAGCCCGCATCCGCAGGCGGACGTCCTGTAAATTCGCCACGACTTCCCCCTACTGCTTCTTCGACTGCTCTGAATGTTTAAAGTTTTCTATAGCGGAGCTGAGTTCCTGCTCAATATCCGTGGTGGTGGCCCCGGTTTTGGCGATGGTTTCCAGCAGATCGATATTATGCACGTGGAGATGTTCCAGAAAGCCCTTGAGAAAGGCCGATATCTTATCCACTGCCACATCCATAAGGAAGCCGTTTATCGCAAGGTAGAGGATCGCCGTCTGTTCTTCCATTGAGTATGGGCTGAACTGGGGCTGCTTGAGCACCTCCATGAGCCGCGCCCCCTGGGCCAGCTTGTCCTGGGTGGACTTGTCCAGATCGCTGCCGAACTGGGCAAAGGCGGCCATTTCCCGGTACTGGGCCAGGTCCAGCCGCAGCCGCCCGGAAATTCTGCGGATAGCCTTTGTCTGGGCCGAGCCGCCCACCCGGCTGACCGAGTTCCCCACGTCAATGGCGGGCCTGAACCCGGAGTTGAACAATTCGGAATCCAGAAAGATCTGCCCATCGTGGAAACCCAGGCGGGGGACATTTCTTCGTATATTCCGACCAATGTCATTTCAATTAC
>BNUT01000165.1 GCA_025997555.1 Spirochaetia bacterium
GAAACTACTTACACCGGTTATTATCGTCCTGGTGGTGATCATTGGCATTGCCGTAGCCGGTCCCTTCTTTGTAATAGACGAAGGCGAACAGGCGGTTATTGTCCAGTTTGGGCAGCTCACACGGGTGATCACCGATGCCGGGTTGCATATCAAAGTACCCTTTATTGACGAGGTGGTCAAGTATCCCAAGCGGATCATGTCCTGGGAAGGCGAGCAAAAGAACATGCCCACCAGGGAAAAACAATACATCTTGGTAGACGTAATCGCCCGGTGGAAGATTTCCGATCCCAAAAAGTTCTACGAATCCATTCAAACCCTGAACGGGGCCTACTCCAGAATGGGGGGAATAATTGATTCCGAAGTGCGGACCGTGGTGGCGGAGAACTACCTGCGGGAATCGGTGCGGAATTCCAACATCATCATGGAGCGGGAGAATACCCTGGAGAGTCTGGGTATTGGGGACGTTATTGACCCCAGCCTGATTACCATAGAGTCCGACTCCAGCTATGAGCCTGTCGCCCGGGGCAGGCGGCAGTTGGCAGAGGAAATACTGGCCCGCTCCCGGAAGATGATGCCCGAATACGGCATTGAGCTTATTGACGTGGTAACCCGGCAGATACGCTATACCGATGATCTGACCCAGAGCGTGTACAGCCGTATGATTAAAGAACGGAACCAAATTGCCGAGACTTTCCGTTCCGCAGGGGAAGGCCGCAAGGCGAACTGGCTGGGCCGCATGGACAACGAGCGGCGTTCCATCCTTTCGGCGGCCTATGAGACTGCGGAAAACATCCGGGGCGAGGCGGACGCGAAGGCTTCCACTATTTACGCCGAAGCATACGGCAAGGACCGGGCCTTTTTCGACTTTTGGCGGGCAGTGGAATCCTACCGGACCATCCTGCCCAAGTTTGACAAGACCCTCTCCACGGACATGGAATATTTCCGGTATCTCTATTCACCCACAGGCAGATAGGAGAGTACCTTGACTGAACGGATCATTCATTTTGAAGTTGAGGGACAGAAGGCGCTGGGCTTTGACACGGGGCTTTCTTCCCAGGCTTTTGCTCAGGCCAAGCTGGCCCAGTTCATTACCCAGGAAGGCTTAATCGTACATTCCGATGGGGAGCTTGAACCATGGAAGCCCTCCGCCGTAATTGAACGCCAAGGGCCTGATGAAACCCCAAGCATGGTGATCTGGGGCCCCGATTTTAAGGGCGAACGGTTCGACCTCATCATCAAAGATGAATCGCGGCGGGAGGAAGCGCTGGATGCCCTGCGCCTTTGGCTTGAAGTCTGGTCCTCCGCAACAAGGCTCCCCCTCTGGCCTGCGGGGGCCCTGATTGACCTTGACGCAGGCAGAATCCTCTTTCCTCCGGACCGGCTTATTATGCGGAGCATCCAGGCGGAGGGGGAAGACGCCTGGCTTGACGGGGTGGAATCCCAGGTCAACACCGAACTTCTCGCAAATGACGCAGTTTCCTTTACCGCCGGGGCCATCCTCTACCGGATCATGTCGGGGACGCTGCCCTTCCCCAACCGGGATCACGACCTGCTCCATCAGGATATCAGAGAAGGGGTGTTCCTTCCTTTAAGGCTTGCCGCACCGGGGCTGGACGAAAAAATCGTCGCCCTGGTTGACCAGGCCATCGCATTCTCAAAAAACGCCAAAGGAAAAAGCCGCCCCGGTCTTGAAGAATTCCGGGAAGCCCTTGGGAAGCGCCATTCACGAGGAGTCGATTCTTTTTTCCGCACCATGGATGAGGCGGAACAGGCAAAAATAGCGGAAGAGCGGGAACAGCTTCAAAAGAAAACGGAGCGTTCGGTTAATACCCGGCGCTTTGTGATCCGGAACGCCGCCATTATTACAGGAATCTTCATCGCGGTAATTGCTCTGGGCGGGATAGTCGGCAGCATAAGAAAGAGCAATGCGGAACTTCCCACCACGGTGGGCATGGAAAGCGCAGAAGTGGTGCAAGCCTATTACGGCGCCTTCGGCGATCTGGATCATACCATGATGGACGCCTGCGTCACCAAGAAAGCCGGGAGGGGTGACATCGAAATGGTTACCAACCTCTTCGTGACAAGCAGGGTCCGTCAGGCGTATGAATCCATGGGGGCCACCACGATTTCCGCCCAAAAATGGCTTGATTCCGGGTCTGAACCCACACAATTGCAGGTGTTCGGCGTATCGGATCTGAATATCAGAAAAATTCATGGGGACGAAAGCGGCGATGAAATACGTTACCGTACTTCATACATGCTCTGGCTTCCCGCCGGTATGGGCTCTGCCCTGGACAAAGAAAATGAAGATCCCATCGATGCCTTTGTGGATCCCGCGCCAACGCTGCCCAAGGGCTACCCCATTACCGATGAGCTCACCCTTATGCGCGTAAAGGGAAATTGGCGGATAGCTGAAATCATCCGGGAAAACTAATTAGAGCAACAAATTTTACAGGCTGCCCTCCAGCCAGCCGTTAATCAGATACCGCGAAACGGAGCCGTTGCCGGGGAGCTTGGGTAAGGTATCACGGGTGAACCACCTAGCGTCCTCGATTTCGATGCCGTCAGGATGGATTTCGCCGCTTGCATAACGGGCGGTAAAGCCCAACATCAGGGAATTGGGGAAGGGCCAAGGCTGGGAGGCGATGTACTTTATGTCCCTGACCTCAAGGCCCACTTCCTCCCGGATTTCACGGGCCACCGTGGCTTCAAGGCTTTCACCGGCCTCGTTAAAACCCGCTATCAGACTGTAAACTCCATCGGCAAATTTTTTATTGTGGGCCAGGAGGGCGCTTCCGTCATCATCGTTAATGATAATGGTGATCACCGCCGGTGATATCCGGGGATATTCCCGCCTGCCGCAGGCCGGGCAGAGCCGGGCCAGTTCATCCGGCGCATCGGTGTTTTTTGTGCCACAGGAACCGCAGAAAAGCGAATCCTGCCGCCATTGGGCAATATGATAGGCCCGGAGCATACGTCCAATGGGCCCCGTACCGTCAACGGTGGTTCCGGCGGTGAGCAAGGAAAGCCCCTGCCGCACCGGGACGGCCCGCCAGCCTACAGGAACAGGCGCGTCCTTCCCCAGCGAAGCCCCCCGGATTGTTCCCGGCGCATCAACGGCGGGCATTTCAAAAATACCAATGTCCTTAAAGGTTTGATGAATAATTTCCGGGGGCGTCCCATCGGCAATCGCCGTGTCGGGAGTTTCATCAGTCACCACAAGGGAACTTCCCTGAAAAAGATATATCCCCGTACCGATTTCAATATTCAAAACGAGCCTCCATTTGGTCCATATTATTATTTACCAAGTACCCTGTATAGATGTATATTTACAGTATGAGTATTGGAAGCTATCTTGAAACCCTCCCCTTGAGCGAGATCACAAAATATCCCGACGGCCCCCCAAAAAATGCCTTCCCCTTTACAGGCTACCCCCGGCAGCATCCCTCGGAGAAGGACAAGCTTATCCTCATCTACGATGCACTGGGGCTGAACCCCACGGTGCTGGAATTCCGTATTGAGGATGTACTTTATGTAGAGGAGCTCCATTCAGCGGTTACCCAAAGCGGCGAAGGGATTCCCCTGGTAAAACTTTGGCTCCGCAAGGGCGCTCACGGGGTCATTCTGGAACCCTTCGAGGTTGATGATCCGGTCAAATTTGCCGGCAAAACCCAGGAACTGCGGGACCGTTTTTTAAATCTCCGTACCGCCAAAATGAATTCAGCCAAGTCCGCCGGTGTCTGAAGGCCGTTTTTTTGAAAGCGCCGATGGCGCCGCTATCCGCTGCACCCTCTGTCCCCATCAATGCCGTATCCCGGTGGGGGGCCGGGGCGCTTGCGGGGTCAGGGAAAATCGAAACGGCGTTTTAGCTCTTCCCTACTACGGTTACATCACCGCCATTGCCCGTGACCCCATCGAAAAAAAGCCCCTTCGCCGCTTCCGTCCCGGTTCATCGATCCTTTCCCTAGGCTTCGCGGGCTGCAATCTTCACTGCCCCTTCTGCCAGAACTGGCGCATTTCCCAAGTTGTCAACGGCAACACCGCGCCGGGCCGATACCTCAGCCCCAAAGAAGCGGCTGCCCTGGCGGTAGATGACCGTCAAATCGCTTACACCTATTCGGAGCCCCTGATCCATGCGGAGTACCTCATCGACTGTATGAAGCAGGCCCGTAAACAGGGAATTGCCAATGTGCTGGTGACTAACGGCTGCATCAACGAGAAGGTGGCGGCGGAAATTCTCCCACTGACGGATGCGGCCAATATCGACCTCAAATGTTTTTCGGAAGAAACCTACACAAAGGTTCTCGGCGGGAATTTACCGTTGGTTCTGAATTTTATCCGCATGGCCCATGAGGCCGGCGTTCATGTGGAAATTACCACCCTGGTAATCCCCGGTCTCAACGACAGTGATGAAGAGCTGGACAAGTGCGCCACCTTTATCGCCGGTCTGGCCCCAAAAAATTCGTGGAGTTTTGCCCCAAAGGCAAAACTCCGAGGTGTTTCGGCTAAGGCCGAAACGCCTTGGCACCTTTCGGCCTATCACCCGGACTACCGCTGGAACGCGCCGCCAACTGACCCGGCCCGGTTGATTCAGGCTGCGAAACGGGCGCAGGAAAATCTGCGCTATGTGTATACGGGAAATATCGGGACTACGCCGTTTGCAGTGAAGTAGTGGCGGCAGGACGGGATTTATGATAATAAATCATTAAAGAAATTCTTTGCCTTATCTATGTTTTTATTCAAATAATAATTATCAGGTTCGCCTCTTTGGGCCCTGTTTTTCAATTGATAATTAGGCATATTAGGATTTAAATTATCAAATAAAACAAGTCCAATACCAAATAAAAAACATAATGAATCCAATCTCGATATTTCTTCTGCATTTGATTGTTGCGGAATGACTAAATAAACTTTATGGCTGAACAATTTATATGAGCAGGATTGACCAAAAGCAGTAATCAATTCATTTTGTGAAAGCTTTATTTCGGCAGATGTAATTTCAATTTCTTTTTCTATAATATCTGTAGGTAATGATTTAGAGACACCAATTACATCAGGCGTTCCCCATTTGCTACCCAAAACACTTCCGCCTAATTCTTTTGCCTTGGTACACTCTTCTTGATCATTAACAAGCCAAGCGGCAAAACTCTCATAAAAATCTTCTTCCTTAATTGATGGTGTTTGAGCATTTATTTGAAAACCATTGTTTTGATATTTGGTTAATCTATATAAGCCTTTGTCCGGTTTATAAACCGAATTTGTATTTTTATTATAAAAATTTCTTAATCCTCCAACAACAGTACCATTTTTCATATTTGGATATTCCATCTTGATTGCGGAATATAGATCCGCCCATCTTAATCCATCTATGTTTTCATCCAGTTTTTTAAGAACCAAATTAGTTATATCGTCTATTGCTGCCATACTTCCTCTTAATATAATACAAAAAAACAAAGAAGTAAAGGTCGGCCATCTCCCCTATTTCAGAAACCTGACCAAAATTCCAAACACGCCGATCGCCGCCAGGGTGGTAATAATATAAACCCAGACAGGAAGGGCCCCCTCAGGTTCCGTCTGGTTTTTCTTTATGGGGAAAGCGCCTTTGCCCGGGGATTTTTCCGGGGACAATCCCGTCGGGGCTTCCCCGGCAGAATAACCGCAGATCGGGCAGCCGAAAGTAAAGGCCCCTTCCGTGCCGGTAAAACCGCATTTGGGACAGCGGATGGAGGCGAAGAAGCGTCCGCATTTGGGACAGGTTTTCGTATCCCGGTCAACCTCCGCGCCGCAGTTATCGCAGAAAAATCGGGGGGTTTTCACTCATTAACTTTTGGCAGGTTGTGCCGCTTCGCTGGTTTTTGGTTTGCTGTCGGCGGCAACGCTGGCCGGGGCAGGGGGGCTTCCCGCAGATTTGTCTGCTGGTTTAGCGGGTGAAGTCCCGCCGGAACTTTCAGCGGATGAGGGCTTTGTTGAGGATTTGGCGGAAGCTGCGACGGAGCCGCCCTTGCCCTTGTCGGTTACATA
>BNUT01000166.1 GCA_025997555.1 Spirochaetia bacterium
TCTACTAATCCAAACTCCGAATTACCAGCATAATTATTAAATATAGCATTTAATACATTTCCAGACATAGATAAATTTGTTCCTAAAACAATATTTGTTGGATTAGCCGAAGTAGCAGATGAACCTAGCAATTGTGAAGTTCCAGGTAAATTAGCCATTTTAGATAAAGTTAAAGCACCTGGTTTAATAACGGCAATACCGCTATTAGTGCCAGAATCAGCTAAATCACCTTGAGAAGTATTAAATTCTATTAATCCAAATTGAGATGTTCCTGCATTGACTACAGCAATATTTAATACATTTCCGTTTATACTTAATCCATTTCCTAATGTCAATGATGTAGGATTAGCCGAAGTAGAAGATGAACCTAGCAATTGTGAAGTTCCACTCAAATTAGCCATTTTAGATGTTGTTATAGCTCCTGGTTTAATAACTGCTATTCCACTATTTGTACCAGAATCAGCTAAATCACCTTGTAAAGTATTAAATTCTATTAATCCAAATTGAGATGTTCCTGCATTGACTATAGACGTACTTAAAACATTTCCGTTTATACTTAATCCATTCCCTAAAGTTATATATGAAGGATTTGTAGATGAAGATGAAGATCCTAATAATTGCGAAGTTCCACTTAAATTAGCTAATTTACTTAATGTTATAGCTCCTGGAGCTACAACTGCGATACCAGAATTCGCTAAAGTACCATTTGCATCTAATAAATCTCCAGAACTCGAAAATATTACAATTCCAAATTGATTATCACCAGCATTTACAACATTACCTCCACTTCCGGTAGCACTTAATACATTTCCATTTATACTTAATCCTGATCCTAAAACAAGATTAGTAGGTGTAGTAGATGTAGAAGAAGAACCTAATATCTGAGAAGTATTGCTAAAATTTGCTAATTTAGATGTTGTTATAGCTCCTGGTTTAATAACAGCTATTCCACTATTCGTACCAGAATCTGCCAAATCACCCGTTGTAGTATTAAATTCTATTATACCAAACTGCGATGTTCCAGCATTTACTATCGATAAAGTCGTATTATTCATATTTAATCCAGATCCTAAAATTATAGATGTTGGATTGCTAGAATTAGAACCAGAACCTAATAAAACGCCAGATCCGGATAAATTTCCTAAATTATTTAGCGAAACAGCTCCTGGAGCGATTTTAGGGTTAGTAGCTGTTCCTGTAAGATCACCAGATAATTGTATTAACCCCAATGAAGTAGTAGTAGCTTCATTATTATTTAAAAGAGAATCTACGTAAGTTTTATTTGTTAAATCATTACCATTAACTGGCGGTAATGGTTGAATTATTTGTCCAGACATTGTACCACCAGTTAATGGTAAAAATCCAAATATACCTCCACTTCCTATATTAATACCCGAATCTAATAACGTTCCATTAGGTCCAAAAACTACTACATTATTAGGTGTTCCTTGAAAAGATATTTGTTTAATTAAATTATTTAAAGATATATCAAAGTTAGCCATTCTTTATCTTAACAAAGAATGGAGATTTCGAAAAAAATATTTCTTAAAATGTATAATATTTCTGTTATTACCAATAATTACTAACTTTATCTTAATAAATGATTACCGTTTTAAAAATACCCGAAGAAAGTCCTACAGAATTTAAAGAAATAAATTTTAATCCTTTTAAAGAATTATATTTAGAATTATTAGAAAATAAATCTAAAGTAGGAACAAAAGAAAAAGTAAATGAAATAATTACATTAACTCCTGTTAATAATCCTATTTTATCTGTAAAATCTGTTAATAGAAATAGATTACAAAATGACGAAGATGAACTTTATAAAGAAATGAATATTAGTAGATATCAAAAACAAAAAGAAAATATAGATAAGAAAAAACAAAGTATACCTCCTACATATAGGCAAATAGAAGAACAGAAGGTAAAAGAAGATAACGAAGAAAAGAAACGGGAATTACTTTTTAAGTTTGAGTTACTTAATAAACAATATCCAAATTTAAATATACCAAAATATACTATGCATTCGGAATATAAAAGTATGCGCAAAGCATATGAAATTGTTATTAGACAATTAGGAGTTGATAGTAACGCTGAAAATTATAAAAATTACCTTGTAGGAGGTTTTATGTTTTGTGAAATAGTTTTTGGAAAATTTGGTTTTGAAATGGAAGGTTTTACACAACAACAAATATTATCTATGCAATCATATGATAAATTACTTATCGAATTAGGAGAAAAAACATATATGCCTAAAGGTTTAGATAAATGGCCTGTAGAAGCTAGATTAGGTATTATGATATTTTTTAACGTTGTATGGTTTATTGCTTCTAAAGCTATATTAAAAAAGACAAAAGTAAATTTAATAAATATTTTCAATAATGCAAAAATGAAAAGTAATAGCGTTCCTAATGTTGAAAAAAAGGATGGTTTAATGACAGGACCTAAAATTATAGATTCAAATAAATGACTAAAGAAGTAAAATTACGTTGTTTTACGCCAGATTTAATAAATCCTACTGAAAAAAATTATATGACTGATACGGGAGGTTCGAAAATTGTAATAGTCGGAAAAGCTAATACAGGAAAATCAACATTAATAAAGTATCTCGTTCATGTTAAAAGAAATATTATACCTACAGCTGTTGTAATAAGTGGTACTGAAGACAGTAATAGGTTTTATTCATCTATGTTTCCAGATTTATTCATTCATAACGAATATTCGGAAAGTGTAATACGAAATGTTATTCAAAGACAAAAATTAAGTATAACACATTTAGAACCAGAAGCTCGTTATACTTTATTAATATTAGATGATTGTACAGATGATAAAAAAATATTTACAAGTACTATTCAACATTCTCTTTTTAAAAATGGTAGACATTGGAGATTATTTTATATTTTAAGTTTACAACATGCGACTGATATACCACCTGCTATAAGAACTAATGTTGATGGAGTCTTTATCTTTAAAGAAACAAATGAAAATAATCTTCATAATATATATAATAATTATGCCGGAATAATACCATCTTTTAGTATATTTAAACAAGTAATGAATCAAATTACTGGAGATTATACAGCTCTCTTTATCGATAATATGACTCAAGATAATAATAACTGGGAAAATAATGTATATTGGTTTAAAGCACCTTTAATAAAAAATGAGAAAGAATTTGGTTGCGAAGAATATAAAGAATATGGACGTACCCGAATCTTTAAAAGTTAAAGAACTATTAGTTCTTTAACAATAAAGAATGATTAAAATTCCTAAAAGTAAAATACAACTTTTAAAAGAACAAAATCAACCTTGTCTTCAAAAATTTAATATTAATAATGCCGTATGTAATGCTAAAAATCGTAAAAATCAAAGTAAGTACCATAGAGCTATTTCTGATACAGAAGATGAACCTCAAAACGAGGTTAAAGAGTAAAAATTAAAAACTAAACATGACATCCAATATATTAGTAGAAGCTTATATAATAGCCGGATCAGATATTTTTAAAAATTTAATAGAATTATTATGGAGAATTACGCCTATAAAACAAATATCTAAACAAGCTATATTTAAGATAAATAAGAAAGGTATATTTATAAATATTAATTATCAAGGTTTAATATTAACCGATGTAGCTCTTTCTTCGTCAAATTTTACCTTATTTAATTATAATTGTGAAAACATATCGGAATTTAATATAGGAATATGTTTAAATCCTTTAAAAGAATTTTTTAGCGATGTTCAAAAAGGTAAAAATGTAGTTTTTAGAGTTAATAAAGAAGAAGGACAAATTATACCAAGTAAAGTAGAAATATGTATTACTGGAGATAACTGTAGTACTAGTAGTAAAGGTTATACTATTAATATAAGTAACGAACAAAACATTGAAATAATAGCATCTATTGATGCCGAAAAATTAATTACCACTATAACTTCTAACGAATTTACTTCTCTTTGTAAATGTATGGGTAGTAAAAATCATTTAGTTAGTATTAAATCTAACGATTCTTCTATAGTTTTTTCTAAAAGTCAAATTCCAGGTATGGATGTATCATGGTTAACATTTAAAGCTAATAAAGAACAAGTAAAACAATTTTCAAATCATATTAAATCCGAGTATATTAAAAATATTATAAAACTCGCGAGTTTTAATTCTAAAATACAAATCTTTACAAGTCACGATGACGGATATATAATATTTAAATCTACCATTACTCGTAATTTACCTAAAAAAGTAGTAGAACCTCTAGGAATTATTAGTATTTGGATAAAAACAGAACCTAAACAATCTTGTAACTTATTTTTAGAAGATAATATAGAATACTAATAATCGAAAGAATATCTTGTATAAGTAATAAATGTCTTCGACTTCAAATGTTACTTGTGCGTTTATAGATTTAGCTACAAACGATGTTCTTGAAAAAAGTATGTATGGAGGGGAAAAAGCTATAGCTTATTTTGTACGTGAAACAAAAAGAGCAACGTGGTATACTATTACTCCCGTGTCTCTTTCAAAAGCTAATGGTGTACCAGGTTTTCTTACAGATTGGTCAGTGTCAGTATCTCGATCTGGAGATTATTTAATGAATGCTTGGTTAAGAGTTAAACTACCTCAAGTTACTTTACAAACTACTAATCAATTTGGAACTAATGGAAGAATTCGTTGGACGAGAAATTTTATGCATAATTTGATAAATGAATGTTATATAAGTTTTAATGATGTAACTGGTGCTAGATTTGATAGTTATCATCTTGATTTTTGGTCAGCATTTACAGTTCCGGCTTCTAAAATGATAGGATACGAAAATATGATTGGAAATTTATCAACTTTAATACAACCTCAAACTACATTACCGGAACGTGATTTAAATTTACCATTACCATTTTTCTTTACCAGAGATTCTGGTGTGGCACTTCCAACAGCGTCTTTACCATATAATGAAATTAGAATTAATTTTTCGTTTAGAGATTGGACGAGTCTTTTAATTTTAGATAATACTTCTGCTACTGGAGGAGCTCAAAGTGTAGTTCCTGTCGTTGGAGCAAATTCAGATATAGCAGCTGCTCCAAGTTTATCAAGTGTCCAAGTATGGGCACATTATGCTATAGTTTCTTCAGAAGAACGAGCCTTAATGGGTGAATGTAATTGTAGAGATATATTAATCGAACAGGTTCAAACTGTTCCTAAACAGGTATATAATCCTATAAGTAATGCTAATCCATCTTATGACTTGAGATTAAGTCATAATATTAAAGTTTTATTTTTTGGCGTGAGAAATACCACGTATAAAAATGTATGGTCAAATTATACAACAGCTTCTCCTACAGTCACAGCTAATTCTGTTGTTTTTGAACCAAATTCTGCATATGATCCAATAAGTACAGTAAATATAACTTACGAAAATACCAGTAAATTTACAAATGTAGGAGCCGATTACTTTTCTTTAGTTAATCCTTGGTATTTTGCTCCATCAATTCCGCCTTTTACAGGATATCATATGTATAGTTATGCTTTATGGTTTTTTGACGTAGATCCTACCGGAGGTACTAATTATGGTAAATTAACTAATGTTTCCATTCAACCATCAGCTAGTAAATCCGCTATTGCAGCAGCAAATGGTACTGGACCTGCGGGTAGTGGAGCTGATTTTGTACAAACTTTTGAATTTATACTTTCAGCTGTAAGTAATAATATTATAAGAATTAGAGGAGGTACATTTGGTTTTCCTATACTTTAAATTAAAATATATTTAAAGCTTTTTCGAGCTTTAAATGTAAACAAATTGATAATTATTTAAATAAAAAAATATAAAAAATAATATCAATGAGGGTTCATAAAGATGAAAAATCTTTTAAAGATATATATAAAATGTATTTAAACGATTCGAACGTAAAATACATTTGTACGATCTACGATATAATAGAAGAATCTGTATCTTTTTATATAAGATATTCTACAGATAGTTTAACCATACCAGAAAT
>BNUT01000167.1 GCA_025997555.1 Spirochaetia bacterium
AAACATACGATAAGTAGTCGCACAACAGCGGTTTATGTGCCTGTTATGTGATGCGCGCTGTAGATACACCTTACCACTCCCATTCATAAACATAAGAATAGCAACATTTTTTGGAAATATCAAGGCATTGATTACATAAAATATCAATTCAAGCAGCGCCGAAACCAGGACGGATAAATTTCACGGCAAACCCTGTCGGATACGCCAATCCTGAAATCAAATACCTCGCCCTAAAGGGCGGGGTATTAGACCCCTCAATACGATTAAACGCCGTTTCAACCGGCTCCCATTTCATGTTAGGAAACGGCCAGTTATAAAGCAGATCAACCAGGCTTTCACGGTTTAATGTCCATTCCAGGCTTTCATCGTCATGCTCAATAATAATTCCGTGTTCTATTAATTTTTCGATGGCCGCATATTTGGGCGGCCATCGCCGGGCCATGCGGCATCTTGCCCCTGTGAATTTGTTTTTCCTGGACCATAAGAAAAACTCGTCTTCTTTTTCATGTTCTTCTTCATGGTTTGTTGAAAAAACCTTTGCTTTGCGCGGCCTGCCCTTCCTGTTAATGCGCGAATCATTTTTTGTAAATGGCATTACAGCAGTCCCTCCGGCATCAAATCTTTGAACGTTTCCTGTTGCGCCGCCTGTATCCGTTCCCGGTCACCGTCAAGGACATGGTCTGAATAGTGTTTCAGCATGATCAATGATTTATGCCCGGTTTGTTTCGCCAGTAGTTTTTCATCGATACGATTTTTCATGTACGATGTAAAAAAGGTAGTTCGCTTTCGCGAACAATCAGAAAGCCATGCGTGGAAGGTGTAGACCTTTGCGGACTCTTTGCTCATACCGGTTTCAACCAAGGCGCCCCGGAGATCATCAAGCAGCAACCGTTTCTCAATCGGCTTGTCAGCTTTCAGTGCCGCCCAGAAAACAAACGAATCCATGCTCATGCCGTGCGGGTTTTACGCGGCCAGGCCCATCATGTCTTTAACAATGCCGGGGAAGGGAAGTTCCACCCTTCGGGGCTCATTGTTCTTTGTGGTCTTTAGCCCTTCGATGCGGTTGAAGGAATAGCGGATATACAGGCAGTCCTGCCCCACGTCCTGAACCCGCAGGGCTTTGATTTCCCCGGAGCGTAATCCCGTAACTGCCGCGAGCAGATTCGCAAGCCGGGTCCGTTCGTCTTTCCAAGAAAACCCGGAAAACCGCCGCAGCTTGCTCCGAGCTGAGTATCTGGCGTTCCTTCGGATCTCCGGAAAACCAGATAATCCTTGCGGATACATCCCGGTCTATCATGTCCCGGTTATATGCCCATTTCAGGGCTATCGTACCGGCGCGGATAATCATATTTTTCCAAGGAGCGGAGCAATCCAGGCCGCCGATGGAATCAATAAAGGCGTTCAGGTCCTGCCGGGTTATCTCCCCCAGGAAGCGGCCGTTAAAATAAGGTTTCCAGTGCTGCTCTATGGCCCGCGCCATCTGTAGGCAGTGGGTTTCGTGGAGGCTGTGTTTTTTCCGGAGTTTTTCCTGAACATAGGGGCTATGCTTCCAGTCCCAGAAGCCGGAGAGGAATTCAATCAGGCCCAGGGCCTTGTCCGTGCCGACCAGGATGTAAGCCTTCAAGAACCCCATACGCTTAAGCTCTTTCAGGACTGTTTCCGCTTCTCGTTCGGTCGATATGCCCCGGACCAGGCTTTTCAGGGAAAGTTGCTTGACCTGGACCGTTTCCTGCTTTTTGGGGACGCCCTCCTGGAGCCACTGGAAAGCCACCTTGAAGGCTTCCACCTCCGTAGCCTTTCTAGTCGAGATAGGCGGCATAAATTTTCCAGTTTCGTCTTTAAAAGCCACTGAATAACAAGGCCGGTTAGACCTCTTGAAAATTGAGAACGGGTAATTGTTCACATTCACACCCTCGGAAAACGGCATTGAGAACGGGTTTTTATGTCGTTCTATGTGTCGTTTTTCATCCGTATAGGATTGTGAACGCCCTCTGTAAGTGAAATTCGAACCTACGAAAGCTGAGCCAACAGATTTACAGGGCCGCCCACGCATCAATCTATACTGTTAATTGTATATCAGATAAGGAATTACGTCAATCACCATTGGTCTAAAGTCATCATATTTTGCCTATGTTTTCTCATACCCTTTCTCACAGGGTATAGAAAACCAATGAGAAAGCAAGACGCCATACTCTACTGGTTTTATTCTATTACTTTCAGGACAGGACAATCCGGCAAAAGCCAGATGTAGAAAAACACGGCAAACCCGGTCAGATGTTCCAGTCCCGAAATAACATGATAGTCTTCCTTTTTTCTCAATTTCAGATATACTATAACAAAGATGAGTAAACGAGAAGTCCGATTTTTCAATACCACAGGACCCTGTAATCCGGATGATCACTACATGCTGCCCCCGGAAGAACGGCTTGTAGGCGCCCAGCTCCGGCGCTATATTGACGATAAACTCTATTGGGTGCTCCATGCTCCCCGGCAGACCGGCAAAACGACATTTTTGCAGAGCTGGATGCGGGAGATAAATGCCGGTGATGGCGGCAATACTGCCGAAGCGATTGCCAGCTATGTAACCGTAGAAGCCTGTCAGGGAGTAAGCGAACCGGAAAAGTCCATGCGGACTATCTGTTCTGCCATTCAGCGGCATGCCGGAGCCGTGGGTGTACCGGTTCCTGAATCAACTGACACCAATCCCGGCAGCATGCTCAGCACTATGCTAACGAACTGGTCTGCCCTGGTTGCCCCCAAGCCCCTAATCGTTCTTTTTGACGAAGTCGATGTGCTGATAGATCAAACACTCATCAGCTTTCTTCGCCAACTTCGGGACGGCTTTGCAACACGGGGGGTGGGAACTTTTCCGGTATCCGTGGTCTTGGTGGGTATGCGGGATTTGAAAGACTATATTACCGCTTCCAAAGGCGGTGTCCCGCCTAACCCCGGCTCCCCCTTTAATATAAAATCAGATTCGGCTTCATTATCCAATTTTTACAAAGACGATATAGGGCGGCTCTTTGCCCAAAGGACCGCAGAAAATGGGCAGCAGATTACCGCAGAAGCCCTGGATTATGTTTATGAACAATCCATAGGTCAACCCTGGATTGTCAATTCCCTGTTACAAAGGGCCACCATGCGGATACTGGATCGGGACAGTACCGAAACCGTAACCATCGACCATATCCGGGAAGCCCGTAAACAGATGATTGAAGCCCGGGAAACCCACCTTGACGCCCTAGGTGAACGCCTGCGGGACCAGCGTATCCGGCGGGTGATACAGACCATCATCACCGGGGAAACAAACCTAGCCATGTCCCGGACCAGTGCGGATGTGGAACTGGCTATGGATTTAGGGCTGATACGATGGGATACGCAAACCGGATTTACTATCTCCAATCCCATCTACGAAGAAATCATGACCCGGTATCTGGATGCGCCCTACCATGATAATTTACCGCCACCCTCAACCTGGCAATGGGCGAGGCCCGATGGCACCCTGGATATGGATGCCCTGTTACAAGCCTTTCAGGGTTTCTGGCAGACCAATTCCGAAGTATGGGAACAGGCAGCGGACTACCCCGAGGCTTTCCCCCATTTGCTGCTAATGGCCTTCCTCCAGCGTATAACCAACGGTTCAGGCCGCATAGAACGGGAGTATGCTGCAGGCCGGGGCAGGATGGATCTGGCGGTGGAATACCACGGGGCATGGAATATTCTTGAGATCAAATTGCTCAGGCAAGGGAAGTCCTTCGAGACGCTGATGGCCGAAGGCATCAAACAAACTCTTGCGTACCGGGATAGGTTTTCCGGTAAACCGGTAAAATGTTATCTTATTATTTTTGACCGCCGCTCGGATAAACCAGCCTGGGCTGAGCGGATTAAGTGGATTGATGATGAAAATGTAACAGTAGTTGGGTGTTAAACGGCAACAGAAAGGCCAAAAGAAATATCCGGTACAAAAAGTTTTTCATCTATTTGAAATTTTTGCGCAAAAAAAAGCCCTGTTCCCGAAGGAGACAGGGCTTTATGCCGGTTCAATTGCAGGCTAACGATTCAGGGTTTGCCGCAATGTCAGAAAGGTCATGATGATAGTCACGGTAGTGGTGATAACCGGCGCATACTGGTTAAAGTAGTAGAGAAAGTCGTTTCTCATCATCTTTAGTTTCTTTGTCCATGTAAGGGTCCTTAGTATGATTTACTCAAAAAATCGGTATACGTTAAGCGAATGCCGTCTTTTAAACTTATGTTTGGGGATAAACCCAGCGATAACATACGAGATATGTCTAATAACTTTCTCGGGGTGCCATTTGGTTGTGAAGTATCCCATTCTATCCTGCATGTTCTGCCGGGGACATCGGCATATACTATATTTTTAATAATTTCAGCTAATTCCTTAATGGATAAATCAATGCCTGAACCGATGTTAATAAAGTCACCGGTAATATTCCGTACATCTTCGGCATTTTTATTCTTCATTAAAAACACCACCGCTTCCGCAAGATCCCCGCTATACAAAAACTCACGATAAGGGTATCCATCACCCCAGAGGGTCACGCTATTGGTCTTTGATACCTTTGCTTCATGAAATTTACGGATTAAGGCGGGAAACACATGGGAAGTTGATAAATCATAGTTGTCCCCCGGGCCATAGAGATTGGTCGGCATTACTGATAAGTAATTTGTTCCATATTGCTTATTATAAGCAGCACACAATTTGATAGTACTAATCTTTGCCAGTGCATAGGCGTCATTAGTCAGTTCAAGTTCACCGGTTAATAAGGATTCTTCTTTAATCGGTTGGACTGCCATTTTATGATAAATACAGGATGATCCCAGATTCATTAATTTTTTGACTCCATGCTTATATGATGCATTAATTACATTAAAGCCTATCAGGGTATTTTCATAGATGAAATCTGCCGGATAACTGGAATTTGCCCCGATGCCGCCAACCCTGGCCGCCGCTAAAAATACATAGTCCGGTTTCTCAACAGAAAAAAAATAATCCACCGCAGCCTGATCAATCAAATCCAGTTCCTGATGGGTACGGGTAACAATATTATGATACCCTTCCTGTTCTAGCTTTTTTAATATAGCGCCGCCTACCAAACCCTGGTGGCCCGCTACATATATTTTATCAGTATTATTCATAATAGTTCTCTGTTTTATAACCACCTTCTTTCAGGTGAACTTCTCGTTGAGCCAGCCTTATATCATGTGCTACCATCATTTTAATTAATTCTGGAAGCTGAACTTTTGGTTCCCAGCCGAGCTTTTCCTTTGCCTTGGAAGGGTCCCCGATAAGCAAATCAACTTCCGCAGGTCTGAAATAGTGGGGATCGATCTCCACCGGTACGCTGCCATCGGCAGTATTGATGCCTTTTTCCCCGACACCCTCCCCTTCCCACTTCAGGGTGATACCCGCTTCTTTAAAAACCATGGTGATAAAATCCCGCACGGTGGTGGTGATTCCGGTAGCCATGACATAATCATCAGGTTCAGACTGCTGGAGCATGAGCCACATGAGTTCCACATAATCAGAGACGCAGAGTTCCGAGAGCGTCGCTGTCTGCGGTGTATTCGGGGACTTCAAAGGAAACCTGCACATGGCTTTGGGTGCCGAGGTTATAGATTTCGTCTGACTGGACTTGCTGGAGGATACGGATAATGTTTGAGGTATCGGTGAGGTCTCCGTAGTGGAGGATGAAGCGCTTGTTTTTGACGTGGGGATCCTGGTACAGGTGGTCGATACGCCAGGTGTTGAACGAGGATGAGCGCCGTTTTATGCCGTGTACTTCGTAGCCTTTTTTGAGTAGGAACTCCGCGAGGTACGCGCCGTCCTGTCCGGTTACTCCAGTGATAAGAGCTTTTTTCACTGTTTACATTCTCCCATCCAGAAATTTACCTGTTTCTTTGTGATTA
>BNUT01000168.1 GCA_025997555.1 Spirochaetia bacterium
AATAGATGAAAAAAGTTTATTATATATTACAAGGATGGAAATAAAATATAGTATTGATAATGTAACACAGACGGTCGTTATTGATTCAAGTGAAGATATTGCTTTGATACGAATATTTGGAGGAATAATATTTGACGGAGGAATACGATAGTTTATAAAAAAGAAAAAACTGCACATAACATACGCTATACGCTGCGCCGCAGTAGCGGCTTGACCTACGAAAAACCCCAGTCGGCGCAGTAGCGCCTTTATGGGGTTTTTCTCCGGTACATTTTTATGGCCCTGGAAACCTTCGGTTTCCTTATTCGGGCCATAAAAACGTCGTATAGCTTTCACGTTATGTGCAATACCCCCAACTTTGTTGTAAAATATTGTATAAAACATATTGCAATATTTAATAGGATATTGTATGATTATAAATTATAATGGAGGAATTATGAAAATGGAAACAGAATTGCAAGAGTGTGATTTTTTACAATATCAATTATATACAAGTTCTAAAATGCACAGTACAAAAGTTAAAAAGACTAGAGATAGAATAGTGTTCTCTTCGATGTTCTTGATAGTGGGATTTTTCCATTATTTTTCTTATGACGGAGCTGTTTATGGATTAATAACATTTAGTGTGTTATCAATTATTATTTTTATATTAGATCCAATATATTTTAAAATTTTATATAGAAATCATTTTTCAAAATATATTAAGGAAAATTATCAAGATAAAATTGGAAAACAGGGAAGTATGGAAATAGAAAATGGATGTATTGTATTAAAGGATGATACATCAGAGACGAAAATAATAATTGAAAAATTAAAAGAAATCGTGGAACTAAAGACACATTATTTTATTTTTATCAATAACACTGGTTCTATAATATTGCCAAAGAATGATGATGCAAATAAATTCATTAATATTTTGGAAAAAGATTTTAATGTAAAATTAAATAAGGAATTGGATTGGAAATGGAAATAATAAGAGGGGGTACTGCACATAACATACGCTATACGCTGCGCCGCAGTAGCGGCTTGGCCTCCACAAAACCCCAGTCGGGCTTCGCCCTTTGTGGGGTTTTGTTCCGGCACATTTTTGCAGTTGCTGGAAACCTACGGTTTCCTTTATCGCAACCGCAAAAACGTCGTATAGCTTTCACGTTATGCGCAATTGTTTTTTGAATTGGTTGACAAAATTATTAAAAAATAATATAATAAAAATAGGAGAAAATATGGAAAAAATGAATATAAAAATTGTTCCAATAAAAATTTCTCAAAAGGAAATTGTAAGAAATTTATTGGAAAAATATCTTTATGAATTTTCTCAATATAGAGGAACAGATGTCAATGATTTAGGGTTATATGGTTTTCCTTATTTGGACAATTATTGGACGGAAAAAAATCGTTGGCCATATTTTATTAAGTTAAATAAAAAACTCATAGGTTTTGTATTTATAAACGATTTTCCAGAAGTAAATATAAAAACAGATTATACAATGTCTGAATTTTTTATTATGTATAAATACAGAAAGAATGGAATAGGAAGATATTGTGTAAATTATTTACTTGGAAAGCATAAAGGAAAATGGCAAATAACTTTTCACCCTAAAAATAACATATCAAAATCATTTTGGATTAATGTAATAAATGATTATACAAAAGGAAATTATAAAATATATAAAAACATAAAAGAAGTAAAATTTGAAGACGGAACAATAGGTTATGTAATGGTATTTGATACATAAAAGAGATAAATATATAAAGCAAAAAACAACTGCGCATAACACACGCTATACGCTTCGCCGCCGGTAGGCGGCTCGGCCTCCACAAAACCCCAGTCGGCCTGCGGCCTTTGTGGGGTTTTGTTACGGCACATTTTTGCGGTTGCTGGAAACCTGCGGTTTCCTTTATCGCAACCGCAAAAACGTCGTATAGCTTTCACGTTAGGCGAAATTTGGGTTGAGATTTGTTGTTAATAAATAAAAATATGACTTGACTAATTGGTAAAATAATGGTATTATTTTATAAAATAGGAGAAATAAATGGAAAACAATGAAATTGTAAAATCGATAGAAAAAGAATTTGATACTATTTTTGAAGTGTTTGATGAAATTATAGACATTTGTCCTAATGAATTATGGAATAAAAAATGTTCAGGATTTACATTTTGGCACCAATTAGTTCATGCATTTTCTGGAACATTTTTTTGGTTAAGGGAAGAAAAACCATCATTCGATGAAGGTATTAATGGTAAAAATGTCGTGACAGAATTGGATGCAGAATATTTTGATAAAAAAATGATATTAAAAGAATATTATTCAAAAGAAATTGTTAAGGAAATATGCAATGAAACAAAAGAATTATATAAAAAATGGTTTTATAATAAAAATGATGAATGGTTAAAAAAACCACACTACAATAAAACAACAAATTTTGAAACTACATTAGGTCAAATAAGGCATTTAATGTATCATATTGGACATTGTGAAGCAATATATAGGGAAAATAATATAAAAACAGGAGAATACAAATGATGGTAAAAATAATTTTATTGTATAAAAGCAACCCAAACTTCGCCTAACATACGGTTTGCGGTTCGGGGCTAAAGCCCCTCCGGGTTCCGTTCGCCTAGGTCAGTCGCTACGCTCCTTCCCACGGCTCACTCCACCCACATTTTTGTGGCCCTGGTCTTGCTACGCAAGCCCTTATTCGGGCCACAAAAACGTCGCAAACCTTTCACGTTAGGCGCAATTTTGCCTAAAATTAATTGACAGTTAAAACAATAATATGGTAAAATAAAGTATGGAGGAAAAAATGGAAAATAGAATTGAAGCATTACGGGAATATATTGATGATATTTTATTGAATATGACAGATACCTTTGAGAGGCGATGTGGTTATTTGCATCTTTATGGAGTTTCACATTTTTGTACATTATTTGCCTTAAAAAGAAGTGATAATGTTGAATTGGCAACGATGGCTGGGATGTTACATGATATATATTCATATAAAACATTGGATACAAAAGATCATGCACAAAAGGGATCAATACTTGCAAAAGAAATATTGGATAATATAAAATTAACAACAGCAGATGAAACAGAAATATTATGTAATGCAATACTGCATCATAGTGATAAAAAAAATAGGCATTCAACATTTGATGAAATATTAAAAGATGCTGATACTATACAACATTATTTATACAATATAGATTTACCAATAATTGAAAAAGAAAAAAATAGGTTAAAAAATATTATGAATGAATTAGGAATAAAATATGAAATAGAATAAAATAGAGTACGGCAAAACTGCGCCTAACATACGCTATACGCTTCGTCGCTTCGCTCCTCGGCCTCCACAAAACCCCAGTCGGGCTTACGCCCTTTGTGGGGTTTTGTGGAGGCACATTTTTGCGGTTGCTGGAAACCTACGGTTTCCTTTATCGCAACCGCAAAAACGTCGTATAGCTTTCACGTTATGCGAAATTTGGAATGCAACGTTTTTGTAAAATATAAGAAATTATATAAAACATATTGACAGAAAATAAAGAATATGGTAAAAATTATATTGGCGATATAATGGAAAAGAATATATTACCTGATCCTAATGTAATTTTCCCGGTGCCGAATATAAAAACGGTTACTTATGTAAAACCAACAATTAAGAATAGAAATATAATTGTAGGGGATTTTACTTATTTTAGTGATACAGATTTTGAAAGTCATGTAACTCATCATTATGATTTTTATAATGACAAATTAATTATAGGAAAATTTTGTCAAATAGCATCTGGCGTGGAATTTATAATGAATGGTGCAAATCATCAAATGAATTGTGTTTCAACATTTCCGTTTTATATTTTTGAAAAATGGAATGAAAGTGTTCCTTCTCTGGATAAAATGCCGTTGAAAGGTGATACCATTATTGGAAATGATGTATGGATAGGACAAAATTCCACAATATTACCCGGTGTAAAAATTGGTGATGGTGTAATAATTGGAACAAAAAGTATTGTAGGAAGTAATGTAGAACCATATTCGATAATAGCGGGAAATCCGGCAAAAGTTGTTCGGAAAAGATTTGACGATGAATTAATAGAAATTATGTTAAAATTAAAATGGTGGGATTTACCCGTAGAAGAGATAAATAAATTAATCCCAATATTGCATAATAATAATTTAGAATATGTTAAAGGAGAATTAAGGAATATTGTAAAATAAATTGTAAAGGCATTCCAAACTTCGCATAACATACGCTATGTGCAATTTGGGCTGAACGTTCTTGTAAAATTATGAGTATAAAACTATTGACAAAATAAAAAAAATGAAATATAATAAATTATGAAAATATTAGAAACGGAAAGATTATATTTGAGAGAATTCACAATAAATGACATTAATGATTTATCTGAAATATTACAGGATATTGAAGTAATGTATGCATGGGAACACTCATTTTCAGATGAAGAAGTTAATAATTGGTTTAATAAAAATTCAGAAAGTTATATTAAGAATGGATTTTGTTTTTGGGCAATAATACATAAAATAATAAATAAACTCTTAGGTTATTGTGGTATAACAATACAAAAAATTAACGGAAATGATTTATTGGAAATTGGATATTCGTTAAAAAAATATATTGGCATAAAGGTTATGCAACAGAAGCGGCATTGGGTTGTAAAAATTATGCGTTTGAAACATTAAAAGCTGAAAAAATATATTCAATAATTAGAGAAAATAATATATCATCACAGAATGTTGCAAAAAGAATCGGTATGGAAAAAATAGATGAAACAATAAAACATTATAATAATATAGATATGTTACATTATATATTTCAAATTAATAAATAAAAAAATATGGGGCACGCCCAAACTGCACATAACATACGCTATACGCTGCGCCGCAGTAGCGGCTTGACCTACGAAAAACCCCAGTCGGCGCAGTAGCACCTTTATGGGTTTTTTCTCCGGTACATTTTTGTGCCCCTGGAAACCGTAGGTTTCTAGGGGCACAAAAATGTCGTATAGCTTTCACGTTATGCGAAATTGGGGCAAATTATTGGTAAAACTATTGACAAAATATAAAAAATATGATAATATATGAATATGGTACCTAATATTCCTCAAAAATATCGAAAAGATGTTGAATTTGTTACAACTTTACTCAAAAATGAAGGTTGTAAGTCAATTTACCTTTTTGGTTCTCTGGTTACGGGGAAAATCAGAGATGATTCTGATATAGATATTGGTATAAAAGGGTTCCCTAAGGGAAGATATTTTGAAATATGTGCAAAAGCATATTTTGCAATAGATAATGATATCGATATTGTTGATTTTGACAATAATGAAGACTTTTATTCTCTTTTAAATCGCTTGGGAGAGGTGGTTGAAATTGGATAACAACTTAAAAGAAAAAATCGAACATGAAATTTCTCGGATAAAAAAACTGTTAAATGATGCACAGCCTTTATTAGATTTATGTAAAATAAGAGAGCCCGATTTTATAGAAATAACAGCGACGGCGCAAATATTACATTCATTCTATAATGGTGTTGAAAGTGTTGTCATACTCTTTTTAAAAAGTATAAATGAAAAAGCACCTAATGATATTAGATGGCATAAAACTTTATTTGAAGTAATGTTTGGTACAAATTCAAAAAACATTCCAATTATTAGAAAGGACATAAAAGAACAAATGGAAAAATATATGTATTTTCGTCATTTTATAAGACATTCCTATAGTTCTGAATTAAAGTGGAACGAGATGGAAATATTAATGAATAACCGCAGGGCAAGCCCTGCGGTATCTTTAACCCTCATGCTTTATTCTAATAAGGGAACAGCTCAAGCTGTTTCCCTTCATGTATTTTTTGGTAGTCCTCTGGATT
>BNUT01000169.1 GCA_025997555.1 Spirochaetia bacterium
ACTACGAGCCCGCATACGCGGTGGGCACGGTGTACCATAAACTCAACAAAGACAAAAAGACCGGCACCGTTCATCGGCTTCCCGCCAGGAGAGGCGGCCGCTGGTTCCCAAAAGATTTAAGAAGGGCTTTGAGCGGTGGGCGGAATGGAGGAAGATGATCCCCATCCCCCGTTGAACCCGGTCCATCACCCGTTTTACCAGCCGGTCCTCAATTTCCTCGTGGTGTTTATGGCCCCACCAGACCAGCACATCGGTGTTATTCAGAACCTGTTCCGAAAGCCCCTGTTCAGCATCACTGATGATTGAAACACCGGCCTTAATATCATTGTCCCTGTTGAGAAAGTCCGCAATGGTGTTGTGCAGGCCCTTGGGATAAACATCGGCTATATCTTTCCCTTTCTGATCTTCAAGATATTCATTCCATACCGTAACTTTAATCTGACTCATCTTTGACTCCTTAATTGAAATAGTGGGGCTTGCCGGTTTTGGCGGAATCATATATCCCTTCCAGAATCCGGGTAACCACCGCCGCTTCTTCGGGCTGCACATAGAGCTTGCCCTTGCCCTGAATGGCCTTTGCGAAGGTCTGGGCTTCCAGGTCCGAGTCCTTCACCGCCGCTCCGTCATAGAATGCAACCCCGCCGGCCTTAAGGTCCGGGGTGAGCACATACTGTTTGCCGTTTTTAATGCCGTTGATGGTCAGGCTGCCCGCCTGGGGCATGTCCGCCCCGGCCTTGGTCCCGCTCAGGGTGGTAACCGCCTCCCGCACCTCGGTGGTGTTCAGCGCCCAACTGCTCTGGAGGATGATGGTAGCCCCGTTCTTCATAACGATGAAGCCGAAGGCGGAATCTTCCACGGTAAATTTTTTCGGGTCCCAGTCGCCCCAGGCGTTGCCGGTCTTTTTGTCTTTGTTGAGTTTATGGTACACCGTGCCCACCGCGTATGCGGGCTCGTAGTTGTTCATCATGAATAAGGTGAGGTCCAGCGCATGGGTGCCGATGTCGATAAGGGGGCCGCCGCCCTGTTTTTCTTCATCAAGAAACACACCCCAGGTGGGAACCGCCCGTCTGCGGATAGCGGTGGCCTTGGCAAAGTAAATATTTCCCAGGACGCCGTTGTCACATTCTTCTTTAAGGAAGAGGCTGTCCGGCCGATAGCGGTTCTGGTATCCGATGGTGAGAAGTTTGCCGCTCTTGTCACGGGCATCCAGCATGGCCCTGGCTTCGGCATAATTTTTCGCCATGGGCTTTTCGCACATCACGTGCTTGCCTGCCTTCAGGGCGTCGATGCTGATTGGCGCATGGGAGATGTTGGGGGTCAACACACAGACCGCATCCAGGTCTTCCTTTAAAAGTTCCCGGTAATCCTTAAAAACTTTTCCCCTGCCCTCCGCATATTCATGGTTCGCCTTCTCGGCCCGCTCGGAAATGATATCGCAGAACGCGGTCATCTCCACATCCCGAATTTTCATCAACGCCGGTAAATGCTTACCCTTGGCTATGCCCCCGCATCCGATGATTCCGTATTTCAATTTTTTACCCATAGTAATTTTAGTATACCCCATGAAGGCGAATTCTGCTATACTAAAAAAATGCGTAACCGGTTAACCGAAGAACTGGCGGTCTGCGGTTTCAACGCCGCCCTTGCCCTGGGGGAGTATCATCCTGAAAAAATAAACCGCCTCTTTTTGCGTGAAGATCGCTTACCGGCTTTTTCCAAAATTTGTAAGTACCTGGCGGAAAAAAAGCATCCCTACAAGATCTGCGCCGATGATGAACTGGAACGGCTCTGCAAGAGCAATCGTCACCAGGGGGTGGTTGCCATGATTGAAGAGCCCGTCGTGGAACCTGCCAGCGAAGAGGATATGTCCCGCTGGGCTGCGGAAGGCCGGACCGGCCTCATCTTTCATTCTGTGGGGAACGATCATAACCTGGGGGCCATGGTCCGCTCCGCCGCTTTTTTCGACGCCCATTTTATCATCCTGAGCAGTGAGGACAGGGAGGCCCGGCTCACCACCAGCGCCTATCGTGTTGCCGAGGGCGGTATGGAGCATCTGATCTTCCGCAGTGTGCGGAACACCGCCGCCTTCCTCAAGGCCGCCTCAAAACAAATGGTTACCATCGGCGCCGATCCCCGCGCCCGTCGGCGCATCCGCGACATAGGAACCATCATTGCGGACAAGGCGGTCCGCTTCAAGGCTGGTCGTCCTGCGGTCAGCTGCCGACCTGCAGTCGGCTTGGTGGTGGGCAACGAGGAAACCGGGCTGCCGGACGAGGTTAAAACGCTCTGCTCTGCGCTGGTACGTATCCCCGGTACGGGAAATATCGAAAGCCTGAATGTGGCGCAGGCGGCGACTTTGTTTTTGCATGAGATGTATGAATTGTAGGGCCGTTAAAACTAATTAAAAAAGTTATTCCTGCTGTTGGCCGTATCCTGCCAAAAGTTTGAATTTTCATTCCAGATTGCGTTCAGATCCAGGTCCTGCATCCACTTGGGGTCATTATTGGGCGCCCATGGGGAATTATGACGATGCTCCTGTGCCTTTTGCTGTGGCGGAGCAGGCTCTCTGCGGGGCTGGACTGTTGATATCTGACTATTTTTCTGGATTATTACCTGGCTATTTTTGGTGCCGGGAGCGGGTATAGGTATAGGTTCCCAAGGGACGGGCTCTTTAGGGAGTTGAGCTGTACGGGAGCGAACGGTTACCTGGGTGCCTTCGGGGAGAGGGACGAGATCGTAATCCATATCGTCCAGGATGAGTTTGGTAGCCTGGAAAAAACGTTCCTGTGAAGAACCGGGGGCGGTGGGGGCGTAGCCTTCAAGCTCTACTTCTTCCCCCAAGTCCAAGCCGTCGATAAAACCAATAAAGCGATCCAGGCCCAGTACATACCAGGCGACGCCGTTTTTGTCGGTCAGGGTAACCATCCCCCGGCTGATTCCCAATTCACCGTTGATTATCCGCCTGGACGGACCGGGGATGATAAATACCATATCCCCCGGTTGCTGCCGCCGGACATTCCAATCGGAGGATTGTGCAAAGCTCAGCCCGACAGCAGAAAATACCAAGATTACAAAAACAACGATCCGTTTCATAAAAACTCCATCAATATATTGTCTTATTTCCAATATCGACAGAATTAAGATATGAAATGATAATTATTTATTGAACTGGTTCACCATCAGCGCCGGCTGATGGGTGGCATCCAGGGTATCCCGCCAAAGATTGCCCTCGGGCTCAACATGGTTCCGGTGGGAGATCACTTCCCTGATCGGCAGGTGGACAAACTCGTTGTTCACGAGGCCGATGATCATCTTGGTCTTGCCCGCCATGGCCGCATGAACCGCTGCGTCTCCCAGCCGTTCGCAGTAAATTGAATCCGAGGGATTCGCCGGCGCCGACCGGATGATATAACTGGGATCGATATACTTGAGGTTCACCTCGATCTTCTTTTCTTCAAAGTACTTGACGATCCGGTCCCGGAGGTAGGTTCCCGCATCGGCCATTTTGAGGTTCCCTCCGGCGTCCAGCTTCTTCTCGGTCATGAGCTGGTCCTGCATGGCGCCTTCGGCCACCACGATCACCGCATGATGCCGCTTGGTAATCCGCTCTTCCAGATGGTGGAAGAAACCGTTGGCCCCCTCAAGGTTGAAGGGCACTTCGGGGATGAGCACAAAGTTGACCTCGTGGCTGGCCAGCGCCGTATGGACGGCGATGAAGCCGGATTCCCGACCCATTACCTTGACCAGGCCGATGCCGTTAATCGCCGAGCTTGCCTCCATGTGGGCCGCCGCGACAACCTCCACCGCCTTGTCCACCGCCGTGTCAAAGCCGAAAGACCGCTGAATCAGGGCAAAGTCATTGTCAACGGTTTTGGGAATCCCTATCATGGCGATTTTGAGCTTGCGCTTGTCTATCTCCTCGGCAATTTCCAGGGTACCCCGCTGAGTCCCGTCCCCGCCAATGGTAAAAAGCATATTCAGGTTGAGCTGCTCCATGGCATCCACGATTTTGCCCACCTCTTTGCCGCCCCCCCGTGCGCTTCCCAGATAGGTGCCCCCCAGCTTGTGGATATCGTCTACATTGTCCGGATCCAGGGGCTTGACCCCGTACTGGTATTCCGGTAAAAAACCCTTGTAGCCGTAACGGATACCGGAAATACGCTTTATCCCATAGCGGTACCACAGACAGCGCACCACCGAGCGGATCACATCGTTGATCCCCGGACACAATCCCCCGCAGCTTACGATCCCCGCATGAACATGGGCGGGCTGGAAGTAGAGCATCTCCCGGGGACCGGCACATTCCAGCACCTCTGCCCGCTTAATCGGCTGCTGGGCCCCCAACTTTGCTTCTGTCCCCAGCCTGATAAACCGGTCATCCGTCACATAGTTGGCGATCATATCGCCTGTCGTCGTTGACATCGCAATCGGCGACTTAATACTCCGTTTCCCTAATTCCTCAATCGTAAAATCATAGGTCTCATCCATGGCTGCCCCCATTTTGACTATTCAATAATTCAACTATAACCCTTTCCTTCCCCTTATTTCAACTGCTATACTGGATTCATGGATCAGGAACTGGACCTACGACTTACCCAAATCGAAACCAAACTCGCCTGGCTGGAAGATTTTCTCACCCGCCTCCAGGCCACTGTTGTGGACCGCAGCGCCGCTCTTGATCGTCTTGACGCCGAACACGCCGCCATGAAATCCCGGCTTCTCCAAATATCACGGGATCCGGAGGAAGTGCCGAACAGGAAACCACCCCACTATTAATAGCGGGAATCTTAAATAAATGAAGAAGGAAAATTCTATGAAGAAATTCGCCATCTCTGCTGTAGTTCTCTGTGTCTTCTGTTTTTCCGTCATGCCCGCCCTGGATGCCCAGGAAAGCAACAATCCCGGTCTGCGGCCCATCCTGAACCACTATGCGGCCCACAATTTTGTCACCGGGGCTATTCTCAGGGCCGACCTGGATCTGATCCTTCATGCCGGTGTCCGCGCCCCCAGTGCCAATAACCGGCAACCTTGGCAGTTTACGGTGGTACAGTCCCAGAGCCTGGCTAAAAAGATCGTTTCAAACGTCGTGGATGGTAATGTGCTTATCGTCATCTCCACGGTCGGGGACGGCAAAACCAACGGCAGCGCCATCCTGGACGGCGCCCTGGCCACCGAAAGTATTTACCTTGCCGCCCAAGCCCTGGGCTACGGCTCCCGAATCTATACCGGCCCCATGGATGCCATTAACCGAAGCCTCAAATCCGATCTCGGCCTCCCCAGCGGGTACAGTGCGGTAGCCCTGGTCCGGGTGGGCCGCATCCAGGCCGGAGTCGATGCGGTCAGCGCAGCCTCCTCCCGAAAGGATGCGGGCGCCGTGGTGAATTACAAGTAGGGTTACCACGACTATTGACATAATATGCATTTATAATTATGATTAGATAAATATTAGCATAGGAGGCTAAAAATGAAGAAAAGTGTTTTTGCTTTGGTTCTCACAATGATGATTACGGGGGGGGGGGGGGGTATTGCTTTTATTGTAATTAATTATTCTCATTCCTTTCCTCCTATCATTTCAAAATCAAAAAAACAGGAAAGTATTTTTAAACCAATTTCCCTTTGTGGAAAAAAAAAATCAACCCCTTCCGCTCCTGCCTCCTCTATCTCCACTTCCTCCCCTTCTTCCTCCTTCTCACGCCTCCCCAAACTCCCGCCTTCGCTCCCCTTCCTCCGCCCCTCCTGTGGCTCCCCACCTTTTTCCCTCCTCCTCCCCACCCTCTACCCTCCATTCCCTTACCTCTCTCACTTACTCCTATCTCGTATTCC
>BNUT01000170.1 GCA_025997555.1 Spirochaetia bacterium
GTGCAATGCCCCTAGTCGACTAAAGATAAAAATAAATATTGACAATAATTGAATAATAAAGTATATTTTTGGTGGTGATTTATGGAAAATAAAATGTATATTGTTGTTATTATTTTGTCGATGTTTTTGTTTTTACAATGCTCAAAAAATAATATAAATGCACAAGAAAATGGGACGGGTGATGTTCCTATTTTAATTGAATCAGAATCTGACAATATATATGTATATAACTTAAAAACAAAAGAAAAGAAACAAATACTTATAAATGAGAGAAACATAATATCGGCTAACATTATTAAAGTTGAATATCTAAATAAATACATAATAGAAATTATTGGTTCAACAAATATGGGAAATGGAAATATATATTTATATGATACAAATTTAAATTTATTATTAAAAGAATATTATTATAATATATACATGGAATCATGGGAGTATTATGTATTCCATGAGAATGAATTATTTAAAAATAGAGAATATATACAAGGGGAAACAATTAGTGAAATATTTAGGAATAATTCATTAAACATTGAATATAATTTTAATAATAAAGGTATTATACACATTTATGGTATTCGTGATTATATTTCAGAATTGAACGATAAAGAAGAAGTAATATATTCTGAAGATATTGATTTATATTATGAATATTCAAATAAAAATAATAAATATTATTTGTTGGAGGAAAAAAATTGATTAAAGTAAAAAAACGGGGCACTGCACATAACATACGCTATGTGCAATGCCGCAAAGATTTTTGGATAAAATGTTATAAAAAATCATACAATATTAAAAATTCATTTAAAAAAGAGTAAAAATCCTTGACTTTATGGTAAAATTAGGATATACTTAGTATATCCTAATAAGGGAAAAGGACATAAGAGTATGACAACGGCAATTGTTAAATGGGGAAATAGTCAAGGAATACGGCTCCCAAAGGCTTTTCTGCAAAATATCAACATATCTGAAAATGATACGGTTGATGTTTTAGTAGAAAATGAAGCAATTATTATAAAAAAAACATACACCCCAAAACATAAAACCACAAAAGAACGGCTTGTAAAGTTTGATGGCAAAAACGTTACTCCTGAAAATCAGGGGGAAATAGATTGGGGAAAACCTGTAGGAAAAGAAATATGGTAAAACAAGGAGATATTATTTGGCTTGATTTTTATCCGCAAGCTGGTCATGAGCAACGAGGACGAAGGCCTGCTTTGATAGTAAGTAACGAAAGTTTTAATAATTTTTCAAAGTTGGCCATTGTTTGTCCCATAACAAACAGGGACAAGGATCATCCTTTTCATATAAAATTAGATAATCGGACAAAGACTACGGGAGTAATTCTATGTGATCAAGTAAGAACGCTTGATATCAATGCACGGAATTTTGAATATATTGAACATGTGACGGATGATATTTTGTTTGATGTTCTTGATATAGTGAATGGATTTATTGAAATAGAAAAGTAAAAAATTGTGATAATGCGGCACTGCACATAACATACGGTTTGCGGTTCGGGGCTAAAGCCCCTCCGGGTTCCGTTCGCCTAGGTCGGCTGCGCCTCCCACGGCTCACTACACCCACATTTTTTGCGGCGCTGGAACGCTTCGCGTTCCTTTATCGCGCCACAAAAAACGTCGCAAACCTTTCACGTTATGTGCAATACGGGCTAAAATTGGTTGAAAATATTATAAATTATATTGACAAAAAACGGAAGGCATTGTAAAATTAAAAGACATAAATATGGACAGTTGGAGAGGAAACAGAGATGAAGAAATATATTGCATCTATTATAGTGATTTTGATGGTGAGCATTTCATGCAGTAAAGAGAAAACCGACATTCCTTATCAACAAAAAATGCAAGACCCTATTATATACCAAAAAGATTCCGAAGAAAACGGCGGAAACGATCATACCAAATCTGAAATAGTTGAAACTATTACTTCGGAAAAAAATATTGATAGCGAGAAACAACGAATATATAAAAGTTTAGACGAATTTATAAATGTTGAAGAATTTTGGAAATATGTACATCAGGATCTTAACGGATATTATTATAATTTCAGCTATAAAGAGTTAGGTAAACTGCAATATTTATTTACACGCTATTTTGAAACAGAAGAAAGCCTGTCTTATGCAGTATCAGGAACTCTTGAAGAACATTATATAACATCAAAAGACGGAAAACTCAGAGCGTTTAGCTGGTATACATGGAACGGCGGCACAGCATCGGACGACGATTCGCTTCTTCAGTACCGGATGTCGAATGGAAAATTAAAAGCGGTTCCTTTGGAAAAAATAATTGCACAAAATGAAAAACCGGAGTATAGTGATTCAGAATATGAGTATTATGGGAATCTTACCTGGAGCATTGTCTCAATAGAATTATTAAAAGAAAACGTATATCTTTTGCACGGTTATGCCGGACAGGGTGGAAGTTTCGGTTTTATAGCAATAGAATTAAAAAATGACACTGTTTATCCATATTACGCTTTCAATGGAGAAATGATTTTGAGGCTTTATCTTCCCTACATGAAAGCATACGACCGTATTAATCCTGATTTTTTACCAGATCTTGTGAATTTTAGCATGGATACAGAAGCTCCGCAATATACCATAGAATTGCTCTATGCGACAGAAGTAAAAGACGGATGGCGTATAAATGGTTTAAACGGCTACGACGTAGATCAGAGTAAAGTAGTCACGGTTACAAACCCGCTTGTTTTTAACGGAACAAAATTTACCGGTGATTATGAACTGATTTTTGCTTTGGAAAAACGTTTGAGGGCGAAATGACAGAAAGAAATGGAACAACATGAGGCAGAATGGACGAAATTGTGGGAGGAACAGGAAGGAATAAAAGAACAATAAAGTACGCCCGTACTGCACATAACGTGAAAGGTTTGCGACGTTTTTGTTGCCCGAATAAGGGCTTGCGTAGCAAGACCAGGGCAACAAAAATGTGGGTGGAGTGAGCCGTGGGAAGGAGCGCAGCGACTGACCTAGGCGAACGGAACCCGGAGGGGCTTTAGCCCCGAACCGCAAACCGTATGTTATGTGCCGTAATTTTTCTTGCCCGGAGCCATGGATGGCGGAGGGCTATTTTAGCCATTGATTTTTTCATAAATTATATAACTATCGGTATCATTACCATTATCTAAATTTTTAAGTTTACTTGGTAAAACCAATTTTATTTTCATTTTATCTTCATTAATAAAATATTCATTTCCAGTTAATTTTATAAATTTATATTTTAACATTTTGATTATTTTATTTCTATATAATTGTTTCTTTATTTTAAATATTGGTGTTTTTACTTTAATTGTTATAGAATATTTTTCAGCAATAATATCTTCATTATCTCCATAATGTGACATCATAGTTTCCCACAAAGAATCTTTTGTAACCCCTTTAGCATTAAATTTATTAATTATGTCATCAAACATCTGACTAAAATCCATTATCCATATATTTTCTTCATATTTTGAATTTTTATTATAATTTATTGACATTTTAAATTTTACCGTTGTTATAGGATTTTCATTATTAGGATGATTTAAAATAAATTCACTTTCCCATTTCCCTATCAATTCATTTATTTTTGTCATTAAGAACCATTTTTCAAGATAATTTTTTGTTGAATTTATCATTAATATATCCTTATTTTATATTTTATCATTATTAATTTTTTATGTCAATATCTTTTACGCCGCATGGATGCGGCGTATTTGTTTTGAAAAATTATGGCACATAACATACGCTATACGCTGCGCCGCAGTAGCGGCTTGGCCTACGAAAAAACGCAGTCGGGCTTCGCCCTTTGTGCGTTTTTTCTCCGGTACATTTTTGCGGTTGCTGGAAACCTACGGTTTCCTTTATCGCAACCGCAAAAACGTCGTATAGCTTTCACGTTATGCGAAATAAAAACCCAAATTTTCTGTAAAAAATTACTTTAGCATAGTTGACAAAATATAGTTATATAGATATAGTAAGTTATATATGAAGATGGATATTGAATTTTTGATTTATTTATTCTCAGTATTTATCGTTCTGGGTTTACTGAGCTCAATAAGATATTTCCGAATAATAGGCCTAATACTGCAAGGAATGTATGCGCGTGGATTTAAGAAAAGATTTTGAAGCAAATCCCCTGACAACAAACGAAGCCCTGGGTATCCTTGATATGGACGAGGGGAGGCTCACCGAACTGCTGGACGCCGCCTATGTGTTACGAAGGAAATATAAGGGCAATACCGTTGGTGTGCAACTCCTCACCAACGGACGGAGCGGGAACTGTTCCCAAGACTGCGCCTACTGCGCCCAGTCCCATGAATCAAAATCGGATATCGAAACCTACCGGCTAGTCCCGTACGAAAAACTTTCACGGGACGGGCAGGCCGTTAAAGAAAAGAACCTGGCCCGGCACTGCATAGGCCTGAGCGGCATCCGCTTCTCCGATGCGGAAATTGATGAGTTTGCCGCCCATGTACGGAACCTGAAAAAAGAATCGGGCACACACATTTGCTGTTCCATCGGGTTTTTAAGCCCCTCCCAGGCAAAAGCTCTCAAGGACGCTGGGGTAAACCGGATAAACCACAACCTCAATACCAGCCGGAACTACTATCCCCACATATGCACCACCCATAGTTATGCTGAACGCCTAGCCAACATCAGGATGCTCCAAGGCATGGGTTTTGAAATCTGTTCCGGCGGCATAGTCGGCTTAGGGGAAACCAAGGCCGATGTAGCCGATATGTTCCTTGACCTCCGGGAGATAAACCCCCAATCGGTACCCGTCAATTTCCTGCTCCCGCTAAAGGGGACCGCCCTGGAAGGCGCCGACACCTCTGCGCTTACCCCCGAATATTGTTTGAAGGTCCTCTGCCTTGCCCGGCTCATGCTGCCTAAGTCGGACATCCGCTGTGCGGCGGGAAGGGAAGTATACCTGGAAGGCCGGGAAAAGGATATGTTCAAGGCGGTGGATTCCATTTTTGCCTCGGGCTACCTCACCGCCGGAGGACTGGGCATTGACGATACGATTACAATTATTACCGATGCCGGGTTTGAGTATCGGCAGGAATGAAATTATTGATTTTTGTATTTTTTATTATATTACTTTTAATTGGAATAATAGGGAATACAATAATTATTATGGAATATTATAAAACTATATTGTAAGTGGGTTTTTACTTCGCATAACATACGCTATACGCTGCGCCGCAGTAGCGGCTTGGCCTACGAAAAACCCCAGTCGGCGCAGTAGCGCCTTTATGGGGTTTTTCTCCGGCACATTTTTGCGGTTGCTAGAAACCTACGGTTTCCTTTATCGCAACCGCAAAAACGTCGTATAGCTTTCACGTTATGTGCAATTTGCCCTAAACTTAATTGAAAATAAATATAAAACATTGACAATATAAAGAAATACATATATAATACAATTGTTATAAATTATGGAGAATTGAAAATGAAATATTTAGTTCTATTGATATTTGCTTTATTAAGTTCTGTGCTTTATGCGCAAAATTATTACGAAGTACCCTATGTGGGTGGCAACTCTAAACTGGAAGAAATAACAGGCGCGGAAAAGGAACGTTTAATAGAACGGTATGAATTTCCGAGAAGGGTTAATTATTTTTCGGATGAATATCGGAAAATTGACGGTGACTTACAAACAATCTACCGTGAAACCGTTCCCGATGAAACCGGCAAAGCAGCTTTAACCGTTTATCGGATTATGTATATCCTGACGCACCCGCATAATACGTCAGGAAAGGTTGCGTTGAATTTTACTGAAGATGATAACACTG
>BNUT01000171.1 GCA_025997555.1 Spirochaetia bacterium
GGGAAGATCGATGTGGCTTTTAACAAGGACGGCTGGCGGAATGGCATCCGGTATACCAAGCAGCTTATTGATGAGGGGCTCCTTTCCCCCCTGTCTTTCACCCAGGACCAGACCCAGATGAATGCCCTGGTGACTCCCGATCCTTCCAGGGTTGGCGCCATGGTCCGTATATCCGCTACCAATCTGGGGGCCAACGATGTGAGGCGTACCCAGTATCAGATCGTACCGGCCCTCCAGGGACCGGCGGGCAAGAATCAACTCTGGTGGCCCGTCCTTCCGATGGTGCGGATGCTCATCACCAAAAATTGTAAAAATCCTGAATCCGCCTTCATGTTGGCGGATTATATCGCCACCGAAGATATTTCGGTAGGGATGCACTACGGTGAGAAAGGAGTTGACTGGACGGAGGCGCCCCCTGGGACCAAGGGATACATTGAAGGGGTACGGGTGATCAAGGATACCCTGGTTTGGGGCACGATGCAGAACAAACATTGGGCGGAAATAGGGCCCATGCTCCGGGGAAAATCCTGGGGCCTGCCTGACCCCGCCACGGGCAGCCCCTTCGACTTCGTCGCTCCCATTGGCCGGGGCCTGCCGGACGCTATCAAATACGGGTACAAGAATCCGATCACCGGCCTCATTTATAACGATCAGGAACAGACGGTGATGAACGATCTCCATGTCACCATCCTCAGCTATGTCTACGAATCCTTTGCCCGTTTCACCATGGGGGACCTCAACATCGACCGGGATTGGGACAGCTATGTCGCCGAATTCAACAAGATGGGCCTGGCGGATGTCTTAAAGGCGACCCAATCCGCCTATGACCGGATGAGCAAGTGAAGAAAATGTACTGATTTGAGTTCATAGTCATTTTTCAGGACAAAAAACGGATTTTCACGATTCTGTGAACCTCCCGGCATGATTTTTCATGGTCCGGGAGGCAAAAATACCGATCCTGCGAAGGGGACCCCGATTTATAATTCCTGAACAAAACCGGGAAAACTGGGTGTACCCACCCCGGTCAATTTTTGTATTCAGGAGGAAAATATGAAAAGAACTATGTTCATCATGATGGGGCTGCTGGCGGCGGCAGGGATGCTGTACGCCGGCGGGGGCCAGGGGCGCGGACAAGCGTCAACCGGGGGAGGCGTTTATCAGCCGGATCCGAACCTGAACGCTCTGGGCGTTTTGCCCATCGCCAAAAACAAGGTTCCTCTGAAAATCGGCATTGAGGCTCAGGCCAATGTGGAGAATTTTCAAACTAACTGGATGAGCAGGCAGTTGGCGGAGCGGGGGAATTTTGATCTGACCTTTGAAGTCTATCCCGCAGGGGAAATGGCCCAAAAGGTTGAGCTTATGGTCATGGCGGGAGGTTCGGATCTGCCGGATGTCATCATCGGTACCATTGATATCGGCGTTGCCACCAAATACGGACAGGCGGGGATGATCATTCCCACCAACGCCTACTACGCCAACAGCGCCTATTGGAGCAAGGAATCCGCAAAGGATTTGGACCAGGATCCCCTAAAATATGTAACGAGTTATGACGGAAATATTTACGGCCTCTATGGTATCAATGTGTCCCTTAACAATTCCTACAGTAACGGCCGCCTTATGATCTACGAGCCTTGGCTGACCAAACTGGGGCTCAAAATGCCCGAAACTACCCAGGAATTTCTTGAGACCCTGCGGGCTTTCCGGGACCGGGATCCCAACGGCAACGGCCAAAAGGACGAGATTCCCCTGATCAGCTTCAATAACAACATGGGAACCAATTATCTCTATGCTTTGATGACCCCCTTCATCTATACCCAGATCAATTTCTGGCTGGTGAACAACGGAAAAATAGATGTTTCCTTCAATAAGCCCCAATGGCGGGAGGGTATCCGCTTTACCAAACAGCTTCTGAGCGAGGGGCTCCTTTCCCCCCTGTCCTTTACCCAGGACAATCCCCAGATGACCGCAATCATAAGCCCCGACCCGCCAAAGGTTGGTGTGGTGAACCGGATATCCATGTCCAATCTGGGGGCGAATGATGCAAAGCGCGGACAGTTTGTACCCATACCTCCCCTTCAAGGGCCGGGGGGAAGGCAATCCTTTTACCAGCCGCAGCTGCCGCAATTACGGATGATCATCACCAAAAATTGTAAAAACCCCGAAGCTGCCTTCAGGCTGGGGGATCTTATGGGCAGTGAAGAATTCAGCATCATGACCCGCTGGGGAGAAAAGGGTGTTGACTGGAAGCCGCCGGCCGCCAATTCAAAGTCCGTCTGGGGCGCCCTGGGGAACCCGATGATTGAACCGATTTTAGCCTGGGGAACCATGCAGAACAAATACTGGGGGGAAATCGGCCCAAGGATCCTTTCCAACAAACATAGCGCCATGGATATTGATACCGGCAACCGGTACGATTTTATAGCTCCCATGGGAAAAACCATAGAGTCCTTTGTAAAGTACCGGAAACCGGAAGCTGCGGTGGCGGGGCTCATTTATAACGAACAGGAGCAGGAAGTTATTAACGAGTTTCATTCAACCATCCTCAGTTATGCGCGGGAATCCTTTGCCCGCTTCGTCATGGGAGACCTCAACATCGACCGGGATTGGGACAGTTATGTCGCCGAATTCAACAAGATGGGCCTGGCGGATGTCATAAAGGCGACCCAATCCGCCTATGACCGGATGAACAAATAAGCCATAAGCGGCGGGAGGAGTTATGATTAAGGAAGCGCTGCCCCAGCGGTTACAGAAAAAATACGGACGGTATTGGCAGCTCTACCTGTTCCTGCTCATCCCCGCCGTTTACATCGTCATCTTTTCATATATCCCCATGCTGGGGGTCCAGATCGCCTTCAAGAAATTCAATATCATCGGGGGCATCTGGGGGAGCCCCTGGGTGGGGCTGGCGAACTTCCGCAAGTTTTTCAATTCCTATACCTTTATCCGGGTGATAGGGAATACCCTGCGGATCTCCCTCTACGACATTGTCGCCGGTTTTCCCTTCCCCATCATCTTTGCCTTGTGCCTCAACACCATAGACCACCGGCAGTTCAAGAAGTTTTTGCAAACCGTTACCTACATGCCCCACTTTATTTCCGTGGTGGTAATCGTGGGGATGCTCATGCAGATCTTCCACCCCATGAACGGGCTCTACGGGATCATTGTCCGCGCGATTACGGGAAGCCAGGCGGTGGATCTTTTCGGCAAACCCGATGCCTTCCCCCACCTTTACGTCTGGTCCGGGATCTGGCAGGGCTTTGGGTGGAGTTCCATCATCTATGTAGCCGCCCTCACCTCCGTCCCAGAGGAACTCTACGAGGCCGCCCGTGTGGATGGGGCCGGCCGCTTCAAAATGGTCCTTTATGTGGACCTTCCCGCGCTGGCGCCCACCATCACCATCCTTCTGATTTTAAGGCTCGGATCCATCATGTCGCTGGGTTTTGAGAAAGCCTGGCTCATGCAGAACAACCTCAACCTTCGCACCAGCGAACTTATCTCTACCTTCGTCTACAAGCAGGGATTGGCTGCCGGGGGCCCTACGGACTTTTCCTACGCTGCCGCTATCGGCCTGTTCAACTCTCTGGTGAACCTGGCTCTGATAATTATGGTGAACAAGATCGCCAATAAATTAAGCGAAACCAGTTTATGGTAAGGGGTGATGTGAAAATGCGAAAGATGCGCCTTTCCCTGGAAGACAGAATCTATTATGCCCTGATCTATTTCTTTGCCATTGCCCTCCTGCTGGCGGTGCTGTACCCCATCATCTTCATCGTTTCCGCGTCCTTTTCATCCCCCTTCGCTATTTCTTCAGGCCAGGTAGTTTTTTTGCCCGTAGATCCGGGGCTACAGGGCTACCAGGCAGTGTTCAAGGATCCCCGCATCCTCACCGGTTACCGGAACACCATCTTCTATACGGTGACAGGAACCCTCATCAACGTGTTTATGACCCTGATCTGCGCCTATCCCCTGGCCCGGAAAAAACTGCCCCACCGGGGTCCCCTGACATTCTTCTTCACCTTTACCATGCTCTTTTCCGGGGGCATGATCCCCAGCTACCTGCTCCTCCGGGACCTCCACATGCTCAACACCGTCTGGGCCATGCTGATCCCCGGAGCTATTTCGGTTTACAGCATGATCATCACCCGGACCTTCATCGCCACCGCCATCCCCGATGAACTTTTGGAGGCCACCCAGATTGACGGCTGTAGCGATTTCAGGTTTTTCTTTTTGTTTGTCCTGCCCCTGTCCAAGGCGGTGATCGCCGTCATCGCCATGCAGTACGCCGTGGGCCACTGGAACGCTTACTTCAATGCCTTTATCTATCTTACCAAAACGGAACTCTACCCCCTTCAGGTGTTCCTGCGGGAAATCCTGGTGATGAACCAGATCGCCGCCAACAATATCACAGACCCGGAAACCGCAGTGGCCATGCAGGGGCTGGCGGACCTCCTCAAATATTCCCTCATCGTCATCTCCTCGGCGCCGATCCTCTGCATCTACCCCTTCTTCCAGAAGTATTTCGTCAAGGGCGTGATGATCGGCTCGATAAAGGGCTAGACCCTATGCGGAGTCAGGCGTTCGATAGTTATTTAGCGCGGATTTCGCTGGGGGACATCCCGTAGAAACGCCGGAAGGCTTTGTAGAACGAATTTTCCGATGAGTAGCCGCATTCCCGCCTTATCTCTGAAACCGGCTTTGAAGTTTTGAGGAGCATCTCCCTGGAAAGGCCCATCCGCCTGGATTCGACGTATTCAAGGAAACTTTTGCCTGTCCATTTTCGCACAATTCCCTGAAGCCGGTTTTCCGAAATGCGGAAGAAGCCGGTTACCATTTTGGTGTAGAGGCCGGGGTTGGTGAGGTTGTCGTCAATGTAGCCCAGGACCTGGCGTTCAAAACCGTTGTCCTTATCAGCATGACGCGAGCTGATGAGGCCGCAAATTTTGCGTGCCGCCTCCGCCACCTGGGCAAAGAGAAAGCTTAAGTCCAGCCGGGAATCGTAGGCGGGGATTACCTTGTCCCCGGACAGGTCAAGCTCCAGGTCCCCGGTAATTTGGAGCAGGACCCGGCGGTAGAGAAAGAATATCTGCTGAATGTCGTCTTCGCCGGTAAATCCCCGATTGCAAAGTTCATAGAACATATTGTTGATAAAGTCCACCGCCTTGTCCTCCTCGGCGTGGAGCAGCAACTCATACAGGCGGGATGCGTCCAGCAGTTCCAGGGGGAAGGAGCAAAGATCGATGTTTTCTTTCCGCAAAATATCCCCGCCCCCGTGGGGAAGCCGCAAGAGGTGGCGGACCAGGTAAAAGGCCCGGTGAATATCCTGAAGTTCCCGTATCGGTTCGCTCAGGGCCGTCCGGCATCCGGTGTTGAGCTTTTCCTGTAAATCGGTGGTGAGGGAGCGGAGGCGTTGGAGCAGGTCTCCTCCGGCATCCTCCGGCAGGAGCAGCACCAGCATATTGCCGGAAAAGTGGGTGTAGGAAGCAGGGGGCAGGTGGGGCTCAATGATATCCTGGATCATCGCCTGGCGCATGGTGTAGGCGGAAAGTGCGGCGTCATCCATTTCGGGCAGGACCACGGCAGCGATCCTGAATACCACGGGAAAGGCGGGGAAGTAATCCCTTACTGTTTGCCAGGCGGCATCAGAATACACCAGGCCGTAGAGGAGCCGCTCAAAGAGATTTTCCCGCTGGAGTTCCTCCTGCTGGGCCAATCGGGCGTTAAAGGTTTCCAGGTCCCGGCCCGCCTTTGAGAGAAAGTGCTGAATGTACTGGTAATCGTTTTGAAAATCCGCAGGATTTTCACCCCCC
>BNUT01000172.1 GCA_025997555.1 Spirochaetia bacterium
TTTGACATCAAAACGGGCAAGCCCCTGAAAGGCACAACCGCCCAGGGCTATTCCGATGATTCCTGCTGGTCCCGCGGTCAGGCCTGGGGCATTTACGGCAATGCCCTCTCGTACCGTTACACCCGCGATCCCGCGCTGCTGGAAAACGCGAAGGGGCTTGCCCGGTATTTCCTCAACCATCTGCCCGAGGACCTCGTGGCTTATTGGGATTTGGTTTTTGTGCAGGGAAAGGAAGAACGGGACAGTTCCGCTGCGGCCATCGCCGCCTGCGGCCTGCTGGAATTAAGCGCCGCCCTGCCCCTTGCAGACCCGGAGCGCCGTCTTTTTGAAAACGCCGCCCTGCATATCACCGCATCCCTGGCAAAATCCTACACCACTTCTTCCGTTCCCCTCTCCACAGGAATACTGCTCCACGGGGTTTACTCCAAACCGGGCAAAAACGGCGTGGATGAATGTACCACCTGGGGGGATTACTTTTATATGGAAGCGCTGGTCAGAATCGCCCGCAGCTGGCGGCCTTATTGGTAATGAAAAATGAATAAAGAAATGAATCCGCTTAAAAGCAGAGAAGATGTACAGCGGTGTCTGGTAGAATTACTGTCACCGCTAAAGGATCACGCCGTTCCCGGCGGGTATCAGCTGGGGGATACTGCGGCTCATTACTCGCCCCGGATCGCCCTCATGGAAGGGTGGAGCAGGCCCCTTTGGGGAATCGGCCCGCTTATCGCCGGCGGAGGGAACTATCCTGACATAGAGGTGGTTCTCTCAATTTTACGGGAGGGAATCGATCCCGATTCTCCCGGCTATTGGGGGGATATTTCCGGCACGGATCAGCGCATGGTAGAAATGGCCGCCATGGGCCTCTGCCTCATCATTGCCCGTAAAACTTTTTGGGATAGTCTGAACAAAAAGGAACAGACACAACTATACAACTGGCTTTCATTTATTGAGCGCGAAAAAGTTTCCGATTCCAACTGGCATTTTTTCCGGGTCCTAGTCTGTGAAGCATTCAGGGCGTTGGAACTGCCGGTTGATGAAAAAGCGGAAAAAAAATCACTAGAGCTTATTGACTCCTACTATGCCGGAGACGGCTGGTATCAGGATGGCATCGGGGGAAATTACGATTACTACAACCCCTTTGGTTTTCATTTCTACAGTTTGGTCTACGCGAAACTCGCGGGCAAGCGTGATCCTGAACGGGCGGCCCGGTACATTGAACGGGCCAAACTGTTTATCCCCCGTTTTATGGCGTGGTGCCGGGAAGACGGATCGATCATCCCCATGGGCCGCAGCCTGACCTACCGTTTTGCAATAGCTTCAGTTTTCTCAGCCTGCGCCTTTGCGGAAATTGAAATTCTTCCCTGGGGTGTTTTGAAAGGATTAGTATTACGAAATTTGCGCTGGTGGTTTTCCCGGCCCATACTGGATGCCGGGGGCATACTGAGTATTGGCTACGGGTATCCAAACCTCATCATGGCGGATACCTACAATTCACCGGGTTCCCCCTATTGGGGCATGAAGGTATTCCTCATCCTGGCGCTGGGAGAAGATCATCCTTTCTGGAAGGCGGAAGAATTACCGCTGCCTGAATTGCCTGAAATCAGCATTGAAAAAATTCCCGGTTTCATCATTACCCATACGGCCGAGGACGCGCAATTATTAACGCCGGGGCGGTATCCCAATTTTGACATGAATCATGCGGCGGATAAATACTGCAAGTTCGCCTATTCCGCCAGGTTCGGTTTTTGTGTTTCCCACAGTAATTATAATTTGGCGAAAACCGGCTGCGATTCCATGCTGATGCTCAGCGAAAAGGATGGATTCTGGCGGCAGCGCCGGGAAACAAGCGAACTAACAACAGGCCCCAACTGGACCCGCAGCATCTGGAAACCCTGGAATGATGTGGAGATCACCACCACGCTGATAAGCCTTGGCGCATGGCATGTGCGGATACACCAAATCAAAAGCGGGCGCTCCCTTGATACCGCAGAGGGCGGATTCTCCGTCCCCCGGTACCATGAACTTGAGGAGGCCCAGCCCCTTAGTAATACTGCTGTGGGGAAACACGAGGCCATGGTTGGTTTTGATTGGGGCGCTTCACGGATTACAGCATTGGAGCCGGGTACCCTTCGGAAGGGTTCACTGATTATCCCCGCTCCCAATCTTAACATCATGGAAAGCTCTGCGGTGATTCCTGTTCTTGAAGGAACCCTGGAACCGGGCATCACCCTATTGGTCTGTGCGGTACGGGCAGGGGACAGGAAAAACGTGACCCAGGAAAAAATTCCCGCCATACTTTTCAAAGATAAAGGTATGGCGGAAATATTTGATCAGGACGGCAAAAGCGCCGCCCTGCTTGCGGTTTGATAACAGACTTGTTCGACGACCCGGTTGGTTTCCGAACAAGTCTATTACTTTATCTCTAATGTTACTACTGATTTTGATGGCAGGGTTACGGTGATCCCTGCGGGGAGCGTGTCGCCGCCAACAGTATAACTATCACATTCTACCGTAAGGGGTAGCCGCTGCCGATACCCCGCGTATTGGGTATGGAGGACTTCTCCCCGACCCAGTATCCGCCGTAGATGCAATGTCCCAGATGTTCCGAGAAATGTCCGTAAATGTGACGGTCAATTTTTATGCCGTCAGACTGCGTATTGATTGTAATTTTACTCATGCAGCGCTCCTTTGATTTGATATAATACACCGGGAGCATGAATATTACAATTCCCTTTCTGCACTGGGCATCTCCAACGCCGGGTTACCTGGGTCACAACCTGGTATAACCGAGGCGTTTTTTGTTGTCCTGAAATTTAGTGTTCTGGAAATCATCAACGGCTTTCATGCCAATTTCATCGGCACGGGCTATGGATTCCTGATAAATCCGCCTGCATTTTGCGGCGCCGGAGGCCATAATCATCTTGGGTTCCTGCTGTTCCCAGTAATCTTCAACCCTGACCCGGACGGTGGAGATGTCCGTACCATCATCGGGGATTACAAAGGCGAATGCCTTGTTGTCATACATGGAGAGTGAGCCGTCAAGGAATACCGTCTCGTGGTCCGATATACTTCTTACGTCCATACCGGTTTATCCAGCGTCAAATGGACGATAGTATCCGGCCCGGCAGGCAAATTGTGAGGAAAAACGATCGATACGCCGTGGGTATTCTGCGTGAAAGGGAGCGATTCGCCGGAAAGGAGGCGGCAAGTAATAATGCGATACCCGGTGAGCGGCAGTAAAACGAAGGCCGCAGTATCCAGAATATGAATATAAACATTGTTTTCACGGTACGTTGTACCAAAAACGCCATCGACAGGTTCCACCGGGCCGCCTCGTGTTTTATAAACTGCTTCGCCGTTTGTTTTAAGCCATGCGCCGATCTTCCGCATACGGCCGATAATTTCCGGCGTTAGTTTTCCATCTTTGTCCGGGCCGACATTCAAAAGCCAATTCCCATCCCGGCAGATAACATTTACCATCATACGGATAAGCCAGTCAAAATTATGAACATGGTCATCCGGTACAAAACCCCAGGAACTGCTGATGCTCATGTTCTTTTCCCAGGGAATGGGAAGGATTCTCCCGGTAATTTCATGGGGACCTTCATCACATTGAAAATCCCCTTCCCAGCCGGAACGGGGATTGATCAATGTTTTGGGATTGTTTTGCCGGACGATCTTGTTTAGTTTTACCGGCTCCCAAAACCATGCACTGGAAGCATCGGTGCCCTGGTGGGCAAGCCAGCCGCCATCGTACCACATAATGTCAATAGGACCGTAATTCCCGGTCAGTTCTGCAATCTGGGTGTAACATTGCTGTTTCATTAATTCGGCATTTTTCCGCAGACCCTTTGGATAGAAGTAACCGGGAAAGCGCCAGTCCATGGGTGAATAATAAAGTCCAACCCGTAATCCTGCTTTACGGCAGGCATCGATGTACTCTCTTACAAAATCCCGGTGCGATGCCGTATTGAAAGTGGTAAACCCTTCGTAAGAACCCGGACTGTTCCAGAGTGAAAAACCATCGTGATGTTTTGTCACCAGCACCATATATGCGGCGCCAAAGTCCTTTGCCAGGGTACATAGTTCGTCCATCTGAAAATTATGCGGATTAAATTGATCCGCCAAGGCCTTGTATGTAGCCCAGGGTATCTGCTCATTGTGACGCACCCATTCACCACGGCCCAAAATTGAATACAGTCCCCAATGGACAAACATACCGATTTTTGCGTCCCTCCACCATTGCATATCCGAAGGTTGTAAATTGAGTTCCTCGCACTGCACCCCGTCAATGCTTTTTAAATTGATAGAAGATTTGAACATGGATTGAAGTTCTGCACCGGTCATCGTGTATTCTTTATTCCCATAAATAGATGGCGGAACAAACACTGGAAAGTTCCGCCATCTACCGTTATCATTTTACTATCTTGCCCGATCAAGACGGGCTTGATAGATACCAATGAGTTCATCCAGACCAAGGCGCTTGAGGTCGGCCATATAGGCATTCCAGTTATTCAGACTCTTATCACCAATGATAAGGGAGGTAACCAATTCGTTACTGTAGGTCGTCAAATCAGGCCGAATTTCAGCGATACGATCAACTTCCTTCGCAGTTGGAAACGCGACGCGGGCATCAATTTCCTGCACTATTGGGTAGGTCTTATTATACACCGCATCAACAAAATCTTTCTTTAACTGGAAACCTGTTGTGGGATAACCCAGGGTCTTGCCTGCTTCCGCAGTCTGTATGTTCTCATCTTCCATATTTTTCCGGTCGTACCGGGGGAATATGGAACGATTCGTCCATAAAGCGGGCAACAGTGATCGTACCAGGCCGAGATCTACCCCCACGGCACCGGGGTTCTCGTTCAACCGGCTTGCCGAACCATTACCGGCACGGGTAAAGGTATACCCTTCAATACCAAGTTCCGTAAGGGTGTAATATTCATCCGAAACAAGATAGTCGAGCAGTTTTGCAACCGCCTCTACGTGCTTTGAACCGGCGGGGATGAAGTGCATGGCAGGACCGCTGGCGGCAAGTCCTTCCTGCAACCATACCCGGAGGGGAGTATCCTGCACCGCTTGAAGCGCAAAGGGCGCGAAATAGGCTTTCCCCGCTCCACTCTGTACCGTAATACCCGGTTCATCCCAGGTTTCGGCGCTCCACCCGTTTTGGTACGCAATCCGGTTTGAAGCCATGTCATTACCGGCTATTGGGGTTGCCTGAATCAGGCCCGCCTTATAAAGCCGGTTCATATAGGTAAAATAATCCCGGATATGGGGCTGGTACCAGGGCGAAACCGCCTTATCATCTATTGATGAAATCAGGTCGGTTCCCAAACCGAACCACTGGGCGATTCCGGTATTAAACGTTTCCGGGTTGGAGAGAGCAGCAATCTCATCCCTGACGCCATTACCGTTTACATCACTTTGCCGGAACGCATTCAGGGCATTGTAAAATTCATCCAGGGTCTTGGGAACACCAAGTTTTACCGCATCAAGCCAATCCTTACGGATCATACCTGACTGGGAGGCCCCTGAAAAATTAGATGGGTTCTGGAAGTAGGTCGCGTTAAATTGAGCAATCCAGTAGAAGTTACCATCATCAACGGCGGTAAGTTTCGCGTAGGTCTTACCAATACCATTGTTGTAAAATTCCCGTGCGGGACCGGCTGAATATTCCTGCACCGCTTTATTGATCGGATAAAACCTTTTCTGGCTAATCAAGGCAAGCCGGGTCCTTTCATCAAGCATGGGCTGTCCCGTATTAACCCA
>BNUT01000173.1 GCA_025997555.1 Spirochaetia bacterium
GTAATCCGCTGAACAGGACGGGAAAAATTCTGCGCCGGGAACTGGGGATTATCTTTCAGGATGCGGATGCCCAGATCCTGGGGGAAACCGTGGAAGAGGATATTGCCTTTGGGCCTGAAAACCTGGGTCTTCCAAAGGCGGAAGTTACGCAGCGCAGTGCTGCGGCACTGGAGGCTTTGGGCTTAACTGAAAAACGGGAAGCGCCACCCCGGCGGCTTTCCGGGGGGGAGAAACGGAGGCTTGCCGCTGCGGGAGTTCTTGCCATGGGCTGCGATACGGTGATCATGGATGAGCCCTTTGCCAATCTGGACTGGCCCGGTGTGGTCCAGACCCTGGAAATTATCCGGGACCTTAAAATCAAGGGCAAAACTCTGATCATCCTGACCCATGAACTGGAAAAAGTTCTGGCCTTTGCGGATCGTTTGGTGATCCTCCACCGGGGCATTATCCGGGATGACGGAAAACCCGCCGGGGTCCTTGACCGGCTGGATAGCGAATGGGGTGTGCGGGATCCCCGGAAAAGCTATGCCGCCGTGGAGGACTGCTCGTGGCTGTAACTCCCTACGCCTACCGCAGCGGGAACAGTCCCCTCCACAGATGTCCCGCCCCGGTAAAACTTCTCAGCATTCTGGTACTTTCGGTGTTTTCTTTTTCTTCTATAATTGGACTTGTCATGGCGGTCCTCATCGTCATAAGCGCCGCCATTATCGCAGGTGTCCGGCCCTGGGAACTGCTGCGGGGAAGCCGCCCCCTTTTGATCCTCATCCTATTCATCATCCTGTTACGGACACTCGTGTTTGACGGATCAGGGGCTTCACTGAGCATCACCGGTTTTTGGGGAGGAATACAACAGGGCCTTTCCATTGCCGTGTCCTTTGCCGCAGGGGCGCTCCTCTTTGCGGTCACCACCATGGGGGAACTGCGGCGGAGTTTGGGCCGGGGAAAATTAAGTCTGGGCATCTCCCTGATGCTGGGCTTCCTCCCCCGTTTTTTTGAAATCTGGGAAGCCGCTAACCTCGCCTGCGAAGCCCGTGCAAACCGGAAGGGATTCCGCCGGATCATCATCATCCTGCCGCCGGTTATCGAGCGGATGATGCAGATCGCCGGGGAAACCGCCCAGGCTTTGGAAGCAAGGGGGGTGTCGATTTAAAGGACAGAACACCATGGCTTGGTAAGCCAACCTTTAACCCTGACTGTTTTGATAATTTTTTCTGCGGAACATTGACAGGGATTGTTTATGCCAATATATTCTTGGAGAGAGGCGGCGAAATATGAACAAACTTGTTAAAACCTTACCCGGAATTATTTTAGCATTTGTTTTAGCGCTGCCTGCATGGTATCTGGGCAGAATTTTCCCAATAATAGGCGGACCTGTTATCGCAATAATTAGTGGAATTATCTTAACAACGATTTTCCCCAAACTTACGGCCAATCAGGAAAAGAAAGCGGTCAATGTTAGTGTTGGTATAAAATTCACTTCAAAAAAAATATTACAATGTTCAATAATATTACTCGGTTTTGAGATGAATTTACAAAACGTTATGATAGTCGGAGGCCAATCGCTTCTTGTCATGCTTTTTACGCTTACATCTGCGTTTCTTATCGCGTTTTTTATTGGAAAGGTACTCAAAATTTCCGGTAGTACCGCAACATTAATTGGAGTCGGGACTGCAATCTGCGGCGGTTCTGCTATTGCCGCAGCCGCACCGGTCATCCGGGCGAAAGATGACGATGTGGCTCGTGCAATATCAACGATATTTTTATTTAACATAATTGCGGTATTTATTTTTCCTGCCCTGGGACAAGCAATGCACATGGGTGACCTGGAATTTGGTATGTGGGCAGGAACGGCGGTAAATGATACATCATCCGTGGTTGCAACCGGAACAGCATGGAGCAACATGGCGGGAAACGATGAAGCATTAAAGTATGCAACCATTGTAAAATTGACACGAACCTTAATGATTGTTCCCACAACATTGGTTTTGGCAATTTATACCGCACGAAAGGTAAAAAAGAATGACGGAAATGATTTTAAATTTGTAAAGGTATTTCCGTGGTTTGTTATTTTATTTATTCTGGCCTCAGTCGTATATACCCTTTTCCCAATACCCAAAGCAGTTTCATCAACCTTTGTTTTAATCGGGAAGTATATGATAACAATGGCAATGGCCTCTATTGGCTTAAACACCAATATAAAAAGTCTTTTCCTGAACGGAATAAAGCCTATAGTATTAGGTATGTCCTGTTGGTTTATGGTGGCTGTTGTATCGCTCATTATGATATGAATGGGTTGTACACACAAGGATCAGATCCTCAAGCACAGGACAGTGATTCTGGAATCCTGTCTTAAGCACTGTGTCTAATTCCTCGTGTCGTTCGTGGTTAAATATTTTCAGTCAAAGTGAAACCGCCGAAGCTGGCCCGCCCCCCGGTGCTGAACAGGCCGATGTACACCCCGGTAAAGGTCATGGTATGGGTACCCTCGGTACAGAGCCCTGCGGTCATACCGCCGCCGCAGTCCTGCCATTCACCCCCCGGCAGGCGGTAACTGAAATAGTACCACCCGATATCCGCCTGAATCCGCAGTTCAACATCGCCTTTCAGATTGGGAAGAAGCTGCTTAAAGCTGATGGCTTCCATATCGTGGATACGTTTATTTACCAAAACATGCAGTCCTTCGCCGCTTCGTTCCAGACAGATCTCATAGTGATAGGAATCGTTGTAATACGCACAGATACCGGTCCGGGTTCCGGCGGCCGGTTCCGCAGAAATAGAGGTCTCCGCCTTCATAATAAAGGAGGGCTGCCTGATTCCAATAAAAGTGGGGTTCATACCGGAAAGGGTTTCGTCACTTCCGTCCAGGAGGAGCCTTCCGTTTTTAAGGCAATACCGGGACGGGACGGGATTGCGGACATAGTTCCAATGGGGGGAAAGCTTTTCCCCGGTAAAATCACCGGTAAAGTCGTGGCTCTCAGGCAAGGGCGGTTCCGGGAGGGGGCCGTCCATTTCAAGCTCGATAAGCCCGTCATTACCGACAATGGGCCAGCCCGCCTCCCAGCGGACCGGAGCCAGAAAGGTTTCCCGCCCAAGGTTATGGAGCATCAGGGACCCAAGGGGCAGGGGGCGTATGCCGAGACAAACCATCCACCAGTTGCCCTGGGTGTCCTCAAAGAGGTCGGCGTGGCCCGTGGCCTGAATGGGATGCCGCCAGCGGTTCCGGTGGGTGAGGATGGGGTTATGGGGACCGTTCTCATAGGGCCCGTAGAGGTCCCGGCTCCGCTGAAGGGTGACCATGTGGCCGTATTCGGTGCCCCCTTCGGCAAGGATAAGATAGTACCAGCCATTGATAAAATACAGATGGGGGGCCTCCACGGCTTTACCGCCGCAGCCATGGGATATGCAGATCGAAGGGGAGCGCCGTTCCCCGGTGAGGGGATCAATTTCACAGACATAGATTCCCTTGGGGTCCCCCTCCATCCCGGCATTGGAACAGAAATAAACCTTGCCGTCCAAAAACAACAGGGAGGGGTCTATCCCTTTCTGCTCAATATACACCGGGTCGGACCAGGGGCCGCGTATATCCTTGGTGTGGACGATAAAGTTTCCGCCCCCCGTGGTATTGGTGGTGGTCATATAAAAAACCCCCTCATGGAAGCGTATGGTGGGGGCGTATATCCCCTTGGATGCGGGGCAGCCGTTAAGGGGCAGTTGCCCAGGCCGGTCAAGGCAGTGTCCAAGAAGTTCCCAGTTGACAAGATTCCGGCTGTGATAAATCGGCACTCCCGGAAAAAATTCAAAACTGGATGTGACCAGATAATAGTCCTTTCCGCAGGAGCAAATACTTGGGTCCGGGTTAAAGCCCGGTATAATGGGATTACGGTACTGCACAGAAACCTCCTCTTTTATCCGATATCAGATATGAAAAATTACAATTAATCTACTCTAAAGCCGGAATTATCCAAAACATGGTCTGTATTTTTCCGTGTTTCCAAAATAGAATTATTATTTAAAAGGGGATATTTTGAATATACAGAAAAATCGGCTTCTTACCAGATTGGTCCTCAAACATGAATGGCAGCTCTATTTGTTTATTCTCCCCACGGTAGTTTTCTTTCTCATTTTTCATTACGCCCCCATGTACGGGATTCTTATCGCTTTTAAACGGTACAATATTGCACGGGGAATAATGGAAAGCCCCTGGGTGGGCCTGTTTTACTTTAGGCGGTTCTTTTCGTCAAATATGTTTTGGGATCTGATGGCCAATACGCTGATCCTCAGTTTTTACCAGCTTTTGGTCAGTTTTCCCTTCCCCCTTATCCTTGCGCTGATGCTTAACCATTCCCGCCGGAAAGGAATGAACGGTATTGTGCAAACCGTTACCTATGCCCCCCATTTTATTTCACTGGTGGTCCTTTCCGGTATGCTCTACCTCTTTACTTCCCCCAGCACCGGGGTGATCAACTACGTATTAAACCGGGTGGGGCATGAAAGCATCAATTTTATGGGAAAGCCTGAGTGGTTCCGCCATCTTTTTGTGTTCACCCATGTGTGGCAGCATACGGGGTATCAGGCAATCATCTTCCTTGCGGCGCTGACTTCAATCGATCCTTCCCACTATGAAGCGGCAACCCTTGACGGGGCTTCCAAGATGCAAAAGATTTGGTACATCGATCTTCCTTCCATTATGCCCACGGTTATTACCCTCCTGCTGCTCCAGGTGGGCAGGATGATGAACATGGATACCCAGAAGGCCCTGCTCATGCAGACCGCCACCAACCTGGGGACCTCCGAAATTATCGGGACCTATGTGTACAAGATCGGCCTGATTGACGCCCAGTTCAGTTATTCTACGGCGATCAACCTGTTCCAGACGGTAATCAATTTGATAATTCTGGTGATCGTGAACAAGGTCAGCAGCTGGCTGTCGGAGGAAAGTTTATGGTAAAACCCCAGCAGCGGCAAACCAGGGAAGATATCATATTCGATATGGTCTCCCAGGTCCTCATGATTATCGGGTGCCTGGTTATTCTGTACCCCATCTATTTTATCGTTATTTCTTCTTTTAGCGATCCCAAATATGTGCTGGGGGGCGAGGTATTTTTTGCCCCCAAGGGGCTGAACCTGGAGGGCTATAAGCGTATCCTGAAATACAGCCCCCTCTGGCGGGGCTACGCCAATTCCGCCTACTACTCCATTGCGGGTGCCCTTTTAAGCACCTTCTTTACGCTCCTTGCCGCCTACCCCCTGTCCCGGACTGACTTTTCCGGCAAGAAGCCCTTTACCATCATGCTCCTGATAGCCATGTTTTTTTCAGGCGGCTTGATCCCCCAGTACATTCTGGTTAACGCCCTCAAGCTGCGGAATACCTGGGCCGTCCTCATCCTGATATCGGGCATCCAGGTGACAAACATCTTCATCGCCAGTTCCTACTTCAAGACTACCAATATTGATTCCCTGTTCGAGGCGTCCCAGATAGACGGGTGTACCCACTTCGGTTATTTCTTCAAAATTCTGTTGCCCATCTCCATTCCCATTGTCATAGTAATGCTGCTCTTCTACGGGGTATGGCAATGG
>BNUT01000174.1 GCA_025997555.1 Spirochaetia bacterium
ATACCTGAAAAAGATAGCACCTGGGGATTTTTTTCCCCGCAAAATCCTCATCGGTAATCGCCTGTTCCATATCTTTGATCGCAGCGCCGGGAAAATCCCCGCTTTCAAGATGAAAATGCCGGGCATTGGTGCTGAACCAGAGCCGGCCGCCGCTTTTCAGCAGCCTGAGGGACTGGGTAATAAGGGTCTGGTGGTCCCGTTTGATGTCCAGGGTGGATTCCATCTTTTTGGAATTTGAAAAGGTTGGAGGGTCCAGGATGATCGTATCCCAGGAACGTTTTTCCTTTTCTGCGGCGGCGAGGAAAGCGAGGACATCGGCGCGGATGAGCCGGTACTTGTCCGGGGCATCAAGGCTGTTCAGGCGGAAATTGAGGGCCGCCCGGTCAAGGTAGGTCCGGGAAAGGTCCACCGAATCCACCTGCGCCGCGCCGCCCGCCGCGGCGTATACTGAAAAGGAAGCGGTATAACAGAAGAGGTTAAGGACGCTCTTGCCCGCCGCTTCCTCCCGGATAAGGGCGCGCATTTTGCGGCGGTCGGGAAAGAGCCCCGTATCAAGGTAGTCCGAAAGGTTTACCCGGAAGGTGAGGCCCCCTTCATGGACATCCTGTTCAAAGTGGGTGTTTTCGACCCGTTGATACTGGGCTGTCCCCCGCTGGGGCTCCCGGAATTTGATGAAAACATGGGCGGGATCAAGGTCCAGGGCTCCTGCGGCGGCGTCCCGCATGGCGGAAAGCCAGCGGCGCTCCTCGTTTTCGTCCTTTTCGTAGGGCCTTTTGTAGAGGGCCCCCGAAAGGGCACTGCCAAAAATGTCCAGAACAAGAGGAATTTCAGGAATATCACGGTCATAAAGGCGGAACACATCGGTTTTGATCCGTTTTGCCCATTTTTTCAGGTGTTTATACCGTTTCTGCAGCCGGTTTTCCTGGTATTGGGACACATGGGTCAATTCATGCGCTATAAGTTTTTGTCCTTCATCCGTTTCCGGCTTGTAATGACTATTACGAATAAATATATCAGACTTAACAGTCATGGCAAGTAAACGCATTGAGTGCAGGTAATCATCGATTGAGGCTCCTATATGAATAAGGGGGGTATTAACTTCCTTGTTATGATCATCGTTAAATCTTCCCAACATTACTGTTTCCAAAGGAAACACCCGGTCATTTACCGGATCGTAATGAGTTATAGTATGCTCTTTATGGCGATATTCGGCGGCGCCGGGTTCTTTTTTAGGAGCCGCCTCGGCCTGACTTTCCAAATCCCCTATTTTCTTAACGGAAATTCCGTCAAGCATAAGGCCGATTAAGCGGTTGACGCTTTGATGCTTGTAACATTTTTCCAGCAATACTGCCGGAAACGTATCTTTTTCCATAAAACTAATACCTGCCTATGATAAACGGAATGTATTCAACCGGTCTTACAAAAAGTATAATCAATAAATTGATAGCGTTCTGCCGCATTGTTTTTTGCGTTGTGTTCGCCCAGATCTGAACTTCTCTCCTGCTTATTCCGGGCGAGATTACTTCAATGTTACATTGCCGGGGAGATTGGCGGCTAACAGTATATAACAGGAATTCGTCCGGGTCTTCTATTCTGGCTAGCCCTCCGTCTTTGTACGATAAAACAAACCGACTCCAAGTTATTGAATTGTTATTTACAACAAGGTTTAGCCGCTCACCGGTTTCAAGCCTTGCCGTATTCTCTGTTATTATTGCGGCTATGGGCTGCATTGTCGTGTTCCACCAGACGGTTATTATGCCGTCATCATCTTTGATGAAGTGTTCTCTATCCCTACCACTTGACGTACCAGATTCTTTGGCAATATACATATTCCCCTCTTTGACCACATTTAAAAAATAAGTATCGTCCGTAAAGCTCCTGATTATTCCGTTATCATCAAAGATTATTTCAGCAGCCATAAGCTCTTCTCCCTCATGCTGATAATAATTGCCTTTTACTACAATCTTTTCCTGCGCCGTCAAAAAAAACGCACACAGGAAAAACAATACCGGGGAAAAGTACAACTTTAACATGCCCGTACCTCCCCCATCAGCAATACTGCCGGAAGCGTATCGTTTGCCATAAAATTAATACCTGCCTATGATAAACGGAAGGTATTCAACCTGTAGAGTAGTGAGCAAAATCAAGAAATTAAGAGCATTCTGTCGCATTGTTTTGGGTGTCGTATCCGCCTGAATTTGGTAACTATGACTTCCTAATCCGGGTGTAACTATATCAATAACATACTGTCTTGAATTTTGACGGGTAACGTCAAAAAGCTGCATTTCACGCGGATCATCTATCCTGATTAGTCTGCCGTTCTCGTAAGACAGAACATAGCGGTCAAGATTTATTGTGTTGCCATTCATGGAGAAATCCAACCGCTCCCCGGTTTCAAGTTTTATCGCATTCTCTGTTATTGTTGTAGTCATAGGCTGCATCCTCGTGTTCCACCAAACGGTTAGTATACCGTCTTTTTCTCTGATGAAACGCGTTATCACTTTTGCTCTCCAGACTTCATCTTCGCTGTTTGTGCTCGTGTTTGTAACGGTATAGATGTTTCCTTCTTTAGCCACCGTTATGATAAACCTGCTATCGGTATAACTTTTGATTATCCCCAGATCATCAAAGAGTATTTCGGCTGTAGAGTGGCTTTCCCCTTCATGACGGCTATGATCGCCTTCTATCACAATTTTTTCCTGGGCTGCCAGAAAAAAAATACCCAGAAAGAATAATGCCAAAAAAAAACAATGCTTTCTCATCACCGTACCTCCAAACAAATAGGTTTAGTCCATTTCTTAAAAATATAATTAACCATCCTTGTTAAATCGCTGTTAGTTACCCGTATACATCCCCAAGTAGTATCATTATATCTATTATTGTCCATAGGCGAATAGGGGCCTGTATATGATTCTGAATCTAAACCTGTATACCCCCCGCCGTGTATAAGATAGCCTTCATCCCTTACCGGATCACTTTCCGTATCCTTTTGCCATAAAACTAATACCTGCCTATAATAAACGGAATGTATGAAACCGGTTTATTAAAAAGCAGAATCAGAAAATTGATAGCGTTCTGCCGCATTGTTTTGGGTGTCGTATCCGCCTGGATTCGGTATGTATCCACTCCTGATCCGGGCGTTAGTACATCAATAGTATACTGCCGGAAATTGCGGCAGGTAACTGTAAAAAACTGGGCTTCCTTCGGATCCTCTATTTTGGCTAACCTGCCGCCCTCATAAGAAAGGACATACCGGCCAAAGATCATCATATTGGTATCCATGGAAAAATTTAACCGTGTTCCGGTTTCCAATTTTATAGTATTTTCTGTTATTGCAACAGTAATGGGCTGCATCGTCGTGTTCCACCAGACGGTTAGTATGCCGTCTTTTTCTCTGATGAAATGCGTTTCCTCTTTTGCTTTCCAGACTTCATTTTCGCTGTTTGTACTCGTATCTGTAACAGTATAGATGTTTCCTTCTTTAACCACCGTTCTGATAGACCCGCTATCGGTATAACTTTTGATTATACCCTGATCATCAAAAATTATTTCAGAAGTATAATGAATATCATCCCTTTTATGATTGCTAATATTGCACTCTATCACAATCTTTTCCTGCGCTGTCAGGAAAAATGTGTGCAGAAAAACCAACGCCAAAAAGAAACAGTGCTTTCTCATCACCGTACCTCCCCCGTCAGCAATACTGCCGGAAGCGTATCCTTTTGCCATAAAACTAATACCTACCTATAATAAACGGAATGTATGAAACCGGTTTATTAAAAAGCAGAATCAGAAAATTGATAGCGTTCTGCCGCATTGTTTTTGGTGTTGTATCCGTCCAGATCTGGCATTTATCACTTCCTGATCCAGGATTGATTATATTAATAACATACTGCCGGGAATTTTGACGGGTAACATTAAAAAGCTGAAATTCACCCGGATCATCTATCCTGATTAGTCTGCCATTCTCATACGACAGAACATAGCGGCCAAGAGTTATTGTATTGCTATTCATGGAGAAATCCAACCGTTCTCCGGTTTCCAATTTTATAGTATTCTCTGTTATTGCAACGGTCATAGGCTGCATTGTCGTATTCCACCAGACAGTTATTACACCGTTATTTTCTTCAATAAAGTGTTTCCTTTCCCTCACTCGCCAGACTTCGGTTTCGCTGTTTGTAGTCGTGTCAGTAACAATATAGGTATTCTGTTCTTTGGCCACATTTATGACGGAATAATTACCTGTACGACTTTTGATTATTCCGTCGTTATCAAAGATAATTTCGGTAATATAATGACCCTTTTCATCACGATCGGTATAATCGTGTTCTATCACAATCTTTTCCTGCGCTGCCAGAAAAAAAATACTCAGAAAAAATAATGCCCAAAAAAAACAGTGCTTTCTCATCACCGTACCTCCAGATAGATGGTTTTGTCCCATTGTTTGAAAATAAAATTGACCATCCTTGTTAAATCGCTGTTAGTTACCCGAATACATCCCCAAGTAGTATCATTATACCTATTATTACCCAGCGGCGAATAGGGGCCTGTATAGGAACTGCTTTTTGACAGTGAACCCGTATACCCCCCACCGTGTATATGGTAGCCTTCATCCCTTACCGGTGCGCTTTCCGTATCCTTTTGCCATAGTTCGTCTTCAAACTTCCAGGGATCTACATAGCGGTAGGCGGTAGTTTTTATTTTACAGGGGCCATATTCTTCCAAACCCCCGGCATAGTCAGTATCCAACCACATCTCCCAGGGCGTACCGGGCTCTGATAGCGGAAAAGCCTCCGGTAAATACGCACGGCGGGGATTATCGCCCGGAACAGTCAAAATCATAGTACCTTCTTCGTCTTGTCTGTTTTCGATATTCGGAAAAGATCTTGGGGTAACAAAAGAACGCGCCTTAATAGAAAAGAAGGGTTTTTCTTCCCGCTTGGGTTCGTCTTTTCCCCGGCTGTAAAAATTCAGTAATTCATCATCTGTTTTGAAAACCGACCATATTTCTTCGATGCTGCTTGACAGTACCATGTCCGTAGTGGTGTTGTTTGACGGCTCCTTAATGCCTACATACTGCATAAATGACATACTATGGTAGTCATTGTTTTTTTTGCTTTTCATAAAAGCCCGGACCTCATAAAAGCCATCGTTGGCAAAGGTAATCCCCCGGTCTGATTTATCAAAATCAACAATGTTTTTTATGGCATTAGAAGCCGAATCCAATATCTCCAGGTCATTTTCCTCTACTTTCCAGGTAATGGCAAACTCTTTAATATTTCCTGGTTTTTCACCGTTTTGGTTCACTATGGTATACAATACCCTTTCGCCTCTATTAATTTCGCTAACATTTTTTCTTACGGTGTTTACTACTTCGTTAGTTATTTTGAATGTCTGTATATTTATATATACCGATGTATCCCTCAGATCATCTTTTATATCCAGATCAAAAAGCCTGGCGAGATCGTCGAAAGGGTAGTGTATATCATAGTGAACCAAAACGGGGAAAAACTAGGAAAAATTAAAGAGTT
>BNUT01000175.1 GCA_025997555.1 Spirochaetia bacterium
CATAGGGGTATTTTGCCTGGACAAGATCGTTCCAATTTTCTGCGGCGATGGCGCCGCGCCGGGGATCCGGTTTTATATTTTTGTACAGGACGATGTATTCCCGATGGCGGACATCCCGGTTGAGGTTGACCCTGCGGATACCGAATTCGATAATTTCATTTCCCTGCGAATCTTCGGTCCGATACCAGCACGGGGCGACAAATAATTCAGACAGGGGAGTCCATTCAAACACGTCCTTACCTGCGCTGATGGAAATCGTACCTGTTCCGGCGGTTATTTCCTGTGTGTCAGGATTCCAATCGAATTTGGCATCTCCAAAAAAGTCAGGGATGTCGGGGTCCAGGGCGAGAGCTTCAGCCCAGCCTTCAAAGGATGCCGAATAGGCGGTTTGGATGTGATCGCAGAGTTTCCGTAAATCCCATTCATATTCCTGCCGCCGGGCGCTGGTTTGATGGGTAGTGATCAGGGCGGGACCATCGGGCAGGGGCAGAATGTACATGACTATTACTGAATCATCAAATTCGATAAGCCATGCAGCGGTAATCCAGGACCGTCCCAGGACGTCCCGGTATTCGGACACCTCCATGGGATCCCCATAGGAGAGAATCCGGTACTTATCGTTCCGCGCAAGGGTGCGCTCCCAGCGGATGTTTTGCAGAATCGTATCCAGGATATACCGGGGGTCTGTATCGATCTGTTTCAGGGGAATCGACCGGGAGCGGGTGATCTTGTAAATGTCGAAGTTGTTGAGCGACGCCAAGGCGATATTTCCATCATCGGGGAGGCCGTAATTTTTTACCTGCAGATTTGAAAGGAACCAGTTGTTGTCGTTCTTGTCCACCAATTCCAGTTGGGGAAAGGATGATGATACGGAGGCGTTGAGCAAGTACCGGTTATTGGGTCCCGTGAGATATTCCGGCGCGGCGGCGAACAGGGCCTCCATGGCCCGCTCAGAATCCTCCCCGGCGGCCCGGACGATCTGGCTTTGTATCAATTTATAATGCCCCGGCAGGGAAATCGTGGTCTCGAATACCCGGTTGGAGGTGTTCGCCAGGATGAGGTGGCTGTAACTGGTTCTGGTCCGGTACTGGAGTTCGCTCCTGTTGGTCTCCAGAATGACCGAGGCCGGAATGGAATAGAGGATATTGTCCAATTTGTGGGTCACCAGGGCGACCGCCTTGCCGCTTTGGGTAACCAGGGGGCCGCCGGAATTGCCGGGGTTCACATCGGCGGAAGATTTAAGCCGGTTCCAGCGGCCCGCTTCATCCTCCGGCACGGTACCAAGGATCAGGCCGTTCCGTATCACGATCCCTTCCCCATAGGCGTTGCCGATACTAAACACCGGATCGCCGGTTTCAAAATGCTCTTCAACTTCAAAATAATCGGTAAAGGTCCGGTCCTTCACCGTAAAGACCAGAAAGTCCCGTTCTTTGGAACCGGCGGTGATTTGATCCACCTCATTCACATTGCCCCCGGAATCCCGGATAAAATACCGGTCATGGACCTTGCTTTCGAGGCCCAGGTTGATCACATGAAAGGCGGTGATGAGTTCCGTTTCGCTGACGGCAAAGGCAGTCCCGATAGATTCGTACTTGTCGGTACGGATCGCGTAGGGGACCATCTCCCAGGTAAGCTCCCGTTCATAGACCGTAGAGTCGTTTTGGTACTTCTCCACCACCACCTCAAAGACCGCAGTGTTTACCAGTTTCATGAGTCCCGCCTGCATACCGGCGGATTTCGTGGAGGCGTCAGTCGCCGGAGCGGCAAAAACCCCGGAGAGCCCCAAGACCAGACCCAAGACAGCCAGAGAAAAACTCAAACGAAGGGATCGTGTTATATTCATCATGGTGAACAGGGTATCAGAAAAACCGGACAAGCTCAACAAGCCGAAGGCCCGGCGCCTCCGGGGGAGCACCGCCGGGAGTTCCAAAATGCCGTCAAAATTGCCCAGGTTCTGGATGTTTCGGTGGAATACCTCGTCACCGGGCAGGAAAAGCCGCCGGGAAAATCGCCTTTGATATCTGAAATTGACGCTTTGGTCCAGACCGTCAAGCAATTGGACGAAAATGACCGCAAAATGCTCTATGGGATGCCCGGTTGTTTAAGAATAACCGGAAAAACAGGGAGTGATGGAAACGCAGTGTACCTAGCACCGGATTTACACTTCCTCTGTGATTTAAATTTTCCCTTCAGGTTCGCTTGGCGGCCTGCGCAATGATCCCTTCCGCTTCGTCAAGGGAGATACCCCGTTCACGGGCCAGTTTTGCCCGGTCCTCAAATTCAATTTTGGAGCGAAGTTTTTTATCGCCGTAGAAAACGGTTTTCTCCCGTGCGCTTCCGAAACTACCCGTTAGTTTCTCCTCTTCCCGCTTTAGGGAAACCCGGTTCACCTTAGTCTCCCGGAAGCCGATGGTGGTGGAATTGCGAAAGAAGGATTCCCGCAGGGCATCAAGTTTGTCGCAGCGGGTCAACACGGAAACAAGCGTCCCCGGCCGGGACTTCTTCATCGTAATGGGGCTGAAGGTGACATCCAGCGCCCCGGCGTCAAAGAGCCGTTCCATGAGGAAACCCAGGGCTTCACCGGTCATGTCGTCGATGTTGGCCTCAAGGAGAATGAGGTCTTCTGTTTTCCAGGGCTTGCCGCCGCTGTCCGCCGCTGTGGCGCTTGCCGCCGATTCACGCAGTGAAACCCGGAGCGCATTAAACCCTTCCATCTTCCGGGTACCAATGCCGTAACCGGTTTTTATTTCCGTAAAGGATGCAGGGCCGGTGATAAATTCATCCACACAGGAAGCGAGAATCGCGGCTCCTGTGGGGGTGGTCATTTCCTTGTTGAAACCTCCGGTCCTGACCGGGAGGCCCTGGGTTTCCTCATGGAACGGCTCTTTGACGCCGGGGCGCTGGATGTCACCTTCAGCCCCATTACGATGAAGAAGTCCCGGCCGGGGACGCTTGTTTCCGTGTTGACCCGCTGCGACAAACTTGATGCCCTGCGGGAATCCTTCTTTCGCAATTCCACCACCATCGGCTTCCGGGAGACTAAGGTGAACCGGGTTTCCCTAAAGCGGGAAGAGGAGAAACTAACGGGTAGTTTCGGAAGCGCACGGGAGAAAACCGTTTTCTACGGCGATAAAAAACTTCGCTCCAAAATTGAATTTGAGGACCGGGCAAAACTGGCCCGTGAACGGGGTATCTCCCTTGACGAAGCGGAAGGGATCATTGCGCAGGCCGCCAAGCGAACCTGAAGGGAAAATTTAAATCACAGAGGAAGTGTAAATCCGGTGCTAGGTACACTGCGTTTCCATCACTCCCTGTTTTTCCGGTTATTCTTAAACAACCGGGCATCCCATAGAGCATTTTGCGGTCATTTTCGTCCAATTGCTTGACGGTCTGGACCAAAGCGTCAATTTCAGATATCAAAGGCGATTTTCCCGGCGGCTTTTCCTGCCCGGTGACGAGGTATTCCACCGAAACATCCAGAACCTGGGCAATTTTGACGGCATTTTGGAACTCCCGGCGGTGCTCCCCCGGAGGCGCCGGGCCTTCGGCTTGTTGAGCTTGTCCGGTTTTTCTGATACCCTGTTCACCATGATGAATATAACACGATCCCTTCGTTTGAGTTTTTCTCTGGCTGTCTTGGGTCTGGTCTTGGGGCTCTCCGGGGTTTTTGCCGCTCCGGCGACTGACGCCTCCACGAAATCCGCCGGTATGCAGGCGGGACTCATGAAACTGGTAAACACTGCGGTCTTTGAGGTGGTGGTGGAGAAGTACCAAAACGACTCTACGGTCTATGAACGGGAGCTTACCTGGGAGATGGTCCCCTACGCGATCCGTACCGACAAGTACGAATCTATCGGGACTGCCTTTGCCGTCAGCGAAACGGAACTCATCACCGCCTTTCATGTGATCAACCTGGGCCTCGAAAGCAAGGTCCATGACCGGTATTTTATCCGGGATTCCGGGGGCAATGTGAATGAGGTGGATCAAATCACCGCCGGTTCCAAAGAACGGGACTTTCTGGTCTTTACGGTGAAGGACCGGACCTTTACCGATTATTTTGAAGTTGAAGAGCATTTTGAAACCGGCGATCCGGTGTTTAGTATCGGCAACGCCTATGGGGAAGGGATCGTGATACGGAACGGCCTGATCCTTGGTACCGTGCCGGAGGATGAAGCGGGCCGCTGGAACCGGCTTAAATCTTCCGCCGATGTGAACCCCGGCAATTCCGGCGGCCCCCTGGTTACCCAAAGCGGCAAGGCGGTCGCCCTGGTGACCCACAAATTGGACAATATCCTCTATTCCATTCCGGCCTCGGTCATTCTGGAGACCAACAGGAGCGAACTCCAGTACCGGACCAGAACCAGTTACAGCCACCTCATCCTGGCGAACACCTCCAACCGGGTATTCGAGACCACGATTTCCCTGCCGGGGCATTATAAATTGATACAAAGCCAGATCGTCCGGGCCGCCGGGGAGGATTCTGAGCGGGCCATGGAGGCCCTGTTCGCCGCCGCGCCGGAATATCTCACGGGACCCAATAACCGGTACTTGCTCAACGCCTCCGTATCATCATCCTTTCCCCAACTGGAATTGGTGGACAAGAACGACAACAACTGGTTCCTTTCAAATCTGCAGGTAAAAAATTACGGCCTCCCCGATGATGGAAATATCGCCTTGGCGTCGCTCAACAACTTCGACATTTACAAGATCACCCGCTCCCGGTCGATTCCCCTGAAACAGATCGATACAGACCCCCGGTATATCCTGGATACGATTCTGCAAAACATCCGCTGGGAGCGCACCCTTGCGCGGAACGATAAGTACCGGATTCTCTCCTATGGGGATCCCATGGAGGTGTCCGAATACCGGGACGTCCTGGGACGGTCCTGGATTACCGCTGCATGGCTTATCGAATTTGATGATTCAGTAATAGTCATGTACATTCTGCCCCTGCCCGATGGTCCCGCCCTGATCACTACCCATCAAACCAGCGCCCGGCGGCAGGAATATGAATGGGATTTACGGAAACTCTGCGATCACATCCAAACCGCCTATTCGGCATCCTTTGAAGGCTGGGCTGAAGCTCTCGCCCTGGACCCCGACATCCCTGACTTTTTTGGAGATGCCAAATTCGATTGGAATCCTGACACACAGGAAATAACCGCCGGAACAGGTACGATTTCCATCAGCGCAGGTAAGGACGTGTTTGAATGGACTCCCCTGTCTGAATTATTTGTCGCCCCGTGCTGGTATCGGACCGAAGATTCGCAGGGAAATGAAATTATCGAATTCGGTATCCGCAGGGTCAACCTCAACCGGGATGTCCGCCATCGGGAATACATCGTCCTGTACAAAAATATAAAACCGGATCCCCGGCGCGGCGCCATCGCCGCAGAAAATTGGAACGATCTTGTCCAGGCAAAATACCCCTATG